>CACZZA010000066.1 GCA_902785485.1 uncultured Ruminococcus sp. | reverse complement strand
GATTACGCGCACACGCCGGACGCGCTCGAAAACGCGCTTTTAACGCTCCGCCCCATGACGAAAGGCAGGCTTGCCGTGCTTTTCGGGTGCGGAGGGGACAGAGACAGAGGCAAGCGGAGCGAGATGGGGCGTATCGCGGAAAAATACGCCGACGTACTTTACGTCACGTCCGACAACGACCGCACTGAAGACCGAATGAGTATAATACGCGACGTCCTTTCGGGGATCACCCGAAAAGACGGAGTGTACGTCATTCCCGACCGAAAGGACGCTGTCGAACGGGCGGTCGGAGACGCGGAAAAAGGAGACGTCATCCTGCTCGCGGGAAAAGGACACGAAAACTACGTCATAGACAAGGACGGAAAAAAGGATTTCAACGAAAGGAAAATAGCCGCAGAGGCGGCGAAAAAAAGGATTCGGGACAATGATAATTGAACTTTCTGCGGAGAAAGATCTCGTAACGTTTGCAAAATACTGCGGAGGAGAGGCTCACGGGAACCGACTCATAAGCTCCGTATCGATAGATTCGAGAGAAACGGGTAAAAATACGCTTTTCGTCGCTCTGCGCGGAGAAAACACCGACGGGCATAAGTATATCGCCAAAGCGGTCGAAAACGGCGCCTGCTGCGTGCTGTGCGAAAAGATGCCTGAAGGGGTCGACGTGCCGTATATTCTGGTCGAAGACTCGGTCGCGGCGATCGGCAGATGCGCAAGGGAGATAAGACGCGAGTACGCTCCGTTCACCGTGGGGGTCACCGGCTCGGTCGGAAAGACCACCACGAAGGAGTTTATCTCCGCTCTGCTCGGAGTGAAGTACCCGACTCTCAAAAGCGGAGGTAATTTCAATACGATCTACGGTCTTTCTCTGACCGTGATGTCGATAAACCCGATACACAAAGCGCTCGTGCTTGAAATGGGTATGAGCAAGTTCGGCGAGATCGAAGAAATGACCGAAACGGCGGAGCCGGACGTCGCCGTAATAACGAACGTCGGAACGGCTCATATAGAAAACCTCGGTTCGAGGGAGAACATCGCAAAGGCGAAGCTTGAGATCGTCAAAGGACTCGGAAAAGGCGGATGTCTCGTTTATAACGGCGATGAACCGCTCCTCGAAGAGGGAGCGAAGGCGGCGCCCGCGCGGCTTTCGTTCGGCATAAAGAACGAAAAGTCCGACGTTTTCGGCTCGAACGTGAGAAACGGAGACGGAACGACGCTGTTCGACGTAAAAACTCCCGCCGGAGAAATGAAGGACGTCACGATCCCCGCAGTCGGTCTGCACAACGTGTATAACGCGCTTGCGGCGATCTGCGTCGGTCTGCGCGCGGGACTTTGCGAAAAAGAGATACGCGACGGACTGATGCTCTACCGTACTACGGGAATGAGGCAGCGCATATACGAGCTGAACGGCTTTACCGTTATAGAAGACTGCTACAACGCAAGTCCCGAATCTATGAAAGCGGCGATATCGGTGCTTCACGATCTCGGAAAGAGCAAGCGTACGATGGCGGTACTCGGACAGATGCGCGAGCTTGGAGAATATTCGGACGAATTACACAGATCGGTCGGCGAATTCATCGCTCAGACCGGCATCGACAGATTATATACTTACGGCGAGGAGGCGCTTGAGATCGCGGTCGGCGCGCTCCAGAGCGGAATGGACGAATCCTGTCTTATCGCATACAACAAGACGGAAGACCCCAAAGGTATGGCGGATCATATCCTGCGCGACGTCCTGCCCGGAGACGTGATACTGTTCAAGGCGTCGAGGGCGGTGGAGCTTGAAAACGTCATAAAATATCTCGACAGATAAACGCAAGACCGAAGGAGAAGGGAAATGAACGACACGCTTATATTCATCATCGCGCTGACGTCAACTCTGATATTGACGGTTATTTCGGAAAGATTTCTCATACCTTACCTTCGTTCGGTCAAAATGCAGCAAAAGATACTCGACATAGGACCGCGCTGGCACAAATCGAAGGAAGGCACCCCCACGATGGGAGGACTCGGATTTATCGCGTCGTCTTTCGTCGTGTTCGTCGGATTCGGTATATATATGACTCTTTCGGATCCTTCGGTAAGCGCGTGGAGACTGTTCGGCGCCTACGGGTACGCGCTCCTTTGCGGCGGGATCGGAGTCATAGATGATTACGCAAAGTTTTTCAAGAAGCAGAACGAGGGTCTTAAAGCCTGGCAGAAGTATCTCCTCCAGCTTGTCGTTTCTGCTTTGTTCCTGATCGTTCTTGTCGGCAAGGGCGGGCTTACGACCGAGCTTCATATTCCTTTTTCCTCTGTTTACGTTGATCTCGGTTGGTTCTATTATGTGCTTGCGCTCGTCCTTCTGACGGGAATAATGAATTCCGTCAACCTCACCGACGGCATAGACGGTCTGGCGTCGAGCGTTACGGCGGTCGTCGGCGCGTTTTTCGCCGTCGTGTCGTTCGCGCTCGGGTCGCCCGAAACGAAACTCCTTTCGGCGGTCGTCATCGGAGCGTGCCTCGGTTTTCTCGTATATAATTTCTATCCGGCAAGAGTGTTTATGGGCGACACGGGTTCGCTTTTTCTCGGAGGAGCGGTGATCGCGATGGCGTTTCTGATAAACGATCCGCTTATCGCCGTTATAGCGGGGATCGTCTACGTCTGCGAAAGCGCGTCGGTCATACTTCAGGTCGGATATTTTAAGCTCACACACGGAAAGAGACTCTTCAAAATGAGTCCCATCCACCATCATTTTGAAAAGTGCGATTGGTCGGAGATCAAAATAGTCACCGTATTTTCATTCGTGACTCTGGTCTTCTCGGTCATCGCGTATTTCGGAGTCAGGATATGAACGAACAAAGACCGGTCCCGAGGGAACGCAAGCCGGATCAAAGTAAGATCGCGGCGGGCGCAATAATAAAGCCGCAGGACAAAGTGGTGATCAAGGGCGGGATGGACCGCGCCATGCTCATCATCGTTATCCTGCTCCTTTGCTACGGCTCGGTCATGGTCTTTTCGGCGAGCTACGCTTACGCTCTTTCTTCGAGGGGAGACAGCTTTTATTTCATCAAGCGTCAGGTCATCTGGGCGCTTGTCGGAGTAACGGCGATGCTGATAGTCGCGCATCTCGATTACAAGCTCTTCTATAAATTTACATGGACTTACTACGGCATAGTATGCCTGCTGCTCCTCGCGGTGCTTGTGTTCGGTATCAGCGCGGGCGACGCGCAGAGATGGCTCGTCATCCCGGGAGTCGGCTTCACCGTACAGCCGTCGGAGCTTATGAAGCTCGGACTCGTGCTTGCACTTGCCAAATATCTGTCGATAAACGAGGAACGCGCGTTCAACTCGCGCAAAAAGTGGTATCCCGTCAAGTACGGTCTGCTGTTCCCGATGGGAATAGTACTGTTAGCCTGCGGACTGGTCGCGCTCGAAAGGCATTTTTCAGGTACGATAATACTCTTCCTCATAGGAGTCGTCGTTATTTTCGTCGCTGGCGGCAGACTCAACTGGATACTCGGAGCCGGAGGAGCGTTCGCCGCGGCGATAGTCCTTGCCATATCTTTCGTTCCGTACGCGAGACAGAGGATCGATATATGGCTCCACCCCGAGAACTATTCGAGCCAGGGAGAGGTCTGGCAGACCCTCCAGGGACTCAACGCGGTCGGCTCCGGAGGATTTTTCGGAGTCGGACTCGGACAGAGCTGGCAGAAACATATGTTCGTGTCTCAGCCGCAGAACGACTTTATTTTCTCTATCATCTGCGAGGAACTCGGATTTATAGGCGCGCTCTCCGTTATCGCTCTGTTCATAGCGTTCGTGTGGCGCGGACTCGTGATCGCCTCGCGCGCTCCCGATACCTATTCGCGTCTCGTCGTCGTGGGTATCACGTCGAAGATCGCCGTTCAGGCGATACTCAATATGCTCGTCGTTACGGGAATGATCCCGAACACGGGTATCTCGCTGCCGTTCTTCTCGTACGGCGGATCGTCGCTTTCGATCCTGCTCGTCGAGGTCGGTATCATACTGTCCATATCGCGTTATTCATACAGAGAAAAATGATCATCCGAACGGAGATAGTTTTATGCGTGTCTTAATGACAGGAGGCGGCACGGGCGGGCACGTCAACCCCGCGATCGCCATAGCCAACACCATCAGAGAAAAAGAAAAAGACAGCGTCATCGCTTTCGTAGGCACTTCCCGCGGGATAGAAAACAAGCTCGTCCCGAAATACGGATACGAAGTTTATCACGTCGAGATACAAGGTCTGAAAAGGAGCCTGTCGCTCTCTAATATAAAGACCGCTTTTCTGACCGTGACGTCGGTCCGCAAAGCAAAAAAACTCGTCCGCGAGTTCAAACCCGACGCGGTGATCGGAACGGGCGGATACGTATGCTGGCCGGTCGTGAAGGCGGCGGCGTCCCTCGGTATCCCCACGTTCCTTCACGAGTCGAACGCCATTCCCGGAGTGGCGGTGAAAATGCTCGAAAGATACGTCGACGCGATCTACACGAACTTTGAATCGACCGCGAAAAAGCTCAAATATCCCGAAAAAGCGGTGCGAGTGGGCAATCCGCTCCTTGCCGGCGCGGAAAAACTTGAAAAAACGGAAGCAAAGCGCCGTATAGGTGCCGAAAAATACGAAAAAGTCCTGCTCTCTTTCGGAGGGAGCCTCGGCGCGCGTACGGTAAACCTCAACGCGCTCGATATCGCCGAAAACTATATAAAAGACAACAAAAACATCCTCTATCTCCACGCGACGGGGTCGCACGACTGGGAAATGATGCGGGAGGAAGCGAAAAAAAGAGGACTCGACGCGCTCCCGAATTTTCAGATGACCGAATACATCTACGATATGCCGGTCCGTATGGCGGCGGCGGACCTCGTTATATGCCGCGCGGGCGCGATGACTCTGTCGGAGCTTGCGATAATGAATAAACCCTCGGTTCTCGTCCCGTCTCCCAACGTCACGGATAATCACCAGTTCAAGAACGCGAACGAACTCGGAAGGGCGGGCGCGGCGGAAGTGTTCGAGGAAAAGGACCTCGGCGAAGGAACACTGCGCGAATGTGTGAGTTCTCTTCTCGAAAACGACGCCAAGCTTGAAAGCATGGGAAAGGCGGTCCGTCAATTCGCGCTCGGGAACGCAAACGAGATAATATACCGCGGCGTCAGAGAAAAGGTCGACGCCAAGGCAAAAGAAAGCAAATAAAAGCAAAGGAAAAAGAATGAACGATAACGAATACCGCGAAGACTTCGACCGCGACATCGAACTGTTGTCGGAAGAGGGTTTTGAAAAACTGCGGAGCAAGCACCTGAAAAAGAAAATATGGCGCAGGATAGGCGTTGTCGCGCTCACTCTGCTCATCATAGGCGCGTTCGTCGTTCTGTCGATGTACCTGTTTCTCAAAGTCGGCGAGGTCAACGTCGACGGAAACACCCGTTACACGGACGAAGAGATCGTCAAGGCGTCCGGGATCAAAGAAGGAGACAATCTGCTTGCGCTCAGAGGGACGAAGGTCTCGGAAGGGATAAAGAACGAATTCGCCTTTATAAACGAGGTCGACGTTTCCCGCAGTCTGCCGTCCACGGTCAATATCACGGTAGGCGAGGAGAACGCTTCGTACGTCTGCGAGCTAAGCGGCGAGTATTTCATTCTGTCAAAAACTCTGCGTGTGCTTGAAAGGGGAACGGACCTCGGATCGCTCGAGGCGGAAGGAGCGACGCTGATGAAGCTCCCTACGGTCAAATATGCCGTCGTCGGTGAGGATATACGTTTTGAAAACGACCTGACGTTCGAGTACGTCGAGACCCTTATCGCCGGACTTGAGGAAAGCAAGCTCGAAGACCGTATAACCGAGATCGACCTTACGAGCAAATACAACATCTATCTCAACTACGAAAACCGTTTCCGTATTTACATCGGCGACTCGACCGACGTCTCGACCAAGCTCGTATTCGCCTCGATGATGATAAACAACTTCGAGTCGGACAGGCGCGGAGAGGTCGACGCTCACGATATTTCGGTCGGATCGGTCATCCTTGCCGATTGATCACGAAGTCAAATTGTAAACATATTATTAACAATTTCGAAAATCCTTGCGGAGAACGGCAAAAAGTATTATCATAATTATATATAATTGTCGTTATTGTACGATTTTTATTAAACTTTTGAAAAAATACAAGGATATAAATTGGGAGGACTAACTAATGGCACTCGAGTTCGCAGAGAAGAAGAATAACGACTTCAAGGTCAATATCAAGGTAGTAGGCGTAGGAGGCGGCGGCACCAACGCGGTCAACCGCATGGTCGAAGCGGGCGTTCGCGGCGTTGAATTCATCGCCATAAATACCGACAGTCAGGTACTTGAGACTTCCGGCGCAAACAAAACGATACTTATAGGCAGTAAGCTCACCAACGGCAGAGGCGCGGGCGGAAATCCCGAGGTCGGCGCAAAAGCCGCTGAGGAGAATAAAGAAGAGATAACCAATATGCTCCAGGGCGCGGAGATGGTATTCATCACGACCGGTATGGGCGGCGGCACCGGAACGGGCGCTACCCCCGTTGTGGCGAAGATCGCAAAGGAAATGGGCATCCTTACCGTCGCCATCGTCACGAAACCGTTCATCTTCGAGGGCAAGAAGAAGATGGAGCAGGCTGAGGCGGGCATCGAAAAGCTGCGCGACTGCGTAGACTCGCTCATCATCATCCCGAACGAAAGACTCAGACTCGCGTCCGAGCAGAAGCTCACCCTGCTCAACGCGTTCATCATGGCTGACGACGTGCTCCGTCACGGCGTACAGTCCATTTCCGAGATCATCAATATCCAGGGTATCATCAACCTCGACTTCGAGGACGTCAAGGCCGTTATGTCCGACGCGGGCAACGCTCACATGGGCGTAGGTCAGGCGCAGGGCAAGGACAAGGCTCAGCAGGCGGCGCAGATGGCGATCTCGAGTCCTCTGCTCGAGACCTCGATAAAAGGCGCTATGGGCGTTATCGTCAATATCACGGTATCTCCCGACGTTCTGCTTGAAGACGTTTACGCGGCTTCCGAGGCGGTCACCAACGAGGCGCATCCCGACGCGAAGGTCATCTGGGGCGCGACGTTCGACGACACGCTCGAGGACGAGATCAAGGTCACCGTCGTTGCGACCGGATTCAACGGTTCTAAGAAGCAGAAGCCCGCAGAGACCGAGGAAAAAGCGGCTCCCGCCGAGACTCGCGGATTTGAGGATTCCGACGGACGTTTCCGCAACGAATACGCGGACGGAACTCCCGACGAGGCGAACGACGGCACGAGCGTCATCTCCGACGACGACTTTGACGACATCGTCAGCCTGCTCAACAGAGGCAAATGATCTGAACAGCACATCCGACCGGGGCGTCGCAAAAGACGCCCCGGTTTTATATAACGGCAAACAACTGTTGTAAAACAGGCAACGACTTGACAATTTTTCCGGATGGTGTAACTGAAAAAAAGAAAGGGAAAAATAATATGAAAAAATATATAATAAGTACATTTATCATAGTTTTACTGCTTTTGACGGGTTGTTCTAAACAAATCGTTCCGATCGTTTTTCCTCAACAAATTGACTCCGGGCATTATCGTTTCGATTCGATCACATTTGATATACCTGATGAAAACGACGTAACGGGTTCTGACGTGTATTTCTATAAGCTCGTTCAAAACGAAGCGTCTGAAAACGATTTGATCGACATTATCAGCGAGGAATGCAAACTCGATGAAGACGAAATCAAAAAGAAACTGAAAATCGGGGATTACGGAGATTTTAGATTTACTGTCAGCGGAAACGAAGAACCCACGAAATTATCAGATGAAGAAGTAAAAAACATCGCCGAGTCTTTGTTAAAGAAGTACGACGTTTTCGACGGAGATTTTAAATGCAGGTCGAAAATCGGATATACTGAAATATCCACAGCATCGTATTATTCAGATCCTATCTTCACAGATAAGACCGCCTATTTTGATCGGTTGCTCGACGGCTGTAAAGTGTACGGACAAGCCGTGTCAATAACGGTTTATGACGACAGAATAGGGAGTATCTTTTATTCGATCAATGATTGTGAAAGGTATAAAACTTTCAAAGGTCTGTCGCTCGACGATATAAAAGAACTGGATCCTTATTCATACGGACAGTTGAGTTTTTCTGACAGAAAAGAAGGCGATGCGACGACGTCGGGCATCGTTTTTGATGAAGTTAAGCACGGCTATTACGACGATTGGGGTTTGGAATCAAAATCAGGCTACATCCATCCGGTTTACGTCTTTACGGGTATTTACACGGATTCTAATGGGGGGACCGGAGATGTCGTTTGGATAGTCCCCGCCGTGGATTACAATCAAATCAATAACTGATTTTATTAATCTTTCCCCCTCCGCTTCGGCGGATGGGCGCCCCGCGGGGCGGTGAGCTGGCGCGGACGGAAGGGATGTTCTGCGTCGGCTTATGATCGCCTCGTTCACAGTACTGCCGATAAAGACGCTCGTGATAGACTTTGTCATCGGTCAGATAAAAAAACGTAATTTTTCCGGAGAGGCTCCGGTCAAATCAAAATAAAGGAGTTTACGGTCATGTGTAATATCGCGGGTTACATAGGAAACAGACGAGCCGCCCCCATCCTTATCGAGATGATGCAGAGGGAAGAGGGACTCTACGCCGGACATTTTACCGGCATTTCGACCATCTACGAGGGCAAGATCTATACGGAGAAGGTCGTCGGGAGCGTAGAAAGGCTCCTGCGGCGTACGAACGCCATGGATCTCCCCGGAAATATCGGCATCATACACGGGCGTACTCCGGGTCCCGGAGACCGCGAGTGGGCGCATCCTTTTATGTCGAACGACGGGAGAATTGCGATCTGCGAGAACGGATCGATCGGCAAATACGAGGAGACTCAGCATTTCGACGCGGTCCTCGAACGCCTGCGCAAAGAGGGTGTACACTACGATTCGTTGGCTCCCGACGACGGCAAATACCGCAAGGTCGACGACACGCATATCGCGCACGGCTCGGACGTTATGACTCAGTTTTTCCGTTCGTTGATGAAGTCGGACGGACTGTCTCTCTCCCGCGCGATGGAAAAGGCGATGGAGGATTTTGCCGAGGAGATCGTCGTTCTCGGACTCGACAGGGAAGATCCCGAGGCGATCTCTTTTCTGCGCGTCAACTGCCCGATGATGGTCAGCCGCAACGCGAACGAGGTCTATCTCGCCACCTCCGCGATCGCATTTCCCGAGGGACAGACAGAGGCGACGGTACTTCCGCCGTCCTCGAGCGGAAGGATCACGGTCGAAGAAACTCAAATACACCATTTTCAGATGTGCAAGCCCATCGAGCCGACAGATCCGAAAATGATGATAAAGTATGAAAAACTGCTCGAGGAAATGGTCAGGAACTCTCCCGCTCCGCTCAAATTCAGCAAGCTGATGGTCCGCGCCGGCGAGTTCTATCCCGAGGATAAGGTCCTCCAGCGCGCGCAGTGGGCGTACGAGATCATTTGGAAATGGCACAACGAGGGCAGACTCGTTCTGACTCCATACACGGTCAAATACCGCACCCTCGACGAAGAGGTCGAGACCGACGTCGTACAGTTCGGTATATCACTGAAAGAATAATAATAATCACGATAATCACGCAAGGGGAACCTTTTAAGGAAAGGTTCCCCTTGAAATATAAATAGGAATTTATCGCACTCGGTCTCGCGGCAGTCGTCGCGGCACGCGACGAAGTGATGTCGCTTCGCTAGTGATATTGTCGCCTGCGGCGCCAGTGATGTCGCTTCGCTAGTGATGTCGCCGCCGGGTGGCGGCTAACTGAGAGTAGCAAGCGAAAGGAACAAACCCCACCTACGAAGCCGAGCCATTTGGCAGTTATGTAAACGATTATTGCTGAATGGGCGATAGTGTTCCAAATGGCGATGCGAACGATAATTA
>CACZZA010000065.1 GCA_902785485.1 uncultured Ruminococcus sp. | reverse complement strand
TTCCACTACGTCATAGAATAACGCGTCCGTACCGTTTTTTCTATGACTCGCCCTCTAAATTCTTGTTTATATTCCTTCCCTCTGAAAGGTTTAGAGGGGTCAAGGGGAACCTTTCCTTAAAAGGTTCCCCTTGCGTTCTCCTCGTTAAATTCTTGTTTGTTTTTTCATAATAGAAAACAAGGCTGTCGCGAACAGCCTTGTTTTGTTCTTATAGAAGCCGCTGCCCGGGAGAATACGGCGGGGTTTACGCTTTGATTTCTTCCTCCGTGCGTTTGGCAGAGCGGCGGGCGAGGGCAGAGCATAAAAGCAGGATCAGCGGAAATCCGATCCCCGCGAGGACGCCCTTTTGAAGGTCGTTGCCGAAATACTCCGAAACGTTGCCGACGACCGCGGGACCGACGGTCCCTCCGACGTCTCCGGCGAGGGCGAGAAATGCGAACATCGCCGTTCCGCCGGTCGGTATCGCCTTTGACGTAATGCTCAGAGAGCCGGGCCACATTATTCCGACCGAGAAGCCGCAAGCCATACACCCGATAAGTCCCATGACCGGGAGGCTCGCGACGGCGGTGAGCAGATAGCTCAGGAAGCAGAGTCCGCCCGAGATCATCATAAATACCGTAAGGTCGGTCTTATCGCCGTATCTGCCGTAAAGTACGCGGCTGAGTCCCATAAAAACCGCAAAGCCGCAGGGACCCGCGAGGTCTCCGACCGTTTTCGAGACTCCGAGAGCCGACTCCACGAAGGCGGACGCCCATTGCGCCATACCCGCTTCGGACGCTCCCGCGCAGATCATAAGTATAATGAAGATCCAGAACTTCCGCGTTTTCAACAGCGCTTTTGTCGTCATTCCCTCGCCGTCTTCAACGATAGGCTCTATCGGGCAGGAGGCGAAATTGAACACGTTATAGAGCGGTATCAGCGCCCAAAGGCAGGCGAGGACGCGCCAGTTCTCCGTCCCGAAGACCGCAAAGAACAGAGTCGAGCCGGCGATGACGCCCACCGATCCCCAGCAGTAGAACGAGTGGAGAAAACTCATCGTCCGCGATTTGTTTTCAAAGGGACACGCCTCGATTATCGGACTGCAAAGCACCTCGATAAGTCCGCTCCCGACGGCGTAGACGATGACGCAGAGAAGTATGCCGGGCAGGCGGTCGGAGAAAAGCTCCGGGACGAAAGCGAGTCCCGCAAGCCCCGCCGCGGACATTATCTCCGACGCAAGGATGCAGGGGCGGTAGCCTGTTTTGTCGACTATCTTCACGCACGCAAAGTCGGTGATGAGCTGAGTGACGTAGAAGACGACCGGGATCAGGGCAAGCTCCGAGAACGAGACGCCGTAGACCCTGCGGAACGTCAGAAAGAGCAGGGGAGCAAAGTTCGCCGAGATCGCCTGCGTCACGAATCCGAGATAGCAGGCGAGCTTGGTTTTTCCGTATTTTTTTGTGTTTTCGTTTTTCAGGGGAGTCATTTCCGTGTTTCCTCGCGTTGTTTTTTCGGATCATATTGTATCACGGAAAAAGTGTTTTTTCAAGTGCGGGTTTTATACTTTCTCGTTTGTCATCGATTCGTCTTTCAGCCCGGCGTTTATTCCGTCATTTATTCTTTTTCCACGGGAGTTCGCCGTCTGCCGCCTTGAAATTGTATACCGGCTTCATCACGTCGATAACGTCGACCGAGTCGCGTATCGCTCCGATTATTTCGTCGAGCGACTTATACGCCATCGGCGCCTCGTCGATCGTGTCCATACAGACGGACGTCGTGTAGATCCCGTCCATCGCCGCCTTGTACTCCTCGAGGTCGAGCGTTTCGCGCGCCTTGCTGCGCGACATCACTCTCCCCGCTCCGTGGGGCGCGGAGAAGTTCCATTCGGGGTTGCCACTGCCCACGGCGAGGACGGAGCCGTCGCGCATATTTATCGGGATAAGGACCTTTTCTCCCGCGTGGGCGGCGATCGAGCCCTTGCGGAGTATCATTTCGTCCGTATCTATGTAGTTGTGTACGGTGTGGAAGGCTTCGACGGGGGTGAGTCCGGTCATACCGAGTATTATCTCCGCCATTTTTTCACGGCTTCTGCGCGCGAACGCCTGACAGACCGTAACGTCCGAGAGATAGTCGTCGAGAAACCTGCCGTAGAGCCAGCAGAGGTCCTCGGGAACGTCGGGAGTTTTTTTATCATATTCCTTTTTGAGAGCCTTGAGAGCGGACTCGATCTCGCCTTTTCTGCCCTGTTCCTTGTAGGTGCGGATCAATTCGTCGTGCCTCTCGAAGTAATCCGCCTTTCCCGAGTGGAGATCGACGGCGAGCGACTGGTAGATCTCCGCTACCTGCTTTCCGAGGTTGCGGCTCCCGGAGTGGATGACGAGCCAGAACGTCCCGTCGGACGACACGTCGACCTCGATGAAGTGGTTGCCTCCGCCGAGCGTGCCGAGCGAACGCTCGAGTCTTCTCGCGTCCTTGAGCGAGCGGTAGCATTTGAGGGAGGTGAGGTCGAAACGCTCCTTTCTGCCCTCCCACACGTTCATTCCGGACGGGATGAAATGCGCCGCCGCATCGATCTTTTGAAGGTCGAGCGCCTTTTCCGCGAGACGTACGGCGTACATCCCGCACCCGATGTCGACTCCGACGATGTTGGGGCAGACCTTGTCCGTGACGGTCATCGTAGTGCCTATGGTACACCCCTTGCCCGAATGTACGTCGGGCATTATGCGTATGCGGCTCCCCTCCGTGAGGGGGTAGTCGCACATCCGCCGTATCTGTTCAACGGCTGAGTCTTCGACCGACTCGGCGTACACGACGGCGGTATTTATTTTGCCTTTTATTTCAAACATTGTTATATCCTTTCTTATCTTAAAACGAAAACGGGCGTTTCCGCCCGCTTCTTTCGACCTTTTACGCCGCTATAACGGCGTACCGCTCGCTTTCCAGCACTTCCGTCATAAACTTCAGCGGAGAAAGCCCGCCGCCCGCGATCATCCCGAACAGACGGGGAGTGACGCCCGATACGAGCGCGACGCCCTGCTCGTTCTGCTTTACGGGCAGCTGACGGTTGCGGCTCGCCACGTTCCAGAAGACGACTTCGGGGAGCTTGTAGCCGTGTTCCGCGAACGCCGCGCGGGCGGAGTTGAAAACGGTCTCGTCCGCGTTCCCGACGCAGGAGTTGAACTCCATATCGGAGATGACGACGAGCTTGGCTGGAAGCTCCGCCTGACTGACGGAGTTTCGGACGGCGGCGCTGAGTATGAGGGCGAACACGCTCTCGAGGTCCGTCGACGCGATCTCGTTGAAGGACGCGACGTAGCGGAGCCTGTCGGCGAAGGTGTCGCCCTTGATCTCTATGAGTTGAGGCCGGTCGGAAAATTCTATGAACGTATTGCGGAACGCGCCCTTGTTGCGTTCGGCGAAGTAAAGTCCGAGCGAGAGCGCGACCGCCGCCGGGAGCGGGGAAGCGCTCCAATACATCGACCCCGAGGTGTCGATGACGGCAAGAGCGTTCCCGTCGCCGCCGAAGTCGGGCATGGAAGCCCAGGTGGCGTTCAGCGTCTCCGCCTCTTCGGGGGTGACGTCTTTCATAAAGCTGTTGTCGCTTTGTTCACGCAGATATGGCTCGACAAGCTCGTACGGGGCGACGTTGTCGGCGTGCAGCTTCTTTTCGCCCTTCGACGCCGCTTTGATAAACGCGTTATAGCGCTCGAGGTCGTTGCGGCGGAACGCCTGACGGTACTTGAACAGCGCCCTCGAAGGCTGTTTTTCGTAGTCGAAGGTGTAGTTTTTGGTACGCAGATCGTTTTCGATTATTCTGATCTTCGCGCGCAGGGCGGAAAGAGTCTTTCTGTAGCCTGCGTCGGTCATCCCGAGCGCGCGGGCGACGCGCTTGCCGAGCTTTTTGGTCTCGTCGCTCGTCGCGTTGACCGAGGGGAGCCACTTTGCGAGCAGGGAAACGCTCTTTCCGTCCCCGAGGGAGGCGAGGTCGTTTTCAAGCTGTGATCTGACGAGGGACAGAGCGTCGTCCTCGCAGGGAGTGCCGACGAGCGAAAGCAGGTCGTCGAAACGGCCGTATTCCGCCACAAAGCGGAGATTCTTTCTAACGCTCTCCGGCTTGTTGAAGGCGAGCCACCTGAGCGCGGTCCTGAACACGCGTCTTTCGCCCAGACCCCCTCTGACGTCGCGCGCGAAAAAGATGAGCTTCATCGCGGTGTCGGGGTCTTCGACGTATGCCCGCGTGAAGCACGATATTATTTCGCTTTCGTCCGCCCGGCGGAGCCCGCCGACGGTCGCGAACAGATCGAGACAGTCGGAGCCGGTCGTCGAGTAAGCGGCGCCGCCGTTTTCGGTGCGGGTCATATCGGATTCGTTCTTTAAGTATTCAAACATTTATATCACCCTTTCAAATAGATAAAGATCGGTTTACAAGGCGCCGTTTGTAACGATGCGGTCGATGCCGCATATTCTGATAAAACAAAATATCAAAGTCGCTGTCGGCGCCTTTATTATTTGAGCCGCGCGGGAGTCGGACCCGCGAGAGGATCAACACCATCCCCGCTCGCCGGAGACGGCCCGTATTGTCAAGGCGCGCAGGGAGACCCCCGTATCGGTGGTTTTCAGCCACCTGCTTATAAAGCTTTCTCCTTTCTTTGCTGTACGCGCCTTTGTTTTTCAAGATGCGTTTGAAGATCGGTCCGGGCTTTCTCCGGACTGCGCCCCGCTTATGAGGCGGGCGTCCCTTCAAGGGGACCACGGTATTCATTTTTGTACTGCTGTACGCATCTTTTTTTGTTTTGCGCCGTGCGGGAGTCGGACCCGCCCCACGGGGATTTTCAGTCCCCACTCAAACCGCTGAGCTAACGGCGCGTATGTACAAGGCGCTTTTGCATACCTCCGGAGTCGTTTTCCGGCATCCGGCATTCTTGCTTATGTCCGCTGTCAGCGCCTTTGGTTTTTCAAGATGCGTTTTCAAGACGGGTCCGGACTTTCACCGGGAATGTTCCTCTTTCGGGCAGGCGTTCCCTCAGGGAGAATCCCACTTCGGCTTTTTGCTGTACGCATCTTTCTTTTTTGCGCCGCGCGGGAGTCGGACCCGCGAGAGGATCGATAACGTCCCCGCTCGCCTGAGACGGCGCGTATGTACAAGGCGCGTTTCCTTAATAATCAAATAAATTGGTAGGATCATCACAGGTTGCTGTTTGCGCCTTTTTGGTTTACGCCGCTATTCTACCGCGTTCATTTTGGAAAATCACGGAAAAAAAGCTGCGAACTCGTCAAAGTCCGCAGTTTTTTTGTTTTATGAGTCTTTCTTTTATAAGTTCGACGAACGAGTCGGGAGACTCGGCTTTTATCATCGGTCCGAACATCAGCACCCGTATCACAAGCTCGGTCTCGTCCTCCTTGCGGTAGGTCACCCGCACCCGGTACCGCCCGCCGTCGAGCCGTTCCGCCTCCTTTTCGAAGTGCGCGAAGTGAAGCATCGCCCGTTCGAGCGCGTTGCGCTCGTCGGTCAATATGAATACGACGTCGCGCTTTTCGGAGTCGCTTTCATTTTTCGGCGCGTCGAACGGCTTGCCGTATTTTTCGCATTTGACGATCCTCGCGAGATTCACTGTCTTACCGTAGACCTTCCCTCTGCCGATAAGGCGGAACTTGTCGTCCTTTTCGGAGTATTCGAGATACCCGGGCGCAAGCGTGAAGCGCGTCGTCCCGCCGCTTCTGCCTGTCATTTCGATACTGAGAGGATATTTGTTCTTTACGGCGTCGAGGACGAGCCGGAAGGTCTTTATGTAGTTTTCGTCTTCGTACGGGTCTCCGTCGGAGTATTTGTCGAAGACTCTGAAATCCTCCTGTGTGAACAAAGGCTCGACGTCGGGGTAGTCGGGCAGCGAGTCCGAAAACAGCCTCATTCTCGGATCGGAGCAGACCGCCTTGAGCCAGCGCTTTTCGAGCGTCGTTTTCGGCATCGTCGGAACGTTTTCAAGAGGCGTGCTTCCGTCCGGGAGAAGCAGGCGCCATTTCTGTCCGGTCAGCGCGGGGATGACGTTGAGTACGCTCTCGCCGAACGCG
The DNA here is from genome assembly GCA_902785485.1 of uncultured Ruminococcus sp. Classification (GTDB taxonomy): domain Bacteria; phylum Bacillota; class Clostridia; order Oscillospirales; family CAG-272; genus RUG13077. The sequence goes on along the minus strand of CACZZA010000065.1, from coordinate 4,086 downwards.
TTTTCTTCCACGATCGCCCTGAGCTCGCCCTTGCCGAGCGGACGCCGCACCGCTTCGCGCAGGACCGCGGCGACCGTGTTGTAATAGGCGGAGTAGAGTTCGCTGAATATCATTCGTCCACGTCTCCTTCAAGTCCGTACAGCGCGTACGTGGCGTCAAGATCCGACTTGAAACGCGCTTCGAGTTCTTTGTCGGAGATCTCGAGCGACGTGATGCGGCAGATGAAGGTCCGTATCCACGGGATAAGCTCGGACGCGTCGTATACGTCCGCGGAGAAGCGGGCGGCGTTCTCGCCGACGCGCTCGACCCGTCCGCATCTTTTCTCGCGCTCGAGCCTTTGCGGGATGTGCTTTTCTTCCGGGTCGAACCTTACCGTGAACTCGACGTGTTCGAGCCTTTTTCCGGAAAAGCCCTGAGTGCTGACTCCCCAGAGATTTTTTTCCATCCCGTCGAGTTTTTCGCGAAGAGCGTCGAAGTCGGGACACACATCCGTCGGGGTGACGGATACTATATTGTCCGCGCGGTAGGACGTGATGCGGCGAAAGCGCGGACTGTACGCCATAAGGTGCTGCCTTCCGTTCTGCGCGCTGATCATTATGCGCAGAGGGATGAGTCCGAGTTCGGTCTTTCCGCCGTTCCTGCGGCTGATATATTCGATATCGACGGCGCGCTTTTCATTCATCGCGCAGAAAAGCGAGCAGACGATCTCGCTGTCCGCAGCGCCGGTTATGTAGTGATGCTTGAAAGCAAAGTTGCTTTCTTTTTCTTTTTCCTTGTCAAGCAGAAACGAGCCCACGACTCCGCACGGCGCGACCTCGGAGAAAAAAGACAGCGCGTCCGTTTCTATCCCGTCGGGATCGCCGGCGCGGCGGTAGTAAACGGTCCTTCCGTCTTTGCGGGATTCGACGATCCCCTCCGCTATATATTCGTTCAGTTTTTTGCGGACGGTGGAGGCGTCGTAGGTCCGCGGTCCGTCGAACGCGGAAAGCGCATCGTCTATGCGGTCGGTGAGCTCCTTCAGCGTCAGCTCCTTTTCCGGCGTGTCGAGGATATCGAACAGGATGAAGTGCAGGGTGACGTCGCCGTCGGTGAAGCTTTTAGCCTTCCACGCCTTGTAAAGCGGGTTGTGCCGCGTGACGCGGCTGTCGATCGACAGAAAAACGTTTTTCCCGTCGGGAGCGCGGCGAAAACGCATATAGTCGCCGAGCCAGCTTTCGAGGCGTCTGCGCTCGTCGTCGTAGGAACGCGCGCTCTTTTTGGTGTATTCGTCACGGCTTTTGAAGCCGTAAACGTAGAACTCACGCATATAGTCGCGTATGTTGTTGAAGTTCTTTATCAGTTCGCTGTAAGCCATGACGTACTCCTTTCGTTTGTTTTTTTTCTTTTTCTGTCAGACCGTGAGTTCAAACCCGTCGTAGGAAACTTCAAATCCGTACTCCGCGGCGACGGGGACAAGCTCGTCGTGGATAAGTCCGCCGTTATGCGAGAAGTGGTTGATGATAACGCGGGTCGAGCCGTCGAAACATCCGCAGGCTTTCAGTCTGTCGGTCACTTCCTTGCAGGCGGCGAGTCCCATGTGGTTCACGCGCAAGGGAAGGGGACCTCCTGTGCAGTCGAGCGACGCGAGAGAGAAATACGGTCTGTTCTCCTCGAGGAATTTCCACGTTTCTTCCGGGAAATATCCGGTGTCGTGGGCGTAGAGTATGCGTTTGCCGTCCTTCTCTATGATATAGAATACGGCGCGCCCTCCGTCCGGTATGACCTTCGGGTCGTGCGAGGCGGGCAGGGCGGTGACTTTGTACTCTCCTGCGACGGTGAAAACGTCGAACGGCTTTATCGCGTGAAGCTCGACGACTTCGTAAAGGTCGTATATGTCCATCGTTTCTTTGATGATGTCCGAGGCGGGACGGGAGGCGTAGATGCGGAAGACCTCGCCGTCAGCCTTGCACATTCCCTTTTTGCGCATCTCGAGGTCGGGAGCGTAGAGATGGTCGGAATGTCTGTGGGTTATGATGCAGTCGTGGATAGCAGGCAGGTCGAGAGTCCCGTTCAGTACGCGCATACAGGTATCCGCGGGGAAGTCGATCAGCAGTTTTCCGTCTATTATCGCCTGCGAACGCCCTCTGATATTGCGTCCTCCCGCTATCCTCGCTCTCTTGCACGCGTCGCAAACGCAGAACATTCCGGGAAAGCCCTCCGCGGCGGCGGTGCCGAGGTATCTGAATTTCATAAAATCGTCGTCCTTTCGGGAAAAATCACCTTATTATATAAGCATTATATACGCATTTCCGTCAGCGGTCAAGCGGTAAATTCACAGATCGAGTTTTTCAAAGCGTCTTTCAGATCTGCGGCACGAGAGAAAAGTCACCGCCGCGTAAATCGCGGCTGCTCCTCCGAGGGCGGCAAACTGAAGTCCGAGCCGTTCTCCCGACGGGGTGTGGAGAAAGGCGAGGGCGGGGATATGGCGCAGAGTCTCCGCCAAGGCGACGAGGATCAGCGTCGCCGCTCCGAACGAGACGAAGGGAAGGGCGAACTTATATCCGGTCTTGAAAAAGCCGCCGACGAAAAGGAAGTTGAAGGACGCGAAAATAAGCAGAACGAACGCGAGGTAGACGGGATTTGCGTTCATCAGCGCGTTAGTTACGTACGGCGCGGCGTTCCCGAGGAGCGTCATCCGCAGGGCGGTGAAGGCTCCGCAGAGGCAGAAGCCGCAAAGCTCTATAAGGCATACGAACAGGTATTTCGCGCGGACGACGTCGCGTTTTGCGACGGGGAGCAGGACGGAATACTGTATGTCGTTCGCCTCTCTTGCGGACTGAAACGACTGAAAAATGCCGAGGCAGATGAAAAACGCGCTCATCAGTATCGGGTAGCCGGGGAGGAACGTCATCAGCGAGGCGGAGAGAAAAATATACGAGAGCGGGGAAGCGGCGAGCCGCAGTTCCTTAATCAGCAAGTTTTTCATAAAGCGACTCCTTTTCGTAACTGACCATTATATCTTCGAGACTTTCGCCGCGCCCCTCATCCTTTGATTTTGCGAGGAATGCGTCGAGGGGTCCCGAGGCGACGATCCTGCCGTTCGCGATATAAGTGATGTCGTCGGCGCACTTTTCAAGGTCGGTCGTGATATGGGTGGAGAACAGTATCGCGACGCCTTTGTCGCGCAGAAAGCGGAATACGTCGAGCAGCTCGGCGCGCGACACCGGGTCGAGTCCCGACGTCGGCTCGTCGAGGATGAGAAGCTCCGCTCTGTGCGAGAGGGCGAGCGTGAGGCTGAATTTGACCTTCATCCCCTCGGAAAGCTCGCGGGGAGACTTGCTTTCGTCAAGAGAAAAAGCCGAGAGGTATTTGTTGTATTCGCTTTCGTCCCAGTTCGGATAGAACGCGCTCGTCACGCGCGCGATCTTGCGGATGGGACTCCGCATATACCAGTCGACTCCGCCTCCGGCGTAGCCTATTCGTCTCTTTATCTCTCGTTCGTTTTCGGGCATATCCATTCCGAGCAGGCGGACGCTCCCTCCGTCGGGGTGAACGACGTCGAATATCGACTTCAGTGTCGTCGTCTTTCCGGCTCCGTTGCGCCCGATGAGTCCCATTATGCGGCCCTTTTCAAGGGTGAACGAAACGGAGTCGAGCGTGAAACGCGGGTAGACCTTTCGCAGGGATACAACTTCAAGGATCGGCATATCATCCCTCCTTCCCGCCGAACAGACGGGCGAACAGCGACGAGAACGTTGACTTTGGCGGGATCGCGATGCCCCTATCCTCGTCGCCGAGCAGTATAAGCGTGTCTCCGGGACGGATGCCGAACACCTCGCGCGCCTCTTTCGGTATTACGATCTGCCCTTTGGCTCCGACCGTCACGCTCCACGCGTATTTTCCTTTTGGATTTTTCAGAAGACCTCCGATGAGTATGAAAAGTATGATTTGTTGAACAAAGTATAACACAAAAATAAAGCCGTGTCAAGAGAAAGCAGGAATATAAAGAAGAATTTAACGAAGTAAACATAATAACAAACAAGAGCCGCCATCCCCTGTCCGTCATCCTCGAGGGAGCCGTCGCAACGGCGACCGAAGGATCTGGAC
>CACZZA010000064.1 GCA_902785485.1 uncultured Ruminococcus sp. | reverse complement strand
ACGGAAACTCCGATGCGCCCCTCGCGCATTTTTCTTTCGCTTGAAAACAGAGTGGTGTGGTCGGATATATCGGACCCCGTCGTCCACACGGAGCAGTCGCCCTCTGTCGAAAAACGCACCGTCGGGCAGGCATTGTCGACCGGGTTGCCGTCTTTGTCTTCAACGTGACACGAAACTATGGCGAAATCCTCACCGTTCGCGCGGACGTCCTTTGTATCCTGCTCGAGCACGAGTCTGTAAGGCTCTCCCGGAGTGACCCGCGTATCGCGGACGACTTCTTTTCCGTCCTCATATCCCACGACCTCGAGCCTTCCCGCCTCGAACGGGACCTGCCACTCGGCGTGACCGTATTTTTCCACCGTCACTCGTCCGAGCGACCTTCCGTTGAGGAAAAGCTCGCATTCGGGAACGTTCGTATAAGCGACGACTCTGATCTCCCGTCCCTCGAGACCCTTGAAGTTCCAGTGGGGGAGCAGATGGATGTTCTTCTCTTTCGCAAAGTGCGAGCGGTTCTGATAGAACGCGTCCTTCTTCTGCATAAAGAGGTCGACGGCGCCCGACTGCGAGCAGAGGCGCGGCCATTCCGCCTCGCCGCGATGCTCAAAGGCGATCCACTGATAACAGCCGATTATGCGGTCGGTGGAGTTTATCTTCTTCCAGGTCCACTCGCGGCTCTGGTAGTTGGAGTTCGTCTTGGCGTCGTAAGCGGAGAGGTACCCCCTCGTCTTGTCCGCGTCGAAATAGTGTCCGCGGGTCGTACCGGTGGCGCAGCACTCGGACGACAGGAAGGGTTTATCCTTTATTTTTTTGAGCATACGGTCAAAGCCGTCCCAGTGGTAGTTGATGCCGATGACGTCGCAGAGATCGAAGACCTTACATTCGTCGGGAAGGTTGACCGCCGCCGTGATGATACGCGTATCGTCGAGCGAGAGTATCTTTTCTTTGAGCGCCTTGAAGACCCGTCTTCCCTGCTCGGTCGCGTGGTGGTCCTCCTCGTTGCCGATGGACCAGAAGAACACCGACGGGCGGTTGCGGTCGCGGCGGACAAGGGCTTCGGTCTGACGCAGACCTTCGGGAGTCGACTCGTACCAGCGCGCTTCGTCCATCACGATAAAGCCGTTTTTGTCAAGCTCCTCCATCAGCGTTTCCGCCTGGAAATAGTGGGACGTGCGGTAGCCGTTCGCGCCCATCTCCTTCATCAGCTGAACTTTGTATCTGTGTATGTTTTCCGGGACCGCCTTGCCGAAAAGTCCGCAGTCGGCGTGTCCGCAGAAGCCTTTGATCTTGTAGTGACGTCCGTTGATGAAAAATCCCTTTTCGGGATCGAGCGACCACGTCCGCAGGCCGAAGCGGGTCTCGTATCCGTCGACGGCGGATCCGTCCTTCAGTATCTCGGTAAAGCAGGTATAGCGTTCGGGCGTTTCGGGCGACCACCGGTGGGCGTCCGGCAGGACAGCGGACGTTACGAACGTCGCTTTGGTCCTCTTTGCGATCGCGCCTTTGTCCTCGCAAACGGCGCAAACGTTCCCGTCGGGAGAATACAGCGTATGTCTTACCGTAAAGTTTTCGTCGTTATAGTTGTCGTTTATAACGTCGGTCGAAAGGGTGACGTCCCAGACTTTGCCGTCGAACACAGGCTTTACGTAAACGCCCCATCTGTCAACGCACAGCCTGTCCGAGACCTCGAGACGGGCGGTGCGGTAGATGCCGCTCCCCTCGTACCACCATCCCTCGTGCTTCGAGGGATCGGTGTAGACCGCGATGACGTTCTTCTCGCCGTAAAGCGCGACGTCGCTTATATCGACTTCGACCGGAGTATATCCCGTGACCGAGCGCTCCATCAGGCAGCCGTTGACGTATACGACGCTCTCTCCGGCGATCCCCTCAAAGAACAGAACGAGTCTGCGCCCTTCATATTCGGCGGGGATATCGATATGCTTTATGTACCACGCCGGAACGTACTCGACGTATCCCCAGGCGTCGCTTCTGTCCTCTTTCGGCTCGTCTTTGATTATGTAATCGTGCGGCAGGTCGACGCTCTCAAAAGAAGGCGGAACGACGAGATCGGGATTGATCTTCCCGACGTTCGGCTCGTAGAACCTGTTCGCGGGAGGCGTCTTCGCGCGTTCAAGCCGCGCTATGCGATGCGCGTAGCCTTTTGTCCGCGGCTCGGGATATACAATATCCCCGCGGTGGAAGAACCAGTTTTTGTTGAGCGACAAAATTTCTCTCATGGCTTTACCCCGTCAAAAAATATTTTTACATTACTATTATAAAACGGGAAATAAAGAATTTCTATGTTTTATCTTGCAATTTATGGACAAAATTGCTATAATAAAAACGGAGGTGGACGTATGCAGAAGGTACACGGAAAAGGCTTTGAGCAGACCGACTTTTTTTCGGACAAGCCGCTCTATATCAACAACTGCGGATTTATACGCAACGGCTCGGAACAGCATATCGTGCGTGAAAAAGGCAGAGTCGACTATCATTTCATCTTCAACGCCCGTGGGCGCGTGCTTGTCGACGGACGCGAGCTTCACGAGGGCGAGATGTATTTCTATCCTCCGCGCGAAAGACAGGATTACTGCTATAAAAGCGCCGAAAAAGGTCTGTATTTCTGGATCCATTTCTCAGGCTACGAGGTCCCCGAGCTGCTCTCGCGCTACGGGATCGGACTCGGAAAATACTCGGTAAAGCAGAACGGACGCGAGATCGAGGAGCTTTTCGTCATGATGATAAAGGCGTTCACCGAGGGCTGGCAGTGCGCCGACGAATACGGCTCCGGTCTCCTGCGGGCGCTGCTTCCGCTCGTCGTGTCGCCCAAGAACGCCGGCTCGCCGTTTTTCAGCGCGATACACAAGCTCGGCGACGTCACGGAGACCGTATCTGTCAAAGAGCTTGCCGATATGTACAAAATGAGCGAGGGAAATTTCATCCGTCAGTTCTCCTCCTACGTCGGTATGACCCCGCACGCGTACAGGCTGTCGCGTAAACTCGAAGTAGCGCGGGACCTTCTTTCTTCTACCGATATGACGGTCGGTGAGATCGCGCAGAGCGTCAATGTACAGGATCCCCTTTACTTCACCCGGCTTTTCACGAAAAAGACGGGAATGAGTCCGGGGACGTACAGAAAAAAGTTCAGGATCAACGGTTAGTACAAAGTTTTGCGGAGGCAGTAAAGCCATGACAGCGGAAGAATATTGGAAAAGCTCCGGTCTGACCGGAAAATATGAAGCGTGGTCTTTCGGAGAGGCTCCGGACAAGCTGGCGGATCTCGTCTTACGGGGAGTCAAGACCGCGACCTGTTCCGCGTACGACCTGTACAGGATAAATAACGAGCCGATCCCGCAGGCGGGAGAATACAGCGTCATACTGAGTTCGGCGGGAGAGCCTTTGTGCATCGTAAAGACCCTGAAGGTCCGCGTGACCGAATTCGATAAAGTGTCGGCGGAGCACGCGTTCAAGGAGGGCGAAGGCGATCTCTCTCTTGAATACTGGCGGGAGGTACATAAAAATTTTCTGACTAACGAGCTCGCCTCGGTCAATATGAAATTCGACGGTGATACGAAAGTGGTTTGCGAGGAGTTCGAGGTGGTGTATAAATAGACCGCGTCTTTTCCATGCGTATCGGCGCATAAACGCGAAACGGCGGGGAAGTTCAGTCCCCGCCTTATTTATTTATAATTCCACAAAACAGAAGCGGTCTTTTTCGAGTTCGATCTCCGCCTTTTTGCCGGACAGGAGCGACTCGTAGACGCATTTTGCCGTTCTTCCGGTGTCGTTCCACACGGCGACGCCGAGCCTGCCGTCGGGAGAAAGGTACGCTTTGCTCCGCATAACGTCCCCCTCGGTCCTGAAAAAGTCGGTATCTACGAATTTTCCTTCTTTGAAATATTGCGGATAGGACTTGCGGAGTTCTATCGCTTTTTTCATCAGCTTCGCGTAGTTCGGCACGTCGCGCAGATCGCCGCAGCAACGGTAGACCGACATATCGAACGCCAGTCCGTAGATGAAAGAATATCCGATATTGTCGTACATCTTTTCCTCGTCCATCGCCATATTGCGGTTGGTCATCCTTATCTCCGGAAAGGTGTAGCGGAACATCTCGGGACTCGAAGTGTCGCGCGCGTTGAACACCGGAGGCTGGACTATATCCATATTCTGCGAGTAAATATCGATACAATGCTCCTCGAGGATAGCCCGCTCTTCCCCGAAACGCTTGATATTTCGCCTCAGGTCGGCGTAGCGCGCCGCCTTAGACGAGCGCGAGGTGTTCGGCTTTTTATGGTCGTGCCCCTCCGCGAAGCAGAACAGAGGCTTCGTCCCGCCGAGATCGTAGAGTACGCCGTCAGCGCCGAGAGAAAGACAGTAGTCGGCGCTTTCTTTCATTTTTTCGTGCCATTTGTCCGAGCCGGAGCAGGTGCAGTACTGCGAACGCGGATTGTTGAGTATCTTTCTGTAAGTCGCGTCGACGGAGTAGGTCTCGGAAAAACGGACGTAGTCGCCGTAAACGTCGCGCATCAGCGTTTCTTCGCCGTTTTCCTCGGTATAGTATTTGCTGAAACGGTCGACTGCGTGATAGCTGACGTACATTATCACCTTGCCGCCCGCGTCGTGGACGTATTTTATCCCGCGGAGCAGGTCTTCTCTCTGACTTTCGTCGACGTAGTAGTCGGGACGGAGCCGTCCGAAGCCTCCCTTCGGCCAGCCGAGGATAAAGAGCGTATTGAGTCCCGCCGCCTTCGCCGCGTCAAAAAGCGCGGGAATATCGGAAAAGCGGTAGTTATATTCGCCCGATTGCGTGCGGAATATGACCCGCGACCACCCCTCGAACTCCTTTGCCCATTTGGGGAGGGTCGGCGGAACATAGCCGTTTTCTTCGTTCATCCAGCGGCGGTAGATCTTCGCGCCCTCGTGCCAGTCGCCGTCGAGCAGCGCGTAAACGACGTCGGGAGTGTCGTAGCTCTCTCCCTTGTTGAGAAACGGATAGTGCGCGATCCCGAGGCGCAGTGTACCGTCCTTCACCCTGCGTTCGGTGTGAAGACTTACCGTGCGGTGAAGGGTGTCGCGGTTCGAGACGTATATACCTTCGCGAGTGTTATACAGGCTGTACCACTGCATACACCCGAACCCCGGGTACGGCACGTCGAAGTCGGAATGACGCTGATCCGGGCGCTCGTATTTGCGTTTGAACTGTACGGAATGCTTGAAAAAGTCCGCACGGTACGGATCGGGTATCTTGTAACCCGTCCGGCGCGGTACGATGAGCGTATCCTCCGACGGGTCGTCCGACAGCCCGCCTATCCCCGCGAACGGAGACAACAGAACTTCCGGAACGACGGCGTCGGAGCGGTTTTCTATCCTGCACGAAACGCGCAGAAGTTCGTTTTCTATCCTATACGTAAAAACAAGAGATACGTCGAGCGTTTCCCCGTCTTTTTTGAGTCCTTTATAGCATACGTTCATCACGTCGCCGTCCACTCTGATACTCGGCGCGTCCTGCGACTGCGCGTCGACCGATCTTTCCCAATAGTCGCCCTCTGCGAATATAAGACGGAAAGGCTCTCCGGGAAACCTGACGTACTCCCGTCCCGTGCGTTTGTTGTATATCGAACGGGTCAAGCCCTTTTCGTCGAGCGAAAAACTCAAAACTTCGCTTTCCAGAGTGTACAGCATTTCAAATACCTCTCATATTATATTATTTTATCATTCGGTTGACAAAGCGTTACGCCGTGTTTATAATTGACTTACAGTATTTTACCAAAGGAGAGAACAATGGAACACACGCTTCTCGTCTGCAAAAGTACGGTCCAGGACGTCTTTCTCAAAGAAAACTACTGCGGCAGCGACGACGTATTCATTCTCGTCGAAAAAGGCGGATTTGTGTTTGACTCCGGCGCCGGTGAGATCAAAGTCGGGCCCCTCGAGGGGGCGAACTTCCGCAAAGGGGCGCAGTACTTTCGCCGTTTGACGGAAAGGTCGCGTCTGTTTTTGTTCCGCTACCGTTCATCCGGACCGCTTTTTACTTCCGATCACGTGCGCTTCAAAGACAAGGAACGCGTCGCCTCCACGCTGAGTCTTATCGAGCGCGCGGAGACCGACGTTCTCGGCAACGATTTCGAGCATAAAAGAGTCCTGTTTGCGGACATAGTCAATCAATACGCGCTCGAAAACGCGCTGACCGAGGAGAAACTCGCGCTGACCGACGTTCTCGTTTCAGACGCCGTCACGTATATCCGCGCTTTTCTCCACCGTAAACTCGATCTGCGCGCCTTTGTAAAGGACAGATATATCTCATACACTCAGTTCGCGCGGCGCTTCAAGTCCGCGATAGGAATGACAGTCAGCGACTATATCGCCGCCCTGCGTATGAAAAAAGCCGAAACGATGCTCGAGGAGACCGACCTTCCCGTACGCGAGATCGCGCGCGAATGCGGCTTCTCGAACGAATATTATTTCTCGGCGTTCTTTAAGACTCGCCACGCGGTCCCGCCCGGCGAATACAGGGCGTCGGAGAGGTTAAGAAGATAAGATAATAACGCTGATACGAGAGGGGCTTTTAAGGAAAGCCCCTCTCGCGCTCTCCCAAACCTTATTATAAAAGGAGACAAAACGAGTCCGGCGCAATTTTGCTTCTGTATTTCGCGCCGCCCGCCTGAGCGGACTACTGTTGCATACACACTTCCGTATGCGCGATCGCCAGCCTCTTGATCTTTTCGTACTCGCCCGATATGCAGTCGGCGTTCGTGATGATCGACGCGCCCGCAGCGACGGCGACGGGGCCGCAGTCGAGGAATTTTTTTACCGTGTCCGGTCTTATCCCACCCGTCACGATAAACGGGATGTGTGACAGCGGCGAAATAACGTTTTTCAAATAGGCTTCCCCGTCCGGCAGGATGGGGAATATTTTTATCAGATCACCGCCCTCTTTGTACGCGTTCACGATCTCGGTCGGGGTGTACGCTCCGGGAACGGAAACAAGTCCCCTTTCCTTCGTCCTGCCGATCACGTCGGGATCGGTATTCGGAGCGACGATGAATTCCGCGCCCGCCTCCGCCGCCGCGTCGACGCCGTCGGGCGAAAGGACCGTCCCCGCTCCGACCGAGACAGACCCGCCGTAGAGCGTTTTTATCGTTTCTATACTTTTTTGCACGTTTTTCACGCTGTCCGGGTCTGAGGGATCGAAGCACACTTCATACGCGCGTACCCCGCCCTCGTAGAGCGCTTTTGCCGCGTCGGAAACGTATTTTACGCCGATACGCCGCATTATCAGTATAAAGCGGTTTTCCCTTATTCTTTCAAAGCAGGTCATTTACTTTCAGCTCCTCGTTTTGAAGTAGGACACCGTGTCCTCTTTCGGGCGGATGTCGGTCACGTTTCCGGTATAGTGGCGCAGATTTATCGGGTGATACGGGCGTTTTTCGACCTCTTCGACGTTGACCTCGATGCCGAGTCCGGGTTTGTCGTTTATAAAAACGTAACCGTCCTCGTAAAACACCTCTTCGTCGGTCATCCTCAGACGGAACGAGCCGTCGTTTATCATTATTTCGTGTATCAGGAAATTCGGAGTCGTCGCCGCAAGGCAGAGTATCGCCGCGTTGGAGATCGGTCCGGACGGATTGTGGAACGACACCGGGATATGCTTGGATTCCGCCATCGCCGCGATCTTTTTCGACTCTCCGAGTCCGCCCGCGTGGAAAATATCGGGTTGAGCAATATCGACCGCTCCGGCGTTGAACAGCTCGTCGAAGCTCTGGAGCGTGTAGACGCGCTCGCCGGCGGAGATCGGTATATACGACTTCTTTCTCACCTCCGCCAAAGCGCCGAAGTTGTCCGGAGGACACGGCTCTTCAAGAAGCATCGGCTTATACTGTTCAAGCTCGCGCGAGATCTGTACTCCTGTATAGGGATCGAAGCGTCCGTGACATTCGATGAGCAGATCGATCTCGGGTCCTACCGCCTCTCTCACCGCCCCGACGCACTCGGACGCGCGGACAAGTTCTCCGCGCGACAGCGATCGATGCGCCTTTCCGAACGGATCCCATTTGAGCGCCTTGAGCCCCTTCGCGGCGGCTTCGCGCGCTTTAGCTGCAAATTCTTCGGGAGTTTTCGCGCCCGAGAACCAGCCGTTAGCGTAGATCTTGACCTTGTCGCGCATTTTACCGCCGAAAAAGTTGTAAACCGGCGTGTTGAAGAATTTACCCTTTATATCCCACATCGCCATTTCGATACCGCTTATCGCCGACATCAGCACGGGCCCGCCCTTCCAGTAAATATCGCGGTATATTTCAAACTTGAACCTTTCGGTCTCGAGCGGATCGCGCCCGATCACGTGGCGTTTTATATCCTCCACGCACCCGACGAGCGCATGCTCCTGCGTGCCGAGCGACGCCTCGCCCCAGCCGTGGATCCCCTCGTCGGTGTCGACCCTGATGAAAGTCCAGTTCGTCCTGTATGCGTCCGTAACGTACGCTTTTACGTCGGTTATTTTCATTATTTTTCTCCTCCGTTCGGTTTCTTATATGGTACGAGACAGGCGGAAAGCCCCGAATCAACGGTAAGCGACGTCCCCGTCACGGTAGGCGACGCCCCGCTCCCGAGGAACCACACCGCCTCGGCTATCTCACCGGCAGTCGATTCCCGTCCCGCGGGATAGCGGTTCCGTCTTGCCTCGAGTTCGTTTTCGTCTATCCCGTCCCAGCGCTCCGTGCGGATCGCGCCGCAGACGACGTTGTTCGCACGGATTCCGTATCCGCCGAACTCGTAAGCTAGACTTTTGACAAGCAATTTGAGCGCCGCTTTGGTCATCGAGTAAAGCGCGCGTCCGGGGACCGCTCCCTCGCCCTGCACCGAGCCGAGCGTGACGATGCTGCCTCCGCCCTGTTTTTTCATCGTGAGCGCCGCTTCACGGCAGCAGAAGAACGTTCCCTTCAGATTGACCTCCGTCACATTATAATAGTCCTCCTCGGTAGATCTCTCAATATCGAGTCCGATCCCGAGCTCGGCGCTGTTCGCGACGAAAACGCCGATCCCTCCGAGAAAAGCGGATGCTTCTTCAAACACCTTTTCGATCCGTTTTACGTCCGTCAGGTCGAGAGACAGTCCTATGGCGGGAACGGAGTATTTTTTCGCTATCGCGTCAGCCGCGCGAACAGCGGCTCCCCCGTCCCTGCTCGTCAAAGCGACCGAGTACCCCTCGGACGCGAATTTTTCGGCTATGGCAAAACCGGTATTTTTAGTTCCCCCGGTGATAAGCAGAGTTTTCATCTTATCTCCTCCCCATTTTCGTATTCAAAACGGATCTCTTCGTATATTTTCGGTATCACGCGGTTCTCGCAGACGAATTCCTCCCCCGTCATCGAGTCGAACATCCCGAAGTGGAGAGGGACCGCCCATTTTGCGCCCGTTCGCTTTGCGAACCGCGCGGCGTCCGTCGGGTTCATATTGTTTCCCCGCCCGTTGATCGGCAGGAATACCGCGTATATCTTCTCAGGCAGAGAGGCAAAGATATTCTCGTTATAGAGCGTGTCTCCCGTGATATAGAAGGTCTTTCCGACCGCGCTGATCAAGACCCCGACCGCCTTGTCGTCCGAGTGATACGCCTTTACCGCGCGGAAAACAACATCCCCCTCGGTCCACTCCGTCCCCGGAGACAGGATCACGCAGTTGTTTTTTCCCAACCCCCGTACCTTTTCCCACGCCGACTCCGACGCTAAAACGAGTTTTCCGCCGCCCGCGAGCCACCTTTCGAGCGTCGGAAGATCCGTGTGGTCTGTGTGGGCGTGAGTCAGCACGACAACGTCGGGATCGAGCGAAAGATACTCGGGATCGATCGGCATACGACGCTTGCTCAACGGGTTCAGCCTCTCGCATTCGTCCGACAAATACGGATCGACCGCGATCTTCTTCTCTCCGATTTCAAACAAAAGTCCCGCCTGCCCGAGCCATTTTATTTTCATCATAATAACCTCCCCGTTTTTTCTTTTATATTATTTTACCACTGCGAAACAATAAAGTAAATACGCGATTTTGCCGTGTTGTTTATAATATTTTACCATCAGTTTCAGTAAGCGGGTCTGCTGCGATGAACAAGAATATAGCGAAGAGAACGCAAGGGGACCCTTTTAAGGAAAGGTTCCCCTTGACCCCTC
>CACZZA010000063.1 GCA_902785485.1 uncultured Ruminococcus sp. | reverse complement strand
CTTCCCATTCCTTTTCCTCCTTTGCTATTTTCTCTATTATACATCAAAAAATGATGGCAGACACTTTTTTGTGTCTACCATCATTTTATCACTTCATGATCATGTTTTTCAGTCTGCTTTTGTTTATATGGCGCGCTTACTCACCGCGCCGAAATGAAGTTATTCTGAAAAAAGCGGGGTAGAGAGGTAGCGGTCTCCCGTGTCGGGGAGGAGGACCACTATCGTTTTGCCCTCGTTCTCCGGACGTTTTGCGAGTGTGATCGCAGCGTGCGCCGCCGCTCCTGAGGAAATGCCGACGAGGACTCCTTCGGATCTGCCGATAAGCTTTCCTGTCGCAAACGCGTCTTCGTTCGTTACGGGGATTATCTCGTCGTAGACCTTGGTATTCAGCACGTCGGGAACAAATCCCGCGCCGATGCCCTGTATCTTATGAGGTCCTGCGACTCCGGTAGACAGTACCGCGGATGAAGACGGCTCGACAGCTACGACCTTTACGCCGGGGTTTTTGGATTTGAGGTATTCTCCGGTACCGGTGATCGTGCCGCCGGTGCCGACGCCCGCAACGAAATAATCGACGTTCCCGTCGGTGTCTTCGTAGATTTCGGGACCGGTGGTCTCAAAGTGAGCTTTGGGGTTTGCGGGGTTGACGAACTGTCCGGGAATGAACGCGCCTTCTATCTCTTTGGCAAGTTCTTCCGCCTTTGCGATCGCGCCCTTCATTCCTTTTGCGCCTTCCGTGAGTACGAGTTCGGCGCCGTAAGCTTTCATCAGAACGCGTCTTTCTACCGACATCGTTTCGGGCATTACAATAATGATACGGTATCCGCGCGCCGCCGCGACAGCCGCGAGACCGATGCCGGTATTTCCGCTCGTGGGTTCAATGATAACGGAGCCTTTTTTCAGCTTTCCGCTCTTTTCGGCGTCGTCGATCATCGCCTTTGCGATCCTGTCTTTGACGGAACCCGCGGGGTTGAAGTATTCGAGCTTTGCGAGGATCCTTGCTTTGAGACCGAGTTCTTTTTCGATGTTTGTCAGTTCAAGCAACGGGGTTTTGCCGATGAGCTGATCGGCGGATGTGTAGATCTTTGACATTGTTATTTCTCCTTTACGTATTCGGTGGGATTTATTTGTTAAATCAATACCACCTATCAAGTAGGTTGGTGATATTATAACTCGGAAATTTCGATTTGTCAAGCGGAAAATGAAAAAAATGAAAAAAAGAAAAACGCGGGAGGCACCTTTGACCGAAGGACGCCTGCCGCGAGGAGATCATATATCAAATTGTTTGACCGGTTTTACGGCGTTTCCGCACTCATATTCGCGAACTTCTCCGAGAGCAAAGAAGCCGCGTTCGCCGCAAAGACGTACGAGCGAGCCGAGCGGAAGCTCCGGCGCGCCTATTTTGGAAAGATAAATCTCGTTCCCGTCGCGCGCGAGCTTCTCGAAAAAAGCGGGGAGGACGATCTCTTTGCAGTCCGTAAACGCGCTTTCAACGGGGCGGAGAAGAGAAATACGCTCTTCTTCGCTCATTTGTCCGATCTCGTCCGGGGTGTGAGCAAGATCGAGCCATGCGTTTCCGCACCTTGTCCTGCGAAGATATGTCATACACGCTCCGCATCCGAGAGCGTCCCCGATGTCCGTAATAAGAGTGCGTATGTAAGTTCCTTTCGAGACTTCGGCAATCATTGAGTATTCGCCGTTTTCAAGGCGCGATACTTCAAGACGGTCGACTCTGACAAGGCGGGGAGTCCGTTCGACTTCGATACCTTTTCTCGCCAGATCGACGAGCTTTTTTCCGCCGACTTTGAGCGCAGAATACATCGGAGGAGTTTGCATTATATCTCCTTCAAACCTGCGTGAAACCTCAATGACTTCGTTTTCCGACGGTACGTCGTCGGTTTTGAAAGTAACTTTTCCCGTAGAGTCTCCGGTGTCTGTGCGTTTTCCGAGTATGAATTTCGCCTCGTATCCTTTGCTGTCCGCCGACAGATATTCCGACGCCTTGACTGCGCGGCCGACGAGTAAAGTCAGTACGCCCGAAGCCATGGGATCGAGCGTGCCGGTGTGACCGACCTGACGTGTGTCATAGAGCTTGCGTATCCTGTTTACGACGTCGTGCGACGTCATCCCGGACGGCTTGTCAACGTAGAGAACACCGCAGGGAGTCATACTTCACCTGCCGCCGCGATCACTTTTTGTATCGCTTCTTCGCGGCTCGACGCTTTTATTGAACCGCCCGCGGCGCAGGTATGACCTCCGCCGTTGAGTTTGTTGCATATCGCGCTCGCGTCCACGCCCTGACGGCTGCGCATCGAGATCTTGTAGACGCCGCTTTCTCCGGATTTTTCTTTTATGGTGATCCCGAGCATGACGCCTTTGACTTCTATCGGGATCTGCGAAGTGTCCGCAAGGTCGTCGTCGGTAAGACCGTACTGTTTCTTCATTTCATTGTCGATACAGACGAGCGCGATCCTGCCGTTTCGGAAGAAAGTCAACAGGTTATAGGTCAGTTTGAGCCCTTCGATCTCGGAAAGGGTCTTTTCGTCGAAAAGGAGCTTGTTTATCCTGTTCGTATTGACTCCGCGGGAAACAAGGTAAGCCGCTTTCAGGTGGGTCTGCTGCGTGACGTTCGAGTGCTTGAAGCATCCGGTATCGAAACTGATCCCCGCGTACAGCAGGTCGCAGACTTTATCTGTCATACAATCCCAGTATTCCGCGACGTCGTATATGATCTCTGCGCACGCCGCGGTCTTTTCCTCCGTGTAATTCACGTCGGCGTAGGCGTCGTGACCGTTGTGATGGTCGATCTTTATCGATCTGACCCCGGTGAGCAGGGAAGCGCAATCGCCGAGCATCGACGTCGAGGCGACGTCGAGAGTCAGAACGAGCGTCTGACCGAAATCCGAGGGTATCTCGCCCGGAAGCAATATCGGCTCGTCACACAGAAAGGACAGTCTTTCGCTTACCCTTTCGTGGCAAACGCAGAGGACGGATTTGCCTTTGTTTTTGAGCATTTCTTTCATCGCGTAAGCGCAGGAAAGCGTGTCTCCGTCCGGACGAACGTGAGAAACGATCACGATCCTGTCGTGCGTGAGTATCTCGTCGGCTATCTCTTTGAGGCGGCTATTCATTTTTTCTCCTCCGTTTCACCTTTCGGAGCGACCTTTTTCAGCAACTCGTTGATATGTGCGCCGTATCCGATCGAGTCGTCGTGGATGAACTTGATCTCCGGAGTCTGGCGCATATCGAGACGCGATGCGACCATCTTGCGTATGAAGCCTGCGGCAGAGACGAGTCCGGCGGCGACTTCTTTTTCATCGACTTTTCCTATAAAAGAATAGTACGCCTTTGCGTATTTGAGGTCCGCGGAAACTTCGCACGAGGTGACGGATATCATGCTTTTCGAGACTCTCGGATCTTTAACTTCGCGCAGGATCTGCGAAAGCTCCCGGGTCATTTCTTCATTTATTCTTCCTTGTCTGACTGACATAGTTTTTCTCCTCTTTTTTGAATTCACTATATTATACACGATTTTTTGTTATATTTCAATAACTTTTCGCCGAAAGCCGTTGAAATAATCGAAATTATATAGTATAATAGTAACATACACAAAAATATTCTTACGGAAGGAGCGATCCTTACGATCAAAATACTGCATTTAGCCGACGTCCACCTCGATTCTTCGTTCTCACGCCTCGATTCAAGAAGGGCAGAGATGCGTAAGAACGGACTTCGCAACACCTTTTCGTCCGCCATGCGGTACGCGGTAAACAACGGAGTCGATCTCATACTCATCGCGGGAGACCTGTTTGATTCGGAAAACGTGACCCGCGAGACCTCGCTGTTTCTTGAAGGGGAATTTGAAAAAGTATCTCCGATACCGGTTCTGATCGCGCCGGGCAATCACGATCCTTATAACGAACTGTCTCCTTACGCGGTGCGTAAGTTTTCGTCCAACGTGCATATCTTCAAGAGCGAAACGCTTGAAAAAAAGTCGTTCGACTCTATCGGATGCGACGTTTACGGCTACGCTTTTACCTCGCGTTCTCTGAAAACGCCGCCTTTTGAGGGGAAAACTCCTGACGACTCTTGCAGGGTCAACGTTTTGCTTGCCCACGCCGATCTGTTGTCACGTTCGGAAGTGTGTCCGGCGTCCGCCGAAACGCTCGCCGCGACAAAGTTCGATTACGTCGCTCTCGGACATATTCATTCCGGAACGGAGCTTATGAGGGAAAGCGGCACTTACTGGTCGTATCCCGGGTGTATCGAGGGACGCGATTTCGGAGAATGCGGAGTCAAGGGCGGAAATCTCATTACGATAGACAAAACAGACGGGACGTTTACCGTTGATTTCAAAAAGGTGCGGTTCAGTTCCCGCAGGTTTGAAAAGACCACGCTCGACGTGACCTCGTTCAACAGCGCGCGCAGCGTCGCTCTTGCGGTACGGGAGCTTGTGAAAAACGGCTCTTACGACGCTAATACGAGCCTGCGCGTCGAACTCATCGGCGAGACCGATCCGACCTTTGTTCTGACGGACGACTATTTTGCCGACGCCGGAGAGGGACTTTACGATCTCGATATAAAAGACTCTACCACGCCCGCGGTCGACCGCGAAGAACTCAAAAACGACATCTCTTTGCGCGGGGAATTCTACTCTCTGCTCGAGCCGAGGCTCTCTTCGAAAGATCCCGAGGTCCGCGAGACGGCGGAGAGGGCGCTTCGTTACGGACTCGCAGCTCTGTACGGCAATAACATCGTTGATTAGGAGGCGTTTGGTATGCATATCGAAAGCGCTCATATAACCGAGTTCGGAAGGCTCAAAGATCTCGAGCTGGATTTTTCCGGCGGACTCAACGTTATCGAAGGTGCGAATGAGTCGGGCAAATCGACTCTCGCTGAATTTATTAAATTTATTTTCTACGGACTTCAGAGCCGCAAAAAAGGAGATATTCCTTCCGAACGCGAGCGCCACGCCGCGTGGCAAAGCGGAGTCTGCGCCGGACACGCCGTGGTAAACGATGAGAACGGAAGCTACCGTATTGAACGTTCGTGCGTTCGTAACGGGGATTCCTGGAGCGAAAAGCTGACGGTCGTCGACCTTACGAACAATACGCCCGTAGACATCCGCGATCCGGGTATGCATTTTTTCGGAATGCCGGAATCCGTATTTCTGCGCGCATCGTACGTCCGTCAGACCGAGGGGACGGAGATCGACGGCGAAGAGACCGCGCGCGCCATCGAGAATATGCTGTATTCCGCGGACGAAGATACCAACGCCAAAAAAGCGCTCAAAAAACTCGATTCGGCAAGGGTCAGACTTAAATATAAGGTGGGGCGCGGAGGCGAGATCTACAAATACTCCCTCGAACTCGAACAAAAAGAGGACGAACTCGAAAAAGCAAGACGCGCGTCCGAAGAGATAGCGGAGCTCGAGAGCGCGCTCGAAAAGTCGAAAGAAGCCGAAAGACTGAACACCGAACGTCTCGGCGAGGTCAGAAGGGAGACCGCGGCGCGTTCCGCCAAGGCGGCGCTCGAGCGCTATAATAAAAGCGAGGAGCAGAAGAAGCTCGCAAAAGAGTATCTCGAAAAATCCGAAAAGCTCTCGGAACACGTCGTCAGAGGCGGTTTTTCGCCCGATGAAGAGTATATAGAAGAGCTTCGCAGATCCAGAGGCGAGCTTGAATATAACCGCAAGGAACTCGAACGCGAGTATCACGACGATATAGGCGAGATCGAACACAACGACGTTTTTGAACGCATTTCGCTCGACGGAGGCGACGTTATGATCCGTCGGGACGCTGAACGCGCGGAAAACTCGAAGCGTTCTTTCACCAATCTCTCGATCATTACGCTTATTGCCGGACTGATATTCGGCGTGATCGCTTATTTTATGACGGGCAGAGACCCCGGACGTAAAACCGTTCTGCTCGCCGTCGGGGGAGCGATCGCCGCTCTGCTCGTTCTTTTCGTGATCCTGGCTGTCATAAAGGGCGTCGGAGTCAAAAGATTGTACCGCAAGTATTCCGCGCAAAGCTCGGAAGACTTGGATTTTCTGCTCAATTCGTATGCGCTCAACAAGAACCGCGAGGAACTTCGCGAGGCAAAACGCTCTCAGTTCCAGAAAGAGATGGATCACGCGTCCGACAGAGAAGAACATCTTCTTGTCAAGGCTAACCTGCTTCTTGCAAGATGGGCTATGGAGTCCGACGGAACGTATTTGTCCACAGTGGACAAACTCGATGAAGCCGTAGTGACCTACGAAAAGATCAAAGAAACGCAGCAAAAGCTGTCCAACGACCGCGAAAACGCGCTTCGTGTCGCGGAAGCGTATTCTCCCGGAAAAGAGTTCGATCCCGTTTCGGCGCAAATAGCCGCCGGATCTTCGATCCCCGCCCTTGAGGGTGACAGCGACGCAGAGCTTGAAACAAAGGAAAAATACGCTGCCCGTGCAGGTGAGATGCTTTCGCAGAAGATCTCTTCTCTCGAAAAAGAAATAGCGGTGATGTCTTCGTCCGGACGCGATCCGGCAATGATAGAAAGCGAATGCGACGAGATCCGCGGGAAGATCGCTTCACTTGAAAAGAAATACGACGCATACGTTTTGGCGTACGACGTTCTTTCCGAAGCGTCGAGTTCGCTCCGCAAACGTATCTCTCCCGCCTTGTCGCGCCGCGCCGGAGAAATGATGAAAAAATTCACCGACGGAAAATACACTTCGATAGGTGTATCCGACGCTCTCGGACTCAGTTTTACCTGCGAAGACGGCGGAGCAACGACGACACATGACGTGTCTTCTCTCAGCCGCGGAACGCAGGACGCCGCTTATCTCGCGCTTCGTATGTCGCTCCTCGAGATACTCGGCAAAAACGGGTCTGTTCCTATGATATTCGACGAGACATTCGCGTCGCTCGACGACGAAAGGCTCAAAAACGTGCTTCGGGCATTGTACGCTCAGACGGAGCAGGGATCGCAGATATTCCTGCTTACCTGCCGCAAACGCGAGGCTGAGGCGGCGGAGGAATGCGGAGAATATCGGCATATCGTCCTCTGACAAGACAAATTCCTACGTTTCTATTGCAAAAACGCCGGAATTAGTGTATAATATTATTTACTTTGATAAACAGTATATTAGCGGCGCTTTGACGCGCTTTTGCAAAAAAGGAAACTGAAATGAAGAAAAACAAGATCGTTTTATCCGTTTACGCGGTTATTGCGCTGATCCTCGGAGCGGCGGGCGGTATGTTCCGCCGCATACTGACAACTGAATTTTTGGACCCGGAAGTCGGACTCTATAAATTCGGGACCGATCTTCCCGAAGCGTTCTGGATCTTCATTGCGTCGTGTGCCCTTTTCGCGCTTTCCGCGGTAGTACTGACCGACAGACGCTCTCTTCCGACGTCTTACAGACCGTACAGCGTTCTTTCGGGCATCGCGTCCGCTTTGACCGGTATCTGTCTGCTTTATTCCGCGGTCATGTTTTTCAAGGAAAGCAAGACCGTCGTGTCGCGTTCGGGAGACGAGCTTACTCTTTACCGTTTCGAGCTTGTCTGCTCTATATTCGCGATCCTTTCGTTCGTTTATTTTCTTGCGGACGCCTTCTCGAAGCTTTTCGACTCCATAGGAGAGTGGGCGCCGAAGGCAAGGTCGGTATTCTCGCTGTTTCCCGCGCTTTGGGCGGCGACTTACCTGATGTCGGTCTATTTTGATCGCGCTTTGGTACTCAACAGTCCGATACGCGTCGTTCATCAGGCGGCGCTTATTACTCTCGTGCTGTTCACACTCGCCGGAGCGCGTATGCAGGTCGGCAAAGCAAAGCCGCTCCTGTTCGTACCGATATCTCTGTTCTCTCTCGTTCTTACTCTCACGTGGGTCATTCCGGAAGCTATGGCTCTTATCGATTCCGGAAGGTTTTCGACCTACGCGTCGGCAAAGCTCCTGACCGAATGCGCGTTCTGCCTGCTTATTGCGGCAAGGCTCGTCGACTACGCCCGTTTGTCCTCCGAACTCGTTACGCTTGACGCGTCTGCATATCCCGGCGAAGACGACCGCGATGACGTCGAAGAACTCTATGAGCCTTATACGGAAACGGAAAACGCGGAAGATAAAGAAGAGTTCACGGAGAACGGGGAAGAATTTTCAGAAGGGGAAACAAACGATCCTCAGACGGAGAACGCCGTCCCCGCGGATGAAGATGTGACCGACGAAAATCCTTCCGTGACCGGAGAAGCTGCCGATAACGCCGTAATAACGAACGAAACAGAAAAAGCTCCTGAAAACGAAAACGCGAACGTCGTTGAAAACGAGATAGACGAGGATCAGGTCACTTTCGACCAGTTGTTCGCTTCTGAAAGCGCGGAGGAAAAGAACGGATACGAACACACCGACGGTACAGAGAAAAAACCCGAAGAGCCCGTCGATGAGCTTCAGACCGAAAAAGCGAACGAAGAAGACGAAGACTCGCCGGACGAGTCCGTGAGAAAGTTTCTCGAAGATCTGAGCCGTCGTCTCGACGGTAAAAACGCTCCCGACACGGGAAAAGAGGAGCCTGCCGAGTCCGCGCGGGAGACTGCTCCGACGTCAAACACAGAGACGATCTCCGTTCCGAAAGATCCGGTTGTACCCGAAAAAGACGACACGGAGTCCGACGCCCCCGAAAAAGGCGGACAGGACTCCGGAAAAGAGGACAAGTTCGACTTGAGCGACAACGACATACTGAAGTATATCTCCGAGCTTACGGGAGAAAAGATCGACGTTACCCGCCCCGAGCCGGACCTGCGCGAGCCGCAGGACGAACCCGAAGGATCCACCAAAGGCGAATACAGCGGCGGAGAGATACTCAAGATAAATTTTGAACACGGCGAAGAAAACCGCAAACTCAAAAGCCGTAATTACCTTGAAGTTTTCAACAAGGACGACACGAAAAACTGACCGAATAAACGCATACCATACCGGCAGGGGTACACTGTTGCGCGCCTGTCGGTATAGTGTTATTTCAGAAACAAAAACGAGATCATAGACAGGAGAAAACGATGGGCATAACGTTCGATACACCGCTCTTGTCCCTGCCGGGGATCGGGAAAAAGCGCGCCGAGCTGTTTGATAATCTCGGCATACGCGACGTTTACGATCTTTTGTATCATTTTCCCCGCGCGTATCAGAACAGAGGAAAAATACTCGACCTCGCGATGACTCCCGACGGAGTTACGGGAGCTTTTCTGCTTACCGTGGGCACCGTACCGCAAACCGCTACACTAAAGGGCAGACTCAATCTAACGAAGTTTTCCGCGTTCGACGAGACGGGAAAATGTACTGTGACCTTCTTCAATCAGCCTTATCTGAAAAACTCGTTCCACGTCGGAGAAGAATACAGATTTTGGGGGCGTCTGACGGTGCGTAAGGGGTCAAGAGAACTGTCGTCTCCCGCGTACGAGCTTGCCGGACCGAGAAAAGAGCTGCCCGAGATATATCCTGTATATCCGCTGACCGAGGGACTTACTCAAAAAGGAGTCATGGGTCTTATAAACCTCGTTCTCGACGAGATGGAGCGCGCTCCCGAAGGTTTCCCGGATCCTATTCCGGAAAGTATTCTCGAAAAAGAAGGCTTGTGCGGTCTGCGCGAGGCTTTTCTCGCGATACACAGACCTAAAACGACCGGGATGATGGAGGCGGCGCGCCGCCGGTTCGTTTACGAGGAGCTTTACGTATTCGCTCTTTCGGTGTCGCTGACCGGAAAGAAGATACGCTCGGGGCACGCAAAGACGATGACTCTTCCGGATACGGACGGCTTTTTCAAAGCGTTGCCGTTTGAATTCACTTCCGCGCAAAAACGTTCCGCGGGAGAGATCGCGTCCGATCTTTGCAACGCCGCTGGGCGACCGATGAGCCGTCTGCTTTCGGGAGACGTCGGCTCGGGTAAGACCGCAGTCGCCGCATACGCCGCGTATATAGCGGCGAAAAACGGTATGCAGACTTCGCTGATGGCTCCGACCGAGATCCTTGCGAGACAGCACGCAAACGATTTTTCAAAACTTTTCGCGCCGCTCGGGATACGCGTTTCACTGCTCACGGGTTCGCTTTCCGCCGCGGAAAAACGAAAGGTAAAGGAAGATATAAAAACAGGAAATACGGACGTTGTGATAGGAACTCACGCGCTTTTGACCTCTGACGTGGAGTTCGCCTCTCTCGGACTCGTTATCACGGACGAACAACACAGATTCGGAGTCAGACAAAGGTCGATCCTCTCCGAACGCTCGCGGAAGAAAGGGTTCGACCCTCACGTTCTCGTTATGTCGGCGACGCCCATACCGCGTACGCTCGCGCTCATTCTGTACGGAGATCTTGATCTCTCCGCGCTTGACGAACTGCCGCCGGGAAGACAAAAGGTCGACACATTCCTTGTGGACGA
>CACZZA010000062.1 GCA_902785485.1 uncultured Ruminococcus sp. | reverse complement strand
GCTCGGCTTCGTAGGTGAAGTTTGGTTCCTTTCGCTTGCTACTTTCAGTTAGCCGCCACCCGGCGGCGTCTTCGTTAGCGTAGCGTCTTCATTAGCGCCCTCGGCGCGTCTTCACTAGCGTAGCGTCTTCACTTCGGCGCGTGCCGCGCCGACTGCCGCGAGACCGAGTGCGAAAAATCCTTGTTTTGCAAAAAATTCTTTACAAATATATGTTTATATGCTATAATATATTATCTATAAATTTATTTTCGTGAGGTAAGTATGAGAAAAACACTCTCTTTGCTTTTGCTGGCGGCGGTAATGATATTTTCCGCGGCGTTGTTCTCTGTATTCGTATCCGCAAAGGAGGACGTCGTTCTGACTTCGTCGGAAGTCATTTTCATCAAGGACGATTATAACTCCGGCGACGGAAGCGGCAGAGACGCGGACAACCCTTACCGTCCGACGCACGTCGACGACACGAAAAAATACCTCAACTCCGCGCTTTATCAGGCGGCGGAGCAGTTCATCAACACGGGCGGCACCATCGTTATATGCGGCGAACTGACCATCGGCGACGACGTGGTCTACGGCTCGTCCTCCACTAACAGCGACTGCTTTATGCCCTCGTCGGCCAAGACGCTCGTCATCACCTCGGTCTACGGCGGAGTCGACTACGCCGCGACGTCGAACGCCCACCTGCTCCTGACGGGAAGCGCCCATCTGACGATGTACGCGCCTACCCACTGGCACGACCTCACGATCCTCACGGGCACGTCCAACAGAGCCATCGTCTGCGGGTGCAACGCAACGCTGTTCGGCGAGAACATCACCTGCGGCAATATCGACGGCCGCACCGACGCGATATACTATCCCTCGATCGCGGGCGCGCACAGATACGGCACCATCACCGGCTCGTCCGACGTTACCGTGATGAGCGGAACGTGGAACACTATCTCCGGCTCGAACTTCGGCATCACGGGAGCAGACTTCGGTCCCTACGTCCAGAACGGCGACGTTGAGATCAACTTTACCGGCGGAACGGTAAAGACCGCGATCTACGGCACCTGCCGCGAGATCATCCCCAACGTCAGGCAGAACGGCAACGTGTTCGTCACCGTGACGGGCGGCAGCGTCCCCAAGATCTACGGCACGGGACTCAACTGCTTCTCGACCTCGAACAAAAAGGTCAAGGTCTCCCTCTCGGGCAACCTCGCAAGCACGACCGTCGTAAAGCCCTATTACTCCGCTTCCAACTCGAACCTCGCGACCAAATACGCCGACACCGGCGACTCCAAATACGAGCAGTTCCCCGCCGAATACACCGTCCTCGACGTTTCGGACACGGGAATGACGAACGCAAAGCTCAGCTCGGTCATATCGTCCGCCTCGGACTTCGACTCGATACGCTACCCCTCGAAATGGATCAGCTCGACCGAAGTGCTTTCGATGCCTTCGTCGGACGTCGCGTTCAAGGGCGGCTCCCCCTCGTCGGTCGGCGCGTCTCTCCGCCTCGCCTTTACCGACCCCACGAACGGTAATACGTATTATTCGGTAGAAAACTGCGCCGAAGACGGCAGCGCGTTCACGGCCTCCTGCGACACCTCGGAGGAAAAGGTCGTCAGAGCGTCCTACTTCTACGGCTCGCACAAGTACGGCGAGAAGGACGTCACGGTCTATTTCACGCCCAAGATCGTCCTCGACGGAATACAGCTCAAACACGAGTCGTCCCTCTCGAACTTCGAGATACGCTTCGTCGGCAACTTAGCAAAAGATTATTCAAGCGAAGTCACGGTCACGGACTACGGCGTACTCGCCATCCCGACCTACTTCATCGACAGCGACTCCAAGCTGAACTTCGATCAGACGAACGGAATGTACGAATATCATTCCACCGTTTCCGGGAACGTCACCGAGGTCTCCGACCAGTCGCACGTCCTGTTCTTCGTGACGAAATCGCTCAAAATCAAGCCGAGCGAATTCTCGCAGTCCTTCACCGCGACGGGATTTGTCAAATTCACCGTCGGCGGACGTGAATACGTCAGATATTCCGCTCCGATCCGCCGTTCGCTCTACGACTCGGCGAAGAAAGCCGCGGCGGCAGGCTCTCCCGAGACCGACGAAGTGAAAGCGACCCTCAGCGAAAAGGTCGTCCGTACCTACGACACCTACGACACGTCGACCGTCTACGTCACGGGCAACACCTTCCGCAACCGCGCCGTTTCGTATATGAAGTCGCAGGCGAACGTCGAATGGAAGCCGACGAAGTCCTTCTGGATCTACAACACCCGCCGCACGGCTGACGACAAGCCCATCGGCGTTTCCGTCAAGACGTTTTTCGACGCCTCAAAGACCTATCGCGGCATCCCCTACACAAACGACAACGTCGCGCAGTTCGAGTCTTTCTCGAACCTCATCGTCGACGGTAAATACACCGGCAACGTCATCGCCAACACCGGCGGCAAGACCGAGGCGACGATGACCGCCACCGACAAAGCGAACGGACTCGAAAACTACCTCACGTTCCCCGGATCCGACTGCTCGACCGCCGTCATCACCTCGTGGAACACGGTCCTTGCCAACCGCGCCGAGCTTCGCAACCTCACGGCGACCTACTGGATGGTGCCCGGCTTCGGCACAGGCACTATAAAGGTCGGCGACTACGCGCTGAACGGCACCCACTACACGAACACGATCTGCTCCGACAACGGCAGGCAGACGATGTACGAAGCCTACGCGCTCCTCGGACTCGGCGACGCGATCGTCCGCTGGAACGAACAGGGACATACCCGTATGGTCACGGGTACTGTCTACTTCAAGCGCAACTCCGACGGCACGATCAACGGCGAATTGAGTCACGTCACGACCACCGAGGAAGCGAACTCGCTTTGGCAGAACGCCGGACGTTCGTTCGCGGACTCGACATGGAGAGTAGATACGCAATACACCTTCGCAAAGCTGTTCGATACCGACTACATCCCGATCACGATACCCGAGCTTGCGACGGGCAGCGTTCCCGGAGAATTCACCCTCGTTACGAATCTGGACCTTGAAACAGACCTCGCCGCCGGCAGGATCAGCGGAAACGTCCGCTCGAACCGCCAGATCATGGGGGTCGAGTTCATCGTCAAGGATACCTCCGGCACAGTCGTCGCGGACAGGAAATTCTACGTCGAGAACGAGTACGGCATCCACGCCTCCGACGTTCCGCTCTACGATTTCTCGGACGAGTTCGGACTCATGCTCGAAACGCTTCCGTCCGGCGACTACCTGTTCAGCTTCAACGCGATGGTATCGTCCGCTCCGGAGGTCAAGCTCGTCGTCGACAGACCGTTTACGAAGTAGTTATGAGCGGCTGCGCCGCGTTATGGGCGCTTCGCGCGTTATGGGCGGCTGCGCCGCGTTATGGGCGCTTCGCGCGTTTATTTCAAAGCCATTGAAAAGGGAGAACACCATGCCTGAGCCTCTTGCGGAGCGTATTCGCCCGACTTCGTTCGACGATATAGTCGGACAGTCCCATCTTTTCGGCAAAAACGGAGCCGTGCGGAAGATGGTCGAACGCGGGTACCTTACGAATATGATTTTTTCCGGCCCTCCCGGGACGGGAAAAACGACCGCTTCCATGATAATCGCGCGTTCGAGCGGTATGCGCCTGCGCGCCCTCAACGCGACCTCGGCGTCACTCTCCGACGTCAAGGACGTCATCAAAGAAACGGATACTCTCTTCGGGCAGAAGGGCGTCCTGCTCTACCTCGACGAGATCCAGTATTTCAACAAAAAACAGCAGCAGTCGCTTCTCGAGTTCATCGAGGACGGGCGTATCACGCTCATCGCCTCGACGACCGAAAACCCCTACTACTGCGTGTATAATTCCCTGCTCTCGCGCTCCGCGGTCTTCGAGTTCCGCGCCGTCACGCCCGAGGATCTCGTAAAGGCGCTCGACCGCGCCCTCGCCTTCCTCAACGCCGAGTCCGGCAAGGACGTCAAAGCCGACCCCGAAGCGCTGATGAAGCTCGCAAAGGTCGCGTCCGGCGACGTCCGCCGCGCGATAAACACGCTCGAGAACGTCTACGCGACGGTCGATACGTCCGTCACCAAGGACGACGTCGAGGCGTTCGTGCCGTCGTTCACCTCGGTCTACGACCGCAACGGCGACAGCCACTATGACCTGCTCTCCGCGCTCCAGAAGTCCATACGCGGCTCCGATCCCGACGCGGCGATCCTCTATCTCTGTATGCTGATAGAGAACGGCGATATGCTCTCCGCCTGCCGCCGCCTCCAGGTCATTGCCTCCGAGGACGTAGGTCTCGCCTACCCCCTCGCGCCCGTCATCGTCAAGAGCTGCGTCGACTCCGCTCTCGCCGTGGGACTCCCAGAGGCGGTCATCCCGCTCTCACACGCGACGGAACTCCTCGCGACAAGTCCGAAATCAAACTCCGCCTATACCGCATACGCAAAGGCAAAAGAGGACGTCGCCTCCGGCGGCGCGAAAGCCATCCCGCGCTTCTTCCAGGCGAAATACGCCGACGAGTATAAATACCCGCACGACTACCCGGGACATTGGGTGAAACAAAAATACCTCCCCGACGACGCCAAAGGCGGCTATTATACCTTCGGCGACAATAAGACCGAACAACTCGCCAAAGCATATTGGGAATCGGTCAAAAACGGCGGAAAGTGAAGATAATATATTAACGAGGGGACCCTTTTAAGGAAAGGGTCCCCTCGCGCTCCCCCCTAAACCTTTCAAAGGGGAAGGAAGATAAATATAAAAAAAAATTAAGCGTTGAAAAAAACTAACACTTTTCCGGGGCGACGGTATCGCGGATAAGGATCGTTCGTTCTCGCTGGCGCATAGGGGGCCCCGGCACGCGAGATACGGTTCGCGTGCCGGGGAGTGCGCGAAGGCGTAGTTTGTGCCATCGCTTGCAACTTTCAGTCAGCCGCCCTCGGCGGCGACTTCACAAGCGAAGCGTCTTCACCGGTGCCGCAGGCACGACTTCACAAGCGAAGCGTCTTCACTTCGGCGCGTGCCGCGCCGACTGCCGCGAGACCGAGTGCCTTACCTTTTCCCTATAATCTCCAGGTATTCTTCGAGGCAGAGACCCTGCTTATATATCTGTTCCGCGTGGTAGCGTCCGACGAAGCGGTAGTGCCACGACTCGAACTTATAGCCGGTGATGTCGACTTTGTCCGGCGGGAAGCGCAGGATGAAGCCGAACTTCCAGCAGTTTTCCCTGAACCACGGATACGCCGCCTGATACTGGAAATCGTCGAGGTTATAATTCGCGATCTTATACAGATTGTGCATATCCGCGCAGAGTCCCGACTGATGCTCGCCCTTTCCGGGAGGCGCCTTATAGGTCTCGACAAGCTCTATCGCCTGCTCTCTCGACCAGCCGGGGTGCGCCGCGAGTTCGTCGTTGATATACGTCGTATAGAGCCAGTTCTCTGTGGCATAACTGCGGTAAGGAAGCGTTATTTTTATGTCGTCAAAGCCGTTCGCGTACGCCTCCGTCAGCATCGCCTCCATTGCCTTCGCGGCGGTGGAGACCATTTTTTTGTGAACTTCGTCCGCGTATACGCAGTATTTCTGCGGCAACAGGACGAGGTCTTCGGGAACGTAGTCCGAGCCTATCGGGTGTTCTTTATTGACGAGGAGCAGGTACGCGTCGCGCTCCTCTCCCGTCGGGTTCATATACGCTTCGTACGCCGAAAGATCGCTCTTGAACTCCGGTACAGTCGGCACGAAAGGCGCCTCGGTCTCGGGTTCGGTCTCCGGCTCCGTCTCGGGCTCCGTCGCCTCCTCGGTCTCGGGTTCGGACGAAGTCTGCGCGGCGGGATCGACCACCTTTTCGGTGTCGTCTTCCCCGTCGCTCTTTATCGAGTTTATCACAAACACCGCCGCCACGACGAGCGCGACTATCGCCAGGAACACCAACAGCGCCTTGACTCCGCCGTTGCCGCCGCCCTTTCCGGTATTCCGGCGGGCGCTTCCCTGTCTCTGCGAGCCTCCGCTCCGCGCGGAGTTCCGTCCCGGTCTCACGGGAGCCTGCCTTACGGGAGCCTGACCCGACCTCACGGGAGTCTGTCTTGCGGGAGCCTGCCCCGACCTTGCGGGAGCCTGTCTCTGCGCAGACGCGCCGCGAAGCGGAACGTTCCCCCGTCCCTGCGGCGCCATGCGTCCGGCGTTCTGTCCGCGATAATTATAGTTGTTTCCGGGGTTTTGCGAGTTCAATTTCCTTCTCCTCCGTTATCGGACGAAGCAACGTCCGTCTGAGTCTGGTTTACGTAGTATGTGCGGTTGAGTATATCCTCGGGGAGCGAATACTCGTCTATGAGTCCGAGCGGAGTATCGCTCCGGAGCGTAAATCCTATCGTTTCTCCGACGGGACGTCCCTGCGTGTCGTACTTGTAGGAACGCAGGACGAACAGCTTGTTCGCCTCTTTGTCATAGGTCACGTTTATCGCCCGGACGTAGCTCTGCACAAGCTCCGCGGGAACGAGGATGCGGTCTCCCGACCTTCTGACCTCGGACGCGAGCCGCGCGTGGCGTCCGTTTATGACGATCTCGCTCGAGCCGGGAGAAACGGTCATATATTCGCCCGTCACGTCGTCAGAGATGTAGCGTATCTCGCGCCGGTCGCCCGTCACGGTCAGATCGAACGTCTCCGCGATGAGCGAAAAGTCGACGTACATATCCCCATCGATGAACACCTCTTCGTACCCGAGCGTCTTCGTCGCCCGCGTCTTCTCGGGGTCGTAGTCTCTTTCGAGCATGAGGTAGAGCTTTATATCGTCGCCGCCCGCCGTGTAGCGGAGATTTATCTCGAATATCAGTATGACAAGCGCCGCCATCACGAAAAGTATTAAGCAGAAAAGGTACAGGCGCGCGCGTCTTTGAGCTTTCGCCTTCGCCGACTTCGAGCCGCTTTTTGCGTTCTGCTTCGCGCCCGGTCTTCCGGCGTTGGTATTGACGCCGCCCGCTCTTCCGGCGTTCACGGCGTTCCTTCCGGCGTTCACGGCGTTTCTTCCGGCGTTCACTGCGCCGCCGGGTCTTCCGGCGTTTCTTCCCTCGCCGCCCGGTCTTCCGCTTTGTGCGTTCATACGCGCTCCTCCTTTCCGATTTCAGCATTTCTTATCATATATATAATATTATAGCATAGCTCACGCAAAAGTTCAAGAGGATTTTTCCGTTTTCAAACATGGGGGAAAAAGAGGAAGATAAATAAGAATTCAGCGAACGGTTTGCACGAACATAGACTTTCGCCGATATACGAAACCCCCGTCACCTGTAGGGGTCGACGCCCTCGACGACCCGCCGATATACGAAACCCCCGTCACCTGTAGGGGTCGACGCCCTCGACGACCCGGAATTATAAACGGTCGCCATATATGTAAACACTTTCGCCGAAAAACGAACCCCAACCGCGGTAGGGGAGGGGCTCTGCTCCTCCCGCAAAAAGCAAGCGGTAATAATTGAATTACACCTTTCCACACGGATTTACGGTAATAATACCGTCGTGTTTTTCTTTGCCTTTCGGATAAACGAACGCCTTAATAATCTCGGGTCGTCGAGGGCGTCGACCCCTACAGGTTAAGAGGGAACGCTCGCCGTTTTAAGGTGGGGTCTGTGCCAATCTTTTGTACGCGGGAGGAGCAAGCCCCTCCCCTACCGGCGCAGAGTGTTCGCACGGCGGCGCGAGGCGGTGTCAAAGGCAATCGTTTGTACGCTAAATTCTTGTTTATCGTCCTATCCCCTCTGAAAGGTTTAGAAAAGGGTGCGGGAAAAACCTTTCCTTAAAAGGTTTTTCCTGCGCTCCCGTTCTCTTCGCTAAATTTTTGTTTACCGCTCCTTTCTAAAAAAATTCCAAACTCCTCTTGACAAAACGCTTTTCTTATGTTACAATATCGTTCGTGAAAAAACAAAGCAGAGCGTATCCCCGCTCTCACCCGCCGGTCGAACGTATCGGGCGAGGTCAATATTTTCCGACTCTTTCCGTATTTATGCGGAGAAGCGTCGCCGTGTGCGGGGAAAATGCTCTCCGTACCGTTTTTATTTTTTGGAGGTGTT
This sequence comes from uncultured Ruminococcus sp., assembly GCA_902785485.1. Lineage (GTDB taxonomy): Bacteria > Bacillota > Clostridia > Oscillospirales > CAG-272 > RUG13077. Next base: position 9,833 of record CACZZA010000062.1, on the reverse strand, counting down.
TCGGCATAAAAAACACGGGTAAACAGGACAACCTCGTAAACGAGGACATCAAAAGCGAACTCAAAATAAGCGACAAGACTCCCTTCAGAGTTATCTCCTCGACAGGAGAACAGCTCGGAGTGATCCCCTTTTCCGACGCTCTCGACAAAGCGTACGACGAGGGGCTGGATCTCGTTCTCATGTCGGCGCAGTCGGACCCGCCGGTCGCCAAGATCATGGACTACGGCAAGTTCCGTTTTGACCGCGACAAGAAAGAGAAGGAAGCCAAAAAGAAACAGCAGACCGTCGAAACGAAGGAGATACGTCTCTCCTGCCGCATCGACGTCAACGACTTCAACACGAAGCTCAACCACGCGCACAAGTTCCTGAAAAGCGGAAACAAGGTCTCCGTCGTCGTCAGGTTCAAGGGCAGACAGATGACCCACCTCGACATCGGACGCGAGCTGCTCGCTCAGTTTGAGGAACAGTGCAAGGAGTTCGGTACCGTCGACAAAAAACCCGTTCTCGAAGGACGCAATATGTCCATGCTGATCGTCCCCTTGAAAAAATAAGATCCGTCAAATCTAAAACGGGAGCGGATACCGCGTCCCGCGTCATACATACGAAAGGAGTTCCAGTACAATGGGAAAAATCAAGACACACAGCGCCTCCGCCAAAAGATTTACTCTTACCAAAAGCGGCAAGGTAAAAATGCATCATTCGCACCACCGTCATAAGCTCGGTCTCAAGACCGCCAAGCGCAAGAGGAACCTCAGAAAAGCGGCTTACCTCAGCACCGCCATGGCGCCGACCGTAACGAAGCTTATTTCCAGATGAACTGAAAGATTTTAACAGAGGAGGAACAGAACAATGGCAAGAGTAAAAGGCGCTATGATGACTCGCAAGAGAAGAAATAAAACGCTCAAGCTCGCGAAGGGCTACTGGGGCGCCAAGAGCAAGCACTTCAAGATGGCTAAACAGGCCGTAATGAAGAGCGGAAACTACGCGTACGTCGGAAGAAAGCTCAGAAAGAGAGACTTCCGCAGACTTTGGATCACCCGTATCTCCGCGCAGGCGAAGGTCAACGGTCTGAACTATTCGACCCTTATGCACGGTCTTAAAAAAGCCGGTATCGACCTCAACCGCAAGATGCTCGCAGAGATCGCCGTCAGCGATAAGGAAGCGTTCGCAGCCATCGCCGAAAAAGCTAAAGCTGCGCTTTAACATATCGAAAACCAAACCCGGATATCAAGTTATCCCGGGTTTTCTTTTCCTAATACAGGAATAACGAATGAAAGAGATCGTAAGCTGTGACAACGCGCTCATAAAGTCCTATTCCGCGCTGCGCGACCGCAAGACCCGCGAAAAGGAACGCCTTTTCATCTTCGAGGGGCATAAGCTCTACACGGAAGCGAAGGAGAACGGTATCTCCCCCGTTTCCGTTCTGTTCACGCGGAGCGCGCTCGAACGCTATCCCTTCCTCGAAGGCGAGGAGAGGGGCATTATCGTCTCCGACCGCGTCTACACCAAGCTGACCGAGGAACGCTCTCCCGAGGGCGTCGCGACGGTATGCGCGTATCTGCCTTCCCACACGGAATATAAGCGTCCCGAGGGCAAAACGCTCCTGTTTCTGTGCGGGATACGCGACCCCGGCAACGTCGGAACGATACTCCGCGCGGCGAAGGCGTTCGGCTTTCCCGACGTCGTTATGACGTCCGACTGCGCCGACGTGTATTCTCATAAGACGGTCCGCGCCTCGATGGGCGCCGTCTTCACGTCGAAGAGCTACCGCGCGGACGACATCACGAAAGCGATAGAGGACTACCGCCGCGCGTCGTACAAGGTCTACGCGACCGTTCTTTCGGACAGGGCGGAGCCTTTGAACGGACTTTCGGCGGAAAGCGCGGTCTTCGTCCTCGGCAACGAGGGACACGGACTCGACAAGAGCGTCCGGGACGCCTGCTCGGGCGACGTCATTATCCCGATGGAAGCGGGAACGGAGTCGCTCAACGTATCATCCGCGGCGAGCGTCATACTGTGGGAAGCGTACCGCAGACGCATCGCAAAAGAATAAAACAGACGAAAGAAATAATACTATGAACGAAACGATCCTCTGGCTGTGGCTCGGCGTCAAATGCGCGAGTCTGACTTCACTATACTCCCGCGTCCGCGCGTCAGGACTGTCGGTCGAAGAGATCTACGCTCTGACGGAAGCGGAAATAGTCGCGAACGGCGCGTTCACGAAGAATATGGCGTCGTTCCTGTCCGACAAGGACCTTTCGGCGGCGCATAACGCGCTGCGCGAATGCGAAGAAAAAAACGTCTCGATCATCAGATACACGGACGAACTCTATCCGCAGAAGCTGCGCGACATCCAGGATCCGCCCGCCCTGCTCTACTGCCTCGGCGAACTGCGTCCGCTCGATAACGTATTCACTCTCGCCTGCGTGGGAACGCGCGAGGCGACCTCATACGGCAGAAGGACGGCGTACACGGTCTGTCACGACGTCGCGAAGTGCGGAGGGGTAGTCGTCAGCGGAATGGCGAAGGGCATAGACGCCGCCTGTCACTCGGCGGCGATCGACTGCGGAGGCTACACCGTCGCCGTACTCGGCAACGGAGTCGACGTCGTCTATCCCAAGGAGAACGAACGCCTCTACCGCGACATCGTGCGCTTCGGAGCCGTCGTCTCGGAATACCCGCCGACCGTCCGCGCCACCCGTTTCACGTTTCCCAAGCGCAACCGCATAATCAGCGGACTGTGCGACGCGACCGCCGTATTCGAGGCGGCGTCGAGGAGCGGCGCGCTCATTACCGCCGAAGACGCCGTGAAACAGGGACGCAAGCTCTTTTCCGTCCCCCACTACGTCGGGGAGTCGAGCGGAGAGGGCAACAACGAACTGCTTCGCCGCGGAGCGATCCCGCTTATAAATTCGGGCGACGTCCTCGAAAGGTTCGGAAACGTCTACGTCTCGACCCTCAAACCCGAAAACCGCTGGATCAAGCCGGAAAACACCGCGCCGAGGACTCCGGTCTCGGAGACTCTTTTCAAGACCACCGACCCCGACTCGGCGGCGGAGATCGTATATAAAGACCGCCGCGAAGCGCCCGACGAAACGCCGGAGATAGCCGTCCCGGCTCCCGAAAAGAAGCCGGAGCGCCCCGCCGGAACGCCGAGCGAGCGCAAAAGCGCGGACTTCGCGCGTGAAATAGAGACCCCCGAACGCCTGACGGAAGAGGTCGATACCTTCTTCCCGAAGACGAAAAGCGTCAGGATAACGGTCTCCCTTCCCGACGGACTTTCCCCGTCCGAGCAGAAGGTCGCGGTCTCGCTCGCCAAGGGCAACAAAACGCCCGATATGCTCCTCGAAACGGGACTCGGGATCAGCGAGATACTTTACGCTCTCACCCTGCTCGAAGTCAAGGGATACGTCGCCCCCCTGCCCGGCGGCGCTTACAAACTCATATAAAACAGAAAGGTAAACGCATCAATGTCAAATCTCGTAATAGTTGAATCTCCCGCCAAAGCGAATACCATCAGAGGCTACCTCGGAAGCAGCTACAAAGTCACCGCTTCCAAAGGTCACGTCCGCGACCTGCCCAAAAGCAAGCTCGGAGTAGACATCGAAGACGGTTTCAAGGCTCATTATATAAACATACGCGGCAAGGGCGACCTCATCAACCAGCTCAAAAAAGAAGCGAAGTCCTGCGACAAGGTCTTCCTCGCAACGGACCCTGACCGCGAAGGAGAGGCGATCTCGTGGCACCTCGCGACCGCGCTCGGCATCCCGCCGGAGAAGGCGCTGCGCGTTTCGTTCAACGAGATCACGAAGACCGCGGTCAAGTCCGCGATAAAGGACCCCCATCCGATCAATATGGACCTCGTGAACTCCCAGCAGACCCGCCGCATCCTCGACCGCATAGTCGGATATAAGGCAAGTCCGTTCCTGTGGAAGAACCTGCGTTCCGGACTTTCCGCCGGACGCGTCCAGTCGGTCGCGACCCGCATCATCGTCGAGCGCGAGGAAGAGATAAAGAACTTCGTCCCGTCCGAATACTGGACGGTGACCGCGACCCTTCTTTCGGGCAAATCCCACGTCAAGGCGATCTTTTACGGCAGGAAGGACGAGAAGATAGAGCTTCATTCCAAGGAAGAGACCGACGAGGTCCTTTCCAAGGTCGAAAAGGGCGAGTTCAAGGTCACGTCCGTCAAGAACGCCGCAAAGACGCGCAACCCCGCGCCTCCCTTCACGACGTCGACCCTCCAACAGGAGGCGGCGCATAAACTCGGCTTCAACTCTTCGAGGATAATGAAGATCGCGCAGGAGCTTTACGAAGGCGTCAACCTCGGCTCGGGCGTACACGGTCTCATTACCTATATGCGTACTGACTCATTGCGCATCTCGGTCGAGGCGGCGAACGCGGCGGAAAGCTATATCAAAGAGGCTTACGGCGAGGAATACTACCCCAAGACCCGCCGTTTCTACAAAGCCAAGAGCAACGCTCAGGACGCGCACGAGGCGATCCGTCCCTCGTCGATGGCGAACGAGCCGGAGAAGATAAAGGGACACCTCACTTCCGAGCAGTATAAGCTGTATAAGCTCATCTGGGACAGATTTGTGGCGTCGCAGATGGCGTCCGCCCGTCTCGCGACCTCTCAGAGCGAGATCGAGAACAGCGGATATACCTTCCATACGTCGAGCTACGCGGTCGAGTTCCCGGGATTTCTCACCGTTTACGATCCCGGCGAGTACGGCGATTTGAAGGAGAGCGAGAAGCAGAAGAACCTCGTCACGCTGACCGAGGGAGAAACGCTCAAAGCTAGATCTGTCGACGGCGAACAGCACTTCACCGAGCCTGCCCCGAGGTTTACCGAGGCGTCGCTCATCCGCTTCCTCGAAGAAAAAGGGATCGGACGTCCCTCCACCTACACCCCCATCATCACGACGATCCTGTCGCGCGACTACGTCAAGCGCGAGGGCAAGTCGCTCAAGCCGACCTACCTCGGAGAGGTCACGACCAAGCTGATGAAGGACAACTTCCCGGACATCGTCGACTACAAGTTCACGGCGAATATGGAAGACAAGCTCGACGAGATCGAGAACGGCGAGGCCAATATGACCGACGTTCTCTCCGATTTCTACGCCAAGTTCTCCGCGGACCTCGCGAAGGCGGAGGAAGCCTCCAAGCGCGGCGAGATCGAGATCCCGCAGGAGACGACCGACTACACCTGCGAGAACTGCGGCTCCAAGCTCATCATCAAGAACGGGCGCTACGGCAGATTTGCCGCCTGCCCGAACTATCCGACGTGCCGCTTCACCCTTCCCCTCGACGCCAACGGCAACCCCAAGAAGAAGACGCCCGCCGAGAAGAAGGAACCCGAGAAGACCGGCATCAAGTGCGAGATATGCGGCGGCGAAATGGTCGTCCGCACGGGACGTTTCGGCTCCTTCTACGCCTGCTCGAACTACCCCTCGTGCCGCAACACCAAGCAGATCACGAAGCCGATAGGCGTGAAATGCCCGCTCTGCGGCTCGGAGATCGTAGCGAAGACCGGCGGCAAGAAGCGCGTCACGTTCTACAGCTGCGAAAAATACCCCGAATGTTCTTTCTCGACCTGGGACCGTCCCACCGACGTCAAATGCCCCAAGTGCGGGAAGATGACCGTATATAAGAAATCCACAAAGACCTATAAATGCATAGATCCCGCCTGCGGCGAGACCTTCGCGGCGGAAACCGAGGAAAAGGACTCCTGATGGAAAACAGAGTCCGCGTCATAGGGGCGGGACTCGCCGGGTGCGAGGCGGCGTATCAGCTCTCGCGCCGCGGCGTTTCCGTCACGCTCTGCGAGATGAAGCCGCAAAAATACACTCCGGCGCACGTATCTCCGTCATACGCGGAGCTGGTATGCTCCAATTCCCTGCGCTCCGACGCCCTCACCAACGCCGTCGGACTGCTCAAAGAGGAGATGCGCCGCCTCGGCTCGCTCATAATGGAGGCGGCGGACAGTACGCGCGTCGAAGCGGGAAGCGCGCTCGCCGTCGACCGTGTGAAGTTCTCGGAATACGTCACTCAGAAGATAAGATCCGACCCGAATATCGAGGTGTCGGAGGGCGAAGTGACCTCCCTCGGAGACGGCGTCACCGTCGTCGCGACGGGACCTCTGACGAGCGACGCCTTTTCGGACTATCTCGGACGCTATCTCGGCGAAAGCTATCTGTCGTTCTTCGACGCGTCGTCGCCGATAGTCGACGCTCAGACGCTCGATATGGATAAGATCTACGCGCGGAGTCGCTACGACAAGGGCGAGGCGTCGTACCTCAACTGCCCGATGACGAAGGAAGAATACGAGACCTTTTATAACGCGCTGATCTCCGCGTCCCTCGCTCCCCTCCACGACTTCGACGAAAGGGAGCAGAAGATAAACGTGTTCGAGGGGTGTATGCCCGTCGAAGAGATGGCGCGGCGCGGGACCGACACTCTGCGCTACGGCAACTTAAAGCCGGTAGGTCTCCCCGACCCCAAGACGGGAAAGGAGCCTTACGCCGTCGTACAGCTCCGCCGCGAGAACGACGAAGGGACGATGTACAATCTGGTCGGTTTCCAGACCCATCTGACCTTCGGCGAGCAGAAGCGCGTGTTCAGCCTCATCCCGGGACTCGAAAACGCGGTCTTCCTGCGGTACGGAGTCATGCACCGCAATACCTTTATGGACTCGCCCAAGCTCCTGACGCCGTCCTATTCCCTGCGCAGAAACGAAAATATCTTCTTCGCGGGACAGATGACGGGTGTCGAGGGGTACGTCGAATCCGCGTCGTCGGGGCTTGTCGCGGGCGTATGCGCCGCGATGAAGGCGCAGGGACGCGACGCGCCGGACTTCACGCCCGACACCGTGATCGGGAGCCTCGCTCACTACATCAGCGACCCGAACGTATATTTCTTCCAGCCGATGAACGCGAATTTCGGACTGATAACTCCGCTTGAAAACCGCGTCAAAGGCGGCAAGAGAGCGAAATACGAGGCGTACGCCGCCCGTTCGCTCGAAAAGATCGAAGAACTCAGAAAACTCATTTGAAAAGAGGCAGCGCGTATGATAAAAATGATACTCGACGTGATGGGACAGGACGCTCCCGCGAGCGAATTCATACGCGGAGCCGTCGACGCGGTACGCGAATACGGCGTTGATATGACCCTCGTCGGGGACGAGGATCTCATAAACGACGTCTTTATAAAAGAAGACCTTTCGATGGAAAAGATCGACGTTATGAACGCCGAGTCCTTTATCACGATGGAGGACGGCGCGATGTCGGTCGTAAAGGAAAAGAGCGACAGCTCGATGAACAGGGGCCTCAAGCTCCTCGCGTCGGGCGGGGGCGACGCGTTCCTCTCCGCGGGAAACTCGGGCGCTCTGCTCGCCGGGGCGACTTTCATAGTACGCCGCATAAGAGGACTGCGCGCGGCGTTCGGCGCGACCCTGCCGTTCGACTTCCCCACCCTGCTCGTCGACTCGGGCGCGAATACCGTTGTCACTCCCGCCGATCTCGTTTCTTTCGCGAAGATGGGGCGGATATACTGCTCTTCTATGTATCACAGACCGGACCCGACCGTCGGTCTGCTGAATAACGGGACCGAGGAGACGAAGGGGACTCCCCTTCAAAAAGAAGCCTACGAACTCCTGAAAAGCGCGGACGTCAACTTCATCGGCAACGTAGAGGGGTTCGACCTGACGTCGGGCAAAGCGGACGTCGTCGTCTGCGACGGCTTTACGGGAAACATCGCCCTCAAGACCGCCGAGGCGGTCGGAAGATACGCGTCGAAGTCGCTCGAAGAAGCGCTCGGACGTTCCGTGCTTTCAAAGGCGGCGGCGCTCCCTCTGCGCAAAAAACTCCGCGAGACGGCGAGACGTTTCGACCCGTCGGAATACGGCGGCGCGCCCCTGCTCGGAATCTCGAAGCCGGTAGTCAAGATACACGGCTCGGCGGACGCGCGGGCGGTGAAGAACGCGATACGCTCCGCCATCTACTACGTCAGCACGGGCGTGATATACGAGATCGCCCGCAATTCGTCCACACTCGTTTACAAAGACGGCGCGCCCGTCGGAAAGGAGAAGAAATGACGCGTATATTTCACGACGAAGTCAGGACCGCTTTGCTCGAAAAGAAGATCGGCTACGTTTTTTCCGACAAGGACCGTCTTGAAATGGCGCTGACCCACCCTTCCCTCTCCAACGAGCTGAAAAGCCGCAGTATCAGGAAAGAAAACAACCAGCGCCTCGAGTTCTTCGGAGACTCGGTGCTGTCGTATATCGTCAGCGAACACCTGTACGAAGCCTATCCCGACCTGCCCGAGGGCGAGCTTTCCAAGGTACGCGCCTCGGTCGTATGCGAAACGACCCTCGCTAAGTTCGCGCGTGAGATCGGTCTCGGCGAATGTCTCCTGCTCGGCAGAGGCGAGGAAATGACCGGCGGCCGCGAGAAAAACGCCATCCTCGCCGACGCGTTCGAGGCTCTGCTCGCCGCGATGTACCTCGACGGCGGGATCGAACACGTCAAGGCGTTCCTTCTTCCGATAGAAGCAAATGAGATCGCACAAGTCGTCAAAAGCGGCTCTACGAAGGACTACAAGACCGCGCTCCAACAGTTCGTCCAGCAGGAAAAGGGGGACGTGCTCGAATACAAACTGATCTCCGAAACGGGGCCCATGCACTCCCGCGAGTTCGAGGTCGCGGCGCTGCTCAACTCAAACGTCGTGGGGCGCGGCAAAGGCTCTTCCAAACGCGCGGCGGAACAGAGCGCGGCGAAAGAGGCTCTCGCTCTCTTCGGCGTCAAGGACGCGTAAAGCTATGAAAAACACAAAAAGATTTATCACAGGCATGGTAACACTCGCGATGGTATCGGCAATGGCACCTATGAACGTCTTTGCGACCGAAAACACTATACCGCTCAACGCAAACACATCTTCGGGCAGTACCGATGTTAAGTACAGCGTAGACCCCAGCTACACGGTGGTGATTCCCGCAAGTGTCACACTTTCAGACACCTCGACTACAAACGCCACTATCTCGGTGGACGAAACTGCCAAGCCTTTCAAACTGGCTAAGGGTCAGACGCTTTCCGTAAATATCGCGGACGTTGAAACCAACGATTTCAAGGTAACGTGCGACACTGTTGAAGTCCCCTATACCGTAACGGCAGGCACCTCGACGACTGCTCTTGAAAAGGGCAGCACTGCGGCGGCATTCACAAATGACGACAAGACCGCCAAGACCCTTACCTTCTCGCAGATCAACAGCACCCTTGCGACTGTTGCAGGCGAATATACCGGCACGCTGACGTTTGGTATCTCGTTAGAAGATGCTGCATATGTGCCTAAAACATTCACCTCCCTGAGCAATGGCGATATTCTTAGAGTAGGTGATACATTAGAGGTTGCTTCCGGTGGATACGATTTCCTTGACGATGGTTGCAGCCTTTTGGCATATAATGCTCCGTTTACAGTGGTTCGTGCGAATGTAGAAGGAGCTGGTACCCCATTTACTACCGTTACAGAAGATGTAGATGGTGCTTATTATGTTATCAAGGGCAATACGAATAATTATTTTGACTTTGGTGGAAGATTAGCAGTTACAGATACATCTGATGGTGTGATAATAACAACTAAGAACGACGATTACTTGGGCAGTTACTGGGCAATCGATGTTTATGAACCGTAAATGATATTTTCTCTCTGCCGAGTGTTGGTGCGGTTATTGCGAGTGTGATGCTCGGCAGGGGCAGTATGAGATTTACTGACAGCTTTGTTTGACAATTGATTAGTGACATAATTTCTTAACGCATAATACCGTTTGCTCTGCT
>CACZZA010000061.1 GCA_902785485.1 uncultured Ruminococcus sp. | reverse complement strand
TTAATTCCTTGAGGAATCCCAAACCATTCCCATCGGGGAGGTTCAGATCCAGAATGATCAGATCTGCAGAATGTATATCCTTTGCATCGCGCAGGTTATAGCAGCAACAGAAATCATATTGTTCTTTGCCCAGCGTCAGCTCAATGCCGTGGTTGATCGCCGGATCGTCTTCTATTATCACAATTTTCTTCTTCATTTTTCTTTCAGTCCAAAAGTTCCAAGCGCATAAGGACGAGTTCCTGCCAGCCGCTATAGCGGGAACGGAAGCCCTTCGGATTGCGTCCATATTGGGCAAAGCCCTCGCTCTCATAAAGCGCGATCGCACGCTCGTTTTGAGCTACCACATCCAGCTCCAGCTGTGAATATCCTGCTATCTTTGCGCACTCGATGCAGGCCTTTGTCAAAGCACGGCCGATCCCGAGTCCCCAGTAGTTTTGATCGACGCTGATCCCGAATTCCGCGCGGTGGCGTGATTTTTCGCTCCTGCCGATAGAGCCGACACCCGCCGAGGCGACGAGTTTTCCGCCGACGAAAGCCAAAAGCTCGATCTCGCGCTTGCTTTCGGATTCGTTTTTCAGGAATTCGCTTTCCTGCTCGGCGGTATAGGTGCATTCGTCCGCGTACGACGCCAGAAAATCAGTCTGTCCGTGCGTCAGTATAAACAGATCGAGCAGTGCCTTTCCGTCGCCTTCGTCGCCGTTTCTCAACAGACATTCTCTTCCGTCCTTCAAAATGACGGTCTTGTTGTATTTCATAGGATTGTACCTCCGGCTCATTTGCGAAAACGTACCCGATTTTTGTCGGGGTATAAATTCCGTTTTTTATTGCATCAAAAATACGATCGAAGCGACTCCGAGCAGAAGTCCCGCCACCTGAAGAGGGCGCAGGCGTTCCTTGAATACGGTGACTCCGATGATCCAGACAGCCATGATCTTTGCGACAGATACGACCGGAAAAACTACCGACGCGTTCTCCGTCGCGGAAAGATACAGCACGATGTAGTTCGTCAGACCGTCCAGTATGCCCGCGGTCATTCCGAGCAAACTGAAGCGGAATGAGATCTCTCTCTGCTTTTTCGAGGAGAACTTCGTTACCGTGAGGATCGCGAAAATAAGAGCGAACGCCCAAAACATAAACTCAGTGCGGTACAGGGTGGGGAAATGTATCTGATGAAGCTTCTGCAGTACCGAATACACGCCGTTGAAGAGCAGGGTTAGCAAGGCGAGACCGAGCCACCGCAAGGAGAAGCCTTCTTCGCGTTTGGCGTTGATAAGTCCGACGGAAAGGAGAAGCAGAGCGATCCCGACGATCTTGAAAACGGAGATCTCCTCATTCCAGAAGCAGACGCCGAAGAAAAACGGGATGATCAGCGAAAACGAGGCGATCATGCTCGTCAGAGCCATAGGTCCCGTCGCAAGCGCCTTGAAGCCCGTATACATCGAACAGCAGAGGAAAAGCCCGTAACCCGCGCCAAACAGCACGGTGGGCAGATGAACGGTAAAACCGCCGATGAGCCCGACGATCAGAAACAGTATCGCTCCGACCGCGGACTTGTTGATATTGAAGATCACGGAGTCTCCGTCTTTTCGGGCAAACTGTTTGGTGACAGTTGATGATCCCGCGGAAAAAAGAACGTTGAGAACGTAGAGAAGTACTGTCATACCGCACCTCGATGTGAGTTTTGCCCGGGCAGGCGCCTGAACTGTAATAAGTATATATCAACCGAACGGAAAAATCAATAAAAACCGCAGAATAATGTCAATAACGGGCCCGGATGCGGAAAAATAAAGCATCTGAAGGTACGATCAGTCGTTTTTATCGCGCGGATAAAGGGACGGCTCTGACCACGTCAGATGCTTAGGCAGGCGGAGCAGCACGGGTAATCGCGCACTTAGGTTCTCCGCCTTTATCAGTATACACTCGACCGTCTGAAAAGTCAATACTTCCGGACAGACAATTTGTCCGAAGCTCAATTCGCGGGAGAAAAAAGTTGCTCGACTAAACAGAAAAGAACGTCACCGACAGTACTGTGATCTCATACGGAAGGATCCGAAGTACCACACTGTTCGTGACGTCTCTGTGTTCATATTACCATCGTCTGAGCAAAATGTCAATATTTCAGGACAGAAAATCCCATCCGTGAGGTTTTAAGCAAAAAGAAAAAGCCGCTTACGCGACTTTTTCTTTTTGGCGGAGAGGATGGGATTCGAACCCATGTGGGCAGGGCCCAAACGGTTTTCAAGACCGCCTCGTTATGACCGCTTCGATACCTCTCCAAAGCCTTATTATAATATCACAATAAGTCGTTTTTGTCAATAGAAAAACTCTTATGAGCGGTTTGAGAATGATAATAATGTAAAAACATCGGTGTATACTAAACAAGAATAAGTCGGCTTCGCCGACAAATTCTTGTTTATCGTTTTTTCTTGCGCACAAAAAACCGCGGAGACGTTTTTCCGTCTCCGCGGTGAAGCGTTATTTGCTTATTTTTCTTCTTTCTTTTCCTCGGGTTTCTTCTCGGTGATGGTCTTCATGACCTTCTTTTCGTTATATAGTCCGAGGATTACGGCGCCGAGCAGGCAGAACGCGACTGCGACGAACGCGACTATCGTAAGACCCTTGGGAGATGCCGTGATGTCGTTCGAGGTGGTGTTCTGCGTGGTGCCTATGATGGCGAGGGACGTGAAGACGAGCATGGCGATCGACTGTCCCCATTTCATCGCGAAGGTGCGCGCCGCGAAGAACATACCCTCGCGGTTCTCGCCGGTAACGATACCGTCAGCCTCGGCGACGTCTGCGACGATAGACTGCGGGATGATGCCGAGCAGAGCCATCGGGAAGGCGGCTACGACGCAGATCAGGAATCCGTAAACGATACCGGGCAGGGGGATAAATCTTATCATCGAGGTAATGAAGTATGCGACGGCGAGTCCTACAAAACCGACTATAGTGAGCTTCTTTTTGCCGAACTTGCGGACGAGTCCCGAAACGAACGGATAGAACACCGCCGAGAGGACCGTCATACCGCCCATAAAGATCATGGTGTAGCTTTCGTCAAGCTCCATACTGACCTTTACGAAGAAGGGAAGTCCCGTCTGGAAGAGGGTGAGTCCGATCCAGTACATGATGTCCGAGCCGACGAAAACGCGGAATTCCTTGTTCTTGAAGGTGGAAGCGAGCGATTTTACCATATTGGAGTTCGAGGGTTTGGCGTCGACGAACTCTTTTTCTTTAAGTAAGAACGTGGGAAGGAGCATACATACGCAGGCGATGACCGCGAGTACGATGAAGCATACGCGGTAGCTCCAGCTGAAGCCGACCGCCTCTCGGAGCATTCCGGAGAATACGAACGGAGTGTAAGCGAGCAGGGTGCCGGCGAAGAAGGTGAGGGAGATCGCGGTCGAAATGAACATACGGTCGTCCTGAGTCTTGCCGAACTCGGAAATGAGCGCGTTATAAGGCGTGCAGTACATCGTCATGAACAGGTAGAACAGAACGATGAAAACGGAGATCCAAGCTACGTTGATGCCGCTGATCATGTTGACGGGCGCGCAGAAAAGCAGGACCGTGACGACGGAGAGCGGTATCGCCGCCCATTTCATAAAGGGGATACGGCGTCCGTTCTTGTTTGTGCTTCTGTCGCTGAGGCTTGCGATCAGGGGGTCGGTGATCGCGTCGAAAATACGGCTGACCGAGGTAATGAGTCCGAGGATGGTCAGAAAACCGAGGATAACGAGTCCGGGGGTGATGAACTGAGTCGCTCCCGCGTCGATGTCCTTCTGCGTGGGAAGATAAAACGTTACGAGCCACGCGTTGATGATGCCGCTGAGGGTCGACCATCCGAGCTGTCCTATCGCAAATATGATCATTTGCTTTTTGGTCAATCTCTTCATAAAGTGTCATGATACTGCCGTCTGAGGCAATACCGTCCTCCTGTTATAATAGTTTTTTCCGCGTCAGACCGCGGTATGCCTCTTCCGGGGCGATAAAAAACTCCGGGCGTTATCTTGAGCCGATGACCGTTCGGAGTTCTTTTGTTATTGTAATATAATTTTGTTCCCCTGTCAACACCGAATGAGAAAAATCGTGAAAAGTGACAAAAAATCGGGAAAGGATTTCTCAACTTTCCCGTCTCACGCGCTTGCGGTATTCGCTCGGAGTCATCCCGACCTTCTTGCGGAATACCGAGTAGAACGAAGACGGCGCGGCATATCCGACGTCGAACGACACCTGCTCGGACGGGATGTCCGTTTCTTCGAGCAGACGCATCGCGCGGCGGATACGCACTTCGGTCAGTACGTCCCGGAAAGACTTCCCGAAAGTGTCGACGCAGATACGGCTGAGCTGTCTGACGCTGATGTTCAGCGAATCGGCGAGGTCCTTTTCGGTGATGGGCGACGCGTAATTTCTGTTGATGAAAACGTCGATCTTTTCTTCTCTTGCTTCGCGTGTGTCGCTCTGACTGAGAAAGAACGGGGAAGGATCCTTGCCCTTCGTTTCTCCGATCTTCGCGAATTCGCGGAAAAATCCGATCCAGAAACGGAGCATGAGACTGTCTATCAGAATGCGGTTGTATCTTTTTCCCCCGATTATCTCGTCGCGCAGTTCTCCGAGCAGAGGGATCGCCCATTCCGCGTCGAAGACCACGGGATCGGACTCCGGCTCGGGAAGGAATTCGGCGATGCGTTTTCCGTCCTTTACCGAGAGAGAGACCGATATGGTAAAGCGAAACGAATACTTTGACGGAAGGTCTCCGAGCCCGGTTTCCGGCTCCCTGGCGGTGTAGTGATAGCAGTTCGGAGGGATGATCGCGAGTTTTCCGGGAGTGAGGCGCGTTTTTTTGCCGGACGACGAGATCACGGTATAACCTCCTGCGAGACAGAGATGGACCTCGTACGCGGTGTGGAAATGCGCGTCGCAGTATATCATCTCGGGGTGTACGAAACCGTTGTCGAGCATACTCGTAACGTTTATCCCCTCTATTTCGTTTTCTATCGTGACGTGGTAAAAATCGGAATAGTTCATCTGTGCCTTTGCCTTTCTCAGGGTAAATGTGTGGAGATCATTCCTCGGGTTTGAATTTTTTGCCCAACACGCGGAACAGCACCGAAACCCCCACGCCTATCGCTATCGCGACCGCCGAGAGCGCCCAGTCGATTCCGCACTCGGGGAGTCCGGGAAAGACGGCGATCATCGAGCCGGTCATAAATCCCAGCACGAGCAGAAAGCCGAGTCCGCGCTTCTTCTCGAATATTTTCTTCGATACGTTGGAGAACAGCACCATACCTATTATGAAACAAAGTCCGACGGGTATCATCACCTTGAAGTCGAGTCCCGACGCCGCCGCGAGCAGCGGCTCGTACACGCTGAACATCATCAGCATCATGGAAACGCTCATCCCGGGGACCATACTCGTCATACCCGAAACGAAGCTGCTTATCGAATAATACGCGATGTCGGATAGTTCGCGTCCGTATTCGTCTTTTTCTCCGGAGATCACGGTCTCGGAGACCTCGGTCTGCTCAGCCTCCGCGCTTTGCGGCGAGAAAACTCCGTTTTTCGCGAGGAGCCCGACAGACAGCGCTATGCAGAGGGCGATGACCGTGCCGATGAAGTAAATATTCTTATATCCCGCCTTTTTTGCTTCGCAGTAGACCGTGGGGATGCTCCCCGCTATCAGGCTGATGAAGAGCAGAAACGCGGGGATCTCGTAATTCGCGAAAAGCCAGCGCAGACCCTTGAGGAGCAGGAGCATCGATATTCCCGCGCCAATGACCATCGGGAGCAGATAGACGAAATTCTTTTTGAATTTTTTGAACGGGTTTGAGATTATCCCGATCAGGTCGTCGTATATCCCGAGCATTACCGCCATAATGCTTCCGCTGACCCCGGGCGCTATCACCGAAACGCCGAGAAACGCTCCGCAGAGCATACGGTAGAAGAAATTCTTTATCATTTTTTCTCCTCGTTTCTTTCTGTCGCGTCAGAGAGGAAGTAAGCCATTTTTCCGAGGCTGTCCTGGGAGACGAACCCGTCCGTACTGTAAAGGAAAAGTACGTCGTCGTATTCCGAAAGGTCGGATACGTCCGCTAACTTGAGTCTGAGATACCTTGCGTCCGCCAGGGTTATCTCGGAATATTCGTCGAGGAGCAGGGGAGCAAAGCAGTGCGCGTACGAGTCCTTGAACATCAGCAGCTTTCTGCCGCCTTCCTTGCCTCCCGTCAACTTGACGAGTCCTTCGTTCTGTCCGAGAAAATACGCGTATTTGTCCTTCTTGCCGAGGTATTCTTCAAAATACGCGCCGTCGTGCGCTTTGCCGTCTTTCCCCGTGTAGACCGTGCAGACGACCCCGTCGGGAAGGGGGAGCGCCTCGATGACGTCGGACTTGACGAACCTTACTCCCGACTTTGAATAGTTCGTTCCGTTGAACGAGTCGCTGACTTCGCGCAGGTCGTATTCGCGTTCGGGAAGTCCCGCCGCCTTTCTGAATTCGTCACAGGCGAGGGACGCTCCGTAGGTCGTCCAGTGGTGGTCGGTGCGGTAGAAGATATATTCGTCGGAGTGCGCCTTCAGCTCTTTTGTGACGTCGACGAACGTCGCTCCGTCGAGCTTGCTTTTTATCTTTTCAAGTTCTTCCGACTGATCCCACGTTTCGGCGAAAGCCGGGAGATTTTGCGGAGTTATCTCCGAAGCGGACGGGACTATCATGACATAGACCCGGGCGTCGAGCCTGTCGCAGAGGAGGTTTATCGCGCCGGTATTGGTGTCGACGTAGCTTTCGACGGGAGGGTCGATCTTTGAGATAAGGGCGTCGGACGTGACAAAAACGCCGTTGATCTCGCGCGAAAGACGCGCGTATTCAAACGTCGAATACGCCGCGATCCACGCGTCGCGGGCGACGAACTGCTCGTTGGCGTAAGTGTTGAAGCCCTGCATGAATTCTCCGGAATAGACCTTTTCCGCGCTTATCTCGGGGAATGCGGAGAGGTACTTGTTCTCATTCTCGGAAAACTCGACGTGCGGCTTTACCGCGTTGAACAGTGCGACGGCGAGCCAGATGATCAGCACGGAGAAAAATATTCGGTTAAAACGCTTGTTCATACCGTTTCCTCCTTAAAATCTGAAATACAGGAACGGGTTGTAGGTCGAGTTTACGAGGTACGCTATGCAGACGGAAAAGACCGCGAGATACGTAAGAGTCGTTCCTATCTGCACCGCGAGACTTCCGCTCTCCTCGGTCTTTTTGACAAGACGGGAGAGTACGGGAGTGCAGAGAAACGAAGCGATCAGCATCAGCGGCAGAACGGAGAACAGCTGATAGAGCGCGTTGCCGTTCGCGAAAACGTCTCCCGAAAGACCGAACATCCCTTTGAGGTAGCCGAACAGAGCCGACGTGTCTTCAAAATTGAAGATGACCCAGCTGACGACGACGAGAAACATCGTATATATATGCGCAAAGACCGCCGGGAGCTTTTCAAGGACCTTGTGGAAAAAGAACTTTTCAAACACGAGGAGCAGCGCGAAATACAGTCCCCAGATGACGAAGTTCCACGAAGCGCCGTGCCACAGTCCCGTCAGCGCCCACACGGCGAAAATATTGAATATATGCCTGCCCTTGGAGACGCGGTTGCCGCCGAGCGGAATATAAACGTAGTCGCGGAACCACTTTCCGAGAGTCATGTGCCATCTTCTCCAGAATTCGGTTACGCTTTTGGAAACGTAGGGGTGGTCGAAGTTCTCGTCGAAGGTGAAGCCGAAGCACTTCGCGAGTCCGATAGCCATATCGGAATAACCCGAGAAGTCGAAATATATCTGGAGCGTGAATGCGATTATCCCGAGCCAGTAAAGCAGTACGGAAGACTCTCCCGCGCCGCCCGACGAGACCTTGTCCCAGAATGCGCCGACGTTGTTCGCGATCAGCACTTTTTTTGCGAGTCCGCGGATGAAACGGCGCATACCTTTTCCGAGAGAGTCGATATTGAGCGCGTGGTCGCCGAGGTCGTGTCCGACCGTGACGTAACGCACGATGGGTCCCGCGACGATCTGCGGGAAGAGGGTAGTGAAGGTCAGATAATTATAGTAGCTTTTCTCCGGCTTCGTTCTGCCCTTGTAGACGTCGATGGCGTACGACATCTCCTGAAAGCTGTTGAACGAGATGCCGATGGGGAGCATTATGTTGAGTCCCGGAGACTCGAGCCCGAAGAGGGAACAGAACGAGTTGACGAAAAAGTTCGTATATTTGAAGAACACCAGCACCGACAGGTTCGTCAGTACCGAGATCAGCATAAAGAGCTTTTTTCTTTCCGGATGCTTTTCGCTCATCCGCCCGCAGGTGTAGTCTATCACCGACAGGGCGACGAGGATGGGGATGAACCTTATCTCGCCCCACGAGTAAAACACGAACGAGCCGAGGATCATCACGGCGTTTTTCAGCTTTTTCGGAGCTAAAGCGTAAAGTATCATCAACGCGGGCAGAAAATAGAACAGAAACGTGATGCTGCTGAATACCATGTCCGATCCTCCTTATACAAGTCTTTTTTCATTTTAACACATATTTTTTGACAATTCAACACTTTACGGAAGGATTTACGGTCAAATTTATAATATTTTCTGTATAAAAATAACCGTCGCTGGACAAAACAACGCCGATTTTTCGCCGGACGGTTTTTTTGCTTGCATTCGGAGAAAAAACGTGATATTATATAATCAGTATAAAATTATCTCAACGGAGCGTTTCTTATGAAAAAGTTTTTCGCGCTATTCTCACTTGCACTCGCCGCGATACTGTTGTCGGCGCTCTTTTCCGTCGGCGGAGTCACCGCCGCTACGGAGAGAGTGATCTATATCTCCGACGACGGGACCGGCGACGGCTCCGCCCCCTCGTCTCCCCTTAAAGCTGAGACTCTCGTCGAAAGGTATATCTGGACCGATTACGCGGTGCAGAACGGGTACGCGTCGAG
The DNA here is from genome assembly GCA_902785485.1 of uncultured Ruminococcus sp. Classification (GTDB taxonomy): domain Bacteria; phylum Bacillota; class Clostridia; order Oscillospirales; family CAG-272; genus RUG13077. The sequence goes on along the minus strand of CACZZA010000061.1, from coordinate 1,709 downwards.
AAGGGGCTATACCGCCGAACAGTGCAACACTTACTGGTTTTCGCCCGGTTCATCGACCGACGTCTTTAGAGAGGGCACCCAGTATTATAAGAATTCGGTGCTGTATCAGGCGGCTGTGATGCTTGAAGACACGGGCGGAAAGATCGTCCTCGTCGGCGACGTCACGCTCGACTACTCCAAGTCGTACAGCTATGCGTCACTGACGGCGCGCGACTTCTATATGCCCGACTGCTCGAAGAACGTCACGATCACATCGCAGAACGGCGCGAAGCTCATAATCACCGAGGGCGCGCACCTTCGTCTCGGCGGTGATACGGTGTTCGAGAACATCACCATCGCGACGACGTCGACCGCGAACTCGACTCCGGGCGGTGTACAGAACCGCGCGATCTGCGCCAACGGACACAAGGTCGTGTTCGGAGACGGCATCGTGACGACGAACCTGCAGGGAAATTCCGGCGCGTACTATCCTTCCATCGCCGGCGGCTCGAGGTTTGCCACGACGTCGAGCAGCTACAACACCGACGTCACTATCAACAGCGGTAAATGGTACCGCGTGTACGGCGTCACCACCGGCATCCCGAACAATCCGGATTACGCTCCCTCCGCCAACGTCAAAATGACGATCAACGGCGGAGAATTCCTCAATATGATCTCCTGCGCGTCGGTAAACAACGTTTACGACCAGGTCATGGACGTCGACCTTACGATCAACGGCGGCACGTTCTCGTCCGCTTCGACGATCTACGCCTCCGGTCCGCGCGGATGCCTCTATCCCGACAACGTTACAAACATAAAGATAACCGGCGGCACGTTCAACGGAAGCACGGTCAAAGCGTTCCTGCCTCCGGCGTCGACTTCAAAGATAATGGTCGACTTCCTGCCGACAGTCAATCTCGACCTTTCGGGATGCACTCTCAGCGAGGCAAACGTCAAGAAGCTCGCGAGCGACTTTGCTCAGTACGCCGACTCAGGCGCGGGTATAGGCTCGGTCACCTTCCCGGCGAAGTACTGCACTGGAGCGACGCTCCTGACTCCCGCGGAGAACGATTCGGCGTTCGAGAACGGCTCCTTTGACGCCGAGGGTCTTTCGATCAAGGCAAATTACAAGATCAGCGGAACGACTTATTCGTCCGTGATAAAATACACGTCCGGCGACCCGCTGTTCACGTTCGATTTCGACGCGTCGTCCCCCGGGAACAAAACGATGACGTACAAGTACAACGGCATCGCCTACCATACGGGTAACGTCAAAGTCGTCGCGCCTCCCAAGGTCTACCTGCTCGGAGCGCAGATCAGGATAAATGACTCCGAAAGCCAGACGCTGCGTTTCGTCGCGCGCGTCGACAAGAGGTACGGAGAAGAGATCACGCTCGGCGATTACGGCTTCATCGCGCTCCCGTCCGATCAGTATAAATCGGATGAACTTGCATTCGGTACCGTTTACGGCGCGAACGAAATGATCTCGACCGGTACGGTCTTCCGTCCCGAACTCGGAAATATGTACAACGGCGACGAATTCTTCACCTACTCCGGAGCTTATCCGGCGATCCCGCTCAGCGCATACGCCAAGGACGTGAAAGCCGTCGCTTTCGTCAAGTTCTCGTACGAGGGCGAAGATTATTATACTTATTCGGAGATCGCGACCAAAAACGTCCTCGCCGTCGCGGAGGCGGCGTACGCCTCACCGACCGAGAGCGAGACGTTCA
>CACZZA010000060.1 GCA_902785485.1 uncultured Ruminococcus sp. | reverse complement strand
TTCAAACACCTCGTCGTCCTCGACGAAGTCCTCGGCTCCCGCCTCGAGAGCGTCCTCCATCAATTTGTCTGCGTCGACCTTCGCGTCCTTCGCGATGACGATGACGCCCTTGTCGGTGAACAGATAGCTGACGCATCCGGACTGCCCGAGGCTTGCGCCGTACTTGTCGAAATAGTGGCGCAGGTCGCTTCCGGTGCGGTTGCGGTTGTCGGTCATCGTCTCGACGATGACGGCTACCCCCGACGGACCGTAGCCCTCGTAAGTGATCTCCTCGTAGTTCGCGGAGTCAGCCGCCGAAGCCTTCTTGATGATGCGGTCGATGTTGTCGTTCGGAACGTTGAGCGACTTTGCCTTCGCGATGAGGTCGCGCAGCCTTCCGTTAGCGACGGGATCGGGACCGCCCTCTTTAACGCAGACGGTGATCTCCTTGCCTATCTTCGAGAACACCTTCGCCTTCTGGGCGTCGGTCTTCTCCTTCTTGTGCATAATGTTTTTCCATTTGCTGTGTCCGGACATATATTTTCAACTCCTTAAATCTTTTCGTTTTTATATCTTTTGCGTTTTTTTCATACAGATAAGACCGAACGCGTTTCCGAGCGCGAATGACGTCGCCTGCGACAGTCTCATCCTGAACGCGCGGGCGTCTTCGCTCTCCGCCGTCAGTATCTTGCAGTCGTGGTAGAACACGTTATACGCGGCGCAGAGGTCGAGTATGTAGCGGGTTATGACGGACGGCTCGTATTCTTCGAGCGCTCCGAGTACCCGCTCCGGGAAGACGGCGAGCGCTTTGAGGACTTCCCTCTCCCGCTCGTTCGGCGTATAGTCTCCGACCTCGCCCTTAAGGTATTCCGCTCCCTTTTCGAGCAGACTGCACGTGCGCGCGTAGGTGTACTGCGCGTAAGGACCGGTGTTGCCGTCGAAGTTGAGCGCGTCTTCAAGCACGAAGTTTATATCCTTGATGCGGTTGTTCGTGAGGTAATAGAACACGACCGCGCCGACCCCGACCTCGACCGCCTTTTCGTGCTTGTCGGGCAGGTCGGGATTTTTCTCGTCCATTATCTTTTCGACCTTGTCGATCGCCTGCGCGAACAGGTCCTTGAGCAGTATCACGTTGCCGGTACGGGTCGCGAGCTTGGCTCCGTTGATGCTGACCTTGCCGTACGGGACGTGTACGAGTCCCTTTGCCCAGTCGTATCCCATCAGCTCGAGCACCTTGAAAAACTGCATAAAGTGCAGATGCTGTCCTGCGTCGGTGACGTAGACGCATTTATCGAAATCGTAGGTCTTTTTTCTGTATATCGCCGCGGCGATGTCGCGCGCGGGGTAGAGGCTCGAGCCGTCGCTCTTGAGGATGAGGCACGGGGGCATCCCGTACTCCCCGAGGTCTACGACGGACGCTCCCTCGTCGAGCTTGAGCAGTCCCTTCGCCTTCAGCTCGTCAATTACCGCCGGCAGCTTGTCGTAATAAAAGCTCTCTCCGCAGTAGGAGTCGAACTCGATGTCGAGCTGACGGTAGGTCTTTTTATACTCCGCTATACTGATCTCGATGAACCACTTCCAAAGCGCGCGGTCCTCCACGTCGCCATGCTCGAGCTTGGTGAACTCCGCCCTCGCCTCGTCGTTGAGGCTTTCGTCCTTCTCGGCTTCCGCATGGAAACGGACGTACAGAGCGACAAGCTCGTCGATGCCTTTTTCTTCGATAAGCTGTCTGTCGCCCCAGCGTTTGAACGCTACGATCATCTTGCCGAACTGCGTTCCCCAGTCGCCGAGGTGGTTGATACCGACGCACCTGTAGCCCGCGAACTCGTGGAGTTTTTTCAGGCTGTGACCTATGACGGTCGTGCCGAGGTGTCCTATGTGGAACGGCTTTGCGACGTTCGGGGACGAGTAGTCGAATACGACGGTCTTCCCCTTTCCGACGTCGGACGAGCCGTAGTTTTCCTTCATTTCAAGCACGCGCCCGAGGACGTCGCGCGAAAGATACGCGTCCGATATGAAAAAGTTGAGATACCCTCCCGCGGGTTCGATCTTATCTATGCAGTCGAGCGAGAGCCTGTCCTTCAGTTCGGCCGCTATCGCGGCGGGAGCGCGGCGCATCACCTTGCTGAGCTTAAAGCACGGGAAAGCAAGGTCGCCCAGCTTCGTGTCGGGCGGGTATTCAAAGAACGAAACGACGTCTTCTTCCGTCAATCCGTGTTCGGGGTTCATAGCGTCGAGCACGCCCTTTATCGCCCCGGACAGCCTTTTTTTGAGTTCTAACATAACGTTATGCCTTTCAATCGATACTATTAACCTGTTTATTTTACCACAACAGTATTATAAAAATCAAGTGGAACGGCGAAAAATAACCTTCTTTACCCGATAAAAAAATCCTTTTTTCCCCTTGTTCCGCTGAAATATCCTCATATACAAGATTTTTCCCCCGATAGTTCCATAAAAATCTTGCAAAATCGGGAAAAGTGTTGTATAATGTAATTTGAATCAAAAATCAGACGGCGCGTTTGCCGGGAAAGGCGGGAGGAATATGGCGCGGTATATCGGAATAGATCTCGGGACGTCGACGACTCTCGTCTTCATCAGGGGCAAGGGCGTCGTACTTGAAGAACCGTCGGCGGTCGCGGTATCCAAAACCACGGGCGAGCTGCTCGAGGTCGGAACGGAGGCTGCGTACCTCGCGGGCAAGACCCCGCCCGACGTCGATGTCATAAGACCGATGAGCGAGGGAGTCATCTCCAAATACGAATACACGCTCGAAATGCTGAGGTATTTCCTCAGGTCGGCGATGCCGAAAAGACAGATCTTCAAGCCCTACGTCGCGGTCTGCGTTCCTGGGAGCGTCACGGACGTCGAGGAACGCGCGGTCAGGGACGCTCTGACTCAGCTCGGCGCAAAATATACTTATCTCATCGAAGAGCCGCTCGCGGCGGCGATAGGCGCGGGACTCGACACGGACGAAGCCGACGCCAAGATGATAATAGACATCGGAGGCGGCACCTGCGACGTCGCCGTCATCTCCTACGGCAAGATCGCGGTCAGCGAATCCATACGCGTGGCGGGCGACAAGTTCGACGAGGCGATCATACGCTACGTGCGCCGCAAGCACAATCTTCTCATCGGCGAACGCACGGCGGAAAGGGTCAAGTGCGAGATAGGCTCGGTATGGCAGAGAGAAGAACCGCTGACCCTCGAGGTCTCGGGAAAGAGCCTTGTCGAAGGACTTCCCCGCGCGGTAAGACTGTCGTCCGCGGAGACCGTCACGGCGCTCGAGGAGCCGGTCACCCTGATAATCGAGGCGGTCTGCTCGGTGATCGAGAAGACTCCTCCCGAAATGCTTCGCGACATACACAAGTCGGGACTCGTGATGACGGGCGGCGGCTCGAAGCTCTACGGGCTCGACAAACTGATCTCCAACGTCGTCGGCATCAAGACGAGAGTGGCGGAAAACGCGCAGACTGCGGTCGCCATCGGCACCGAAACGGCGCTCGAAAGATTCGTCCGCGATCCGGACAAGTACCCGGAGTTCTCGCGTTCAAAACGGAAAAAAGATCACATATAATATAGTAGTCCGCTTTTTGCCCTTTAATTGACAAAATCGTAAACATATCGTAAATTGAGCGGGCCGAATATTGACAATCCGCGTTCAAAATGATATATTTTAATTACGGACAGAACGTTCATTCCGTTTTTCCGTATGGAATAAAAGGAGACGACTCATATGAAAAGAATTTTAAGAGTCGGCTGTATCGGACTCGGATCGCGCGGACGCGGTCTGATGAAAAAGCTAATACAGATGCAGCCGTCAAAGGTTGTCGGACTTTTCGATCTCAAGCAGCCCTGTATAGATCAGGCGCTTGAAGACTGCAAGGCGCTCGGCGAGACCAGAGTAAAGGTCTACCCGTCCGCTCAGGCGATGTTCGACGACAAGAACGTCGACGCCGTCGTCATCGCGACCTCGTGGGCGGCGCACATCCCGCTCGCGACCGCGGCAATGAAAGCCGGCAAGGCGGTCGGACTTGAAGTCGGACCCGCGATGTCGATCGAAGACCTGTTCACGCTCGTCGACGTCTGCGAAAAGACGAACGGACGTCTGATGTTCCTCGAGAACGCCTGCTTCGGACGCGACGAACTGCTCGCGATCAACCTCATCAAAGAGGGCGTGCTCGGCGAGATCGTACACGCGGTCGGCGGATACCAGCACGAAGTCGCGGACCTCGTTTATAAAGAATTCAAGAATATGAATACGGAGAACGCCGGAAACGAGCGTATCCTCAACCGTATCAACCGCAATATGGAGCCGTACCCGACTCACGGTATCGGACCCGTCGCGAAGGCGCTCGGCATCAACAGAGGCAACCGTTTCATCTCGCTCAACTCCGTTTCGAGCAAGGCGGTGGGACTCAAGGCCTACATCGAACGCACCGACGGCAAGGAAGCCGCTTACGACTTCCCGAGACTCGCTCAGGGCGACGTCATCACGACGATGCTCAAATGCGCGCGCGGCGAGACCGTGGTCCTCACCTGGAACACCGTTCTTCCCGCTCCCGCTTCCCGTCTGCTCAAATTCCACGGCACGAACGGAATGATCAACCTCGAAAAAGGCTCGATCTACGTCAACGGAGTCAATGAAAAGGGCAAATGGGCAAACAAGGACGACTATAAAGACAAATACAAACACCCCGCCTTCAAGTGGTTCGACCGCAACAAGTATCAGGAAAAGCTGGGACTCAAACCCGGCTCTCACGCGGATATGGACTTCATCACTCTGTTTGCTTTCGTCGACTGCACGCTTAAAGAGTACGACTACCCGATAGACGTTTACGACGCGGCTACGTGGATGGCGATCTCCGTTCTCGCGGAACAGTCGCTCGCTCTCGGAAGCGCTCCCGTCTTCTTCCCCGACTTCACGAACGGCAAATGGATGCGCAGAGGCGAATTGAAGATCGATGAACGCTGGGACTGCGGAGTCTGACCTCCCTTCCCGGATTCATAATATAACATCATCACAGCAATAGATGAAAAATCTAAAAATATCAAACAAGGAGAAAATCATGAACAAAACACTCTTCACCAGAGGTCTGGCGCTGTTCCTGATGCTGCTCATGGCTCTGTCCGTATTCGCAGCGTGCGGTTCAAGCGACACTCCCGAGGAGACCAAAGCGGGCAACACCGATATTCCCAGCGTCGGAGACGTCGAAAAAGACGACGAAAACCCGGGCATCGAAGCAGTCGACTACGGCGGCTATGAATTTTCCTTCATCTGCCAGCCCTACCGCGACAACACCGCGTACCCCGTAAACTACATGGTATCCGAAGGCGAAGGCGAAAGCCCTCTGCTCGACGCGGTCTATCGCCGCAACTCCTACCTCGAGGAAAAATTCAACATCACCTTCAACCAGATCCAGACGACCGACCTTACGACCAGCGTTCGTACTCAGGTCCTCTCGGGCAACACCGAATTTGACGTCATCGTCGGATCCTGCAGACGTCTTGCCACCTTCGCAAGAGAAGGACTGCTGCTCGACCTGCTCTCCATCGACCGTTTCGATATGAGCAAGTCCTACTGGGATCAGAACGCAAGAGATCAGCTGAAGATCGGCGATAAGCTGTACTTCACCAACTGCGACTTCAACACCCAGGAGATCGCGTTCGTCGTTTACTTCAACAAACAGGTCATCCGCGACTACAACCTCAAGTCCCCCTATGAATACCTCGAAAACAACGAGTGGACCATCGACAACTGGGCAGAACTTACCAAATCCGTTTCCAAGGATATGAACGGCGACGGTAAGATGGGCGAGCTTGACCAGTTCGGTACCCTTTATGAGCGCCACAACCCGAGAATGTTCCTCTACGGCATCGGCATCCGTACCACCACCAACGACGACACAGGTTATCCCGAGATCACCCTGTTCAACGACGGCGACAAGCTGACCAACGCTTATGAAAAGCTGAAAGCTGTCTTCACCGACCAGACCGTAAGCTTCTCGATTGAAGACAACCTCTCCCCCGACAACACCCACGGTTACGCCGACAGATGGGACTATGCAAGATCGCTGTTCATGCAGGATCTGTTCCTCTTCCACTACGAAGGCACCAACATTCTTCACCAGTTCGCCAACATGGAGCATGAGTTCGGTATCGTTCCGTTCCCGAAATACGACTCCAACCAGGCTAACTACTACTCGGTATATCCGTACAACTGCGCGATGGTCGGACTTCCCTCCTGCCTCTCCGGCGAGGACCTCGACCGCACCGCCACCATCTTTGAAGACCTGAACTTCTACTCGAAGGAAATGGTCAAGAAGTACTGGTATGAGACCATCATCACCCGCCGTTACACCCGTGATGAAGAATCTCAGAAGTACCTCGACGTCATCAAAGACGGACGCGTATACGACCTCGGTCTGTACTTCAACTTCGGCGATATAACCACCAAGGTTCTTGACGCCGACTGCGCGACCAACAATATGTCTACCGCATACGCCCGTATCAAGAAGGCTGTTGAGTCCGACATCAAGGTCATCTACCGCGACTTCGGCAGAGACTGAGTCATTACTTAACGATTTACGCAACGCTCGCAGAGACCGGAAAACTCATTCCGGTCTCTGTTTTTGTTTTTTCGGCTTTTTTATGAAATGTTTACAATTTCATATTGACTCCGGACGCAAAAAATGTTATAAAATAATAAGAATAAGTCTTACGGCTTATCCGGGTATTCTTATTATTCAAAGGAGAAAATATGAAAAACAGAAATCTGTCCAAACTCGCGGCTCTGTTACTCGCGCTGATCATGGTACTTTCTGTTGTCGTTGCCTGCGGCGACTCTTCCGAAGGAAAACCGACCTCGCAGACGTCCGACCTCGACAACAAGGATTACACGATCGATGACAGCGACCCCGAGGATCCCAAGATCCCACCGGTCGACTACGGCGGATATGAGTTCAGCTTCATCTGCCAGCCCTACCGCGACAACACCGCGTACCCCGTAAACTACATGGTTTCCGAGGGTGAAGGCGAAAGCCCTCTGCTCGACGCGGTCTATCGCCGCAACACTCTTCTTGAGGAAAAATACAACGTCACCTTCAACCAGATCCAGACGACCGACCTTACGACCAGCGTTCGTACTCAGGTCCTGTCCGGCTCGACCGAGTTTGACGTCATCGTAGGCAGATGCAAGTATCTTGCAACTTTCGCAAGAGAAGGTCTGCTGCTCGACCTGCTCTCCATCGACCGCTTCAATATGAACAACTCCTACTGGGATCAGAACGCGAAGGAACAGCTGCTTATAGGCGATAAACTGTACTTCACCAACTGCGACTTCAACACCCAGGAGATCGCGTTCGTCGTTTACTTCAACAAGCAGGTCATCAAGGATTACAACCTCAAATCCCCCTACGAGTACCTCGAGAACAACGAGTGGACTCTCGACAACTGGGCGGAGCTTACCAAAGCCGTTTCCAAGGATATGAACGGCGACGGAAGAATGGGCGAGCTTGACCAGTTCGGTACCCTCTACGAGCATCACAACCCGAGAATGTTCCTGTACGGTATCGGCGTCCGCGTTACCACCAACGACGCTACCGGTTATCCGGAGCTCACGCTGATGAACGACGGAGACAAGGTCAACACCGCGTACGAGAAACTCAAATCCGTATTTTCGGATAAGACCATCAGCTTTGACATAGTCCAGAACCTCTCCCCCGACAACACCCACGGTTACGCGGACAGATTCGACTACGCGAGATCGCTGTTCATGCAGGATCTGTTCCTGTTCCACTACGAAGGCACCAACATCCTTCATCAGTTCTCTAACATGGAACACGAGTTCGGTATCATCCCGTTCCCGAAGTATGACTCCAACCAGGAAGGCTACTACTCCGTATATCCCACAAACTGCTCGATGGTAGCGCTTCCCTCCTGCCTCTCCGGCGATGAGCTCGAACGCACCGCGACCATCTTCGAGGATATGAACTACTACTCCAAGAACATGGTCAAGAAGTACTGGTACGAGACCATCATCACCCGCCGTTACACCCGCGACGAAGAGTCTCAGAAGTACCTCGACGTCATCAAAGACGGACGCGTATATGACCTCGGTCTGTACTACAACTTCGGAAGCATCTTCTCGAATTGCATCGACGTAGACTGCTCCGGCAACAACCTCTCCACCTCTTTTGCAAGAGTAAAGAAGGCGGTCGAAGCCGACATCAAGGTCATCTACCGCGATTTCGGAAGATAAGACAATCCCCGTATAACGATTCCCTCCGCCCGGTGAACACCGGGCGGAGATTTTTATTTACAATTCCGCAAAAAACGTGTCACTTACGGTAAACATATCGTTGATATACTGAAAACACAATAATAATCCCCGTTAAGGAGGATCCCCGATGAAAAATACGTTTCTAAGGCTTCTCACGGCGATATTGGCGCTCTTGACTCTTTCGTCCGTACTGTTTTCCTGCGCGAACGGGGATGGCTCTCCCGATCCCGGCACGCCGGTAACCTCGGTATGCGGGTATTCTCAGGATCCTTTCGAGTCTGTGGATCTCGGAGGACGCGAGTTCGTCATCTTCGTTTCTGACAACATATCCCGCAGATCGTCAACGTTCGATTTTCTTGCCGCGGAAAACGAAGGCTCGACTCCTTTGGACAAAGCGATCTCCGACCGAAACAGGCTCGTTGAAGAAAAGCTCAACGTAACTCTGCGCGTGCAGCGTATTTCTCCCGGCTTCACTTATGACGCTCTTGCAGCCGAAATACTGTCCGGCAAAGCCGATTTTGACGCCATCGTCGCGAGCGCTTCCGCGCTTGCGAAGCTGACGAAAGAGCGCGCTCTGCTCGATCTCAACGAGGTAGAATCTCTCGACAAAACGTATATGGCGCCCGGCTCGGAGAACGCTCTCCGGCTCAGAGAACGGCTGTATTTCGCCGATTTTTCCTTCAACACGTTCAACACGGGCTGCGGACTCTATTTCAACAAGGAAACCCTAAAGGCGCTCGCTCTGAAGTCCCCGTACGAGTTCGTCGACAGCAACGAATGGACGCTCGATACCTTTGCCGAGCTTGTAAAAGCGGCGGCTCGCGACCTTGACGGCGACGGGACGATCGGAAAAACGGAGAGAGCCGGACTCCATTACGTCGAAGGCATTGAAGAAGCCGCGCTGCTCTACGGAGCGGGGATAAGAATGTCGACGAACGACCTTGTCGGCTATCCCGAGTTCACGATAGCAAAGGACAAGGAGAAGACCGGGAACGTTTACGATAAGATAAAATCGGTCATCACGGACAAGAGATACACATTCGACACAATAGAATCCGCAAGGAACGGAGGCATTTGTATAGATGTAAGCGATCCCGACCTTTTATACGTCGATCAAATGGCTAAATCAGGCAGTCTGTTTTACGTCGGCGGATCGAACGTCAGCTACGCTTTCAAGGACAAGGGACGTTTCGGATTCGTCCCGATGCCGAAATACGATCCTGATCAGGAAAATTATCTCTCGTATTACGGAGCTTACGATCCCCTCATGGCGCTTCCCGCCTGCCTTTCGGCAGACGGAAAGGAGTTCGCCGCCACCGTTATCAACGCGCTTAATTACTATTCCGGGGACGAGCTCCGGAAGGACTGGTACAAGACGGTACTTTCCGACCTCGGAGAGGGCGAAGAAGGCTTCAAATATCTCGACCTCGTCCGCGAGGGCAAGACCTACGACAATTCGCTTTATTTCGATCTCGGCGCCTGCCGGTCCAAAATAGTCGTGACTCAGTGCGAATATTATAACATTCTCACAGCGTACAAAAGACAAAGAAAGGCGCTCGAAGGCGACCGGACCGTTCTGTTCAGAAGCGTATTTGACGGCGAGTGAACCCCGCCGTCTTTTTTATCCTGAAACGCGCGTAATTTGCGCAGATTTATTGACAAAACAACGATTTAGTGGTATATTTAACTTACGCGGACGGGTTTTTGACGTATGCGCCCGCGACCGGACTTCAAGGAATAAAAAACACCATATACACACTATTATCGGAGGAACAATCATGGCATTCAATCTCACGGACTACCCGTTCGATCAGTTCGAACAAATGGTCAAGACCACACCGACGGTCATTCTGCCGGTCGGCATCATCGAACAGCACGGACATCATCTCCCGCTCGGAGTCGACGTTTTCAACTGCACCGAGCCTCTGCGCATCGGTTTCGACAGGATAAACGCGTTTATCGCGCCCGGATTTCACTACTGCTTCTCCGGCGGCACGCTCCCCGGCACGATGAACGTCAACCCCCAGCTTTTCGGCCTTATGATCTCGGATATCTGCTCCGAATTCGTACGGATCGGCTTCAAAAACGTCGTTATGCTCCTCGGACACGGCGGAAGCGAGAACATGGCGGCGATGAAGGAGAGTATTCGTATGCTCCAGCGCCGCGACGCAAAGATGAAGGACATTTCGTTCGTCATCCTGACGGCGGGTATGCTCAGCGAGACCGCGGGCAAATATTTCAATATGGAGCCGGAACACGACTTCCACGCGGGACTCACCGAGACCTCGCGTATGCTCTACTGGAAACCCGAGCTTGTGCAGCTTGACCGCCTCGTCGAAGACGATCCCGAGATCTGCCGCATGATGCGCACCGATCAGGACTGGTACGAAACGAAAGAAAAGAAGTGTATTACTGATTTATCTCCACCACCGTCAGCACGCCGTTTTCCACTCGAAAACGAACATCTTTGCCAGCGAAGGGCA
>CACZZA010000059.1 GCA_902785485.1 uncultured Ruminococcus sp. | reverse complement strand
CGCGGTGTTCGGAGCCGTTTCGATAGTTTCGGGCGGCGCCATGACGGTCGGCAAGCTCTCGGCGTTCCTCTCTTACGCGACTCAGTACACAAAGCCTTTCAATGAGATCTCGGGCGTACTGACGGAGCTTCAGAACGCGCTTGCGTGCGCGGAACGGATATTCGACCTGCTCGAAGAAGACGAGGAAGAAGACGACTCAGACAAGAACGAACTCATATACGTCAAAGGGAACGTGAAGCTCGATGACGTCAGTTTTTCCTATACAAAAACGGAAAAACTCATCAAAGACCTTTCCCTGGACGTCGGAAGCGGACAGCGCGTCGCGATCGTCGGTCCGACCGGATGCGGCAAAACGACTCTTATAAACCTGCTCATGCGTTTCTATGACGTTGACGGAGGATCTATCTCGGTGGACGGAGACGACGTACGGACTCTCAAGCGAAACAACCTGCGTTCATCTTACGGAATGGTGCTTCAGGATACCTGGCTGTTTGCCGGAACGGTCAGAGACAATATCAAATTCGGAAAACCCGACGCAAGCGACGAAGAGGTGACAGAAGCCGCCAAGAAAGCGCACGCGCACGGATTTATACGCAGACTCCCGCAAGGTTACGACACATTGATCGACGAATCCGGCGAAGGACTTTCGCAGGGGCAGAAACAGCTTCTCTGTATTTCAAGAGTCATGCTCTGCCGTCCTCCGATGCTTATCCTCGACGAAGCGACGTCTTCGATAGACACACGTACGGAACACAAGATACAGGACGCGTTCGCGCTGCTGTCGAAAGGAAAAACGAGCTTTATCGTAGCGCACAGGCTCTCAACGATAAAAAACGCCGACGTCATTCTCGTAATGAAAGACGGCGACGTTATAGAAAAAGGAAAGCACGAGGAACTGCTCGAAAAGAAAGGCTTTTATCACGAGCTTTACACAAGTCAGTATTCATAAAACCGGATAACAAAAGAAAAGGCGCCGCGGAAAAATTCCGCAACGCCTTTTCTTTATATTTAGTAAACTCAGTCTAAGATGTAAACGCGCATCGAACGGCGTCCGAACTGAAGAAGCCTTGAGAGCGGACCGTCCATATAAACGTCGATGCGGTTGCCTACGATGGCGGAGCCGGTGTCCTCGGCGTAGCAGACTCCACAATCGTAGCCGCTGCCGGTGACATAGCATTTAGTGTGATAACTGATGACTCTCGGGTCTACGGCGATGATGCCCTCTCTGACCTGAACGCCCGTCGACGTTCTGCCGGTGAAGCCTTCCGCGGCGCCGTAAGCGGTAGCGGAAACGTCAAGATAATAACTGTAAGAATAAGTCTTACCGTCGTTTCCGACGATAGTTCCGCCGACACCGAGGTATGAGACCTCGGAGACCGGAGCCTTTACGGTGACTTCGCTGAGAGTCTTCGTCTCGATAAGCTCGCCGTTTTTGTAATACTTGCGGTAAGTAGTGCGAAGTGTGCCGTTACTTCCCTGCGTAACGATCTGCTTCGTCCCTCTCGGTATCGTTTGGAGATGGGTCACGTTCTGCTCGAACGGGATGACAGTCTCTTCCGAATAATCCTCGTAAGTGAACGAATCGATCACGACCTCCATTCCCTCGAATACGGTAGTATACAAAGGATAGTTGACCGTGCAGGACTCGTCGAGGACGATACCTTTGTCTTCAAACAGAGCGGAAAGCGTGACCGACTTGGAGTCTACGGAATAAGTCTCGTTCCCTCTGTCGGTGATGTAAAGACTCACTTCCGGAGAGTACGTGCCGAAAACCGCGTTTGAAGACGAATATTCAGGAACGAAAGAACTGAATTCCGGTGTTGTTGAGAAAATGTTCTCGTCAAAGTATCTGTTGACGTAGAAAAGCGAGAAAGAGAACGCGATCACAGCTACGAGCGACAGGAGAACTATCCAGCGCGCGGCTTGTCTCTTCTTGGGTTTCCTCTTTCTGAAAAGCTTATCAAGTCTCTCAAACTTTTCCGAAATCCGATCGTTATACAGATCATTATATACAGAAATTTTTTTCTGGATCTGCATAAAATCCTCCTTTCAGAGAGCGTTTCAACTGTACTTACAGGCAAAACACCCTTCGGAAAACGGTTAAATTATACCATAGTCGATGTTTTTTGTCAACCTGCACAAAGGTTTTCGGGACCCGGCGAAAAGCTGTGAAAAATCACAAAACTCGATCTAAAACGACAATTTGCAATTCAAAAAGACGAGATTTTCGAACTTGATTGCAAATCCGACTCTGATTTTTCTGTGAAATGCACAAAGAAAATATTGAAATTTTTACGGTTATTAAACGGATCTGAACGAAAAACCGACATAAAAGACGTGTTGATTTACGCCGAAAAGCAGGATTTGCAATGTAAAAATCATCGCTTTTGCCCGTTTCAAAAACGGTCAAAAGCGGTCAGAGACCCAAAAACCCTTTTCAACGCTATTATATTATGAACTTAAAGACAATAGAACCGGCAAGACATAAAGATCCGGCGTCCCGTTTTGCGCGGTGACGCCGGATAAGTTTATTTTGTTCCCGTCGAGCCGAAGCCGTTCTCTCCGCGGGCCGTATCGCTCAGATCGTCCGCGTATTCAAATTCCGTTTTCAGATAGGGGGCGATGACTATCTGCGCGATCCTCTCTCCGTTTTCGAGCCGTCTCGTTTCCCTGCTCTGATTGAACAGCGCGACCATCACTTCACCTCTGTAATCCGAGTCTATGACCCCCACCTTGTTAGCGGGGGCGACCCCTTGCTTGACCGCGAGACCGCTGCGCGCATATACGAGTCCGACGTATCCGTCCGGTATCTCAAAGGACAGACCGGTATGGGCGAGGTAGGTCTCGCCGGGCGATATATAAACGTCGCCGTCGCTTATCATATACAGATCCGCTCCCGCGGCTCCGTCGGTCGCCCTCATCGGTTTGATCGCGCGTTCGTCAAGCATTTTTATTCTGATCTTCATTTCCGTTTACGTCCTTTCCGTTATTTTGGGCAGGCAAAGGATCAAACCTGAATTTGACTTCTCCGCCTTCGATGGCAAGATACGCGTCGAAGAGCGTATTCTTTTTAGAGACAAATCCGCAGATCTTATCGCTTATCCCTTTTTCGAGCATCTTTTTTACGTTATCTACCGAGATGGCGCGTTTACAGATCGAATATCCGAACGCGAATTTGCATCCTTTATCTTTATAATTATTGCAGCCGTATCCGAAGGATGTGCGGACAACGTCTCCTCCGCAAAGCGGACATTTACCGACGACGTCGCCGATAACTCCTATATCCCGTTCGGCTCCCGTCGCGCCGGTCCCCGACGCAAAAACCTCTCTGATCTCGTTTTCAGCCATCACTACGCTGTCTTTGACGGTCATCTCACCGTGGTAGACCTTTTTGAGCGCTTTTCCGAGCTCCGATGTTTTATATTTGTCCATACTTATTCCAAGCAAGGACAGGAATTCTATAAGCGCTATACCGCCCGGGAGGATCGAATAAACGTCTTTCTTCAATAATATATATCCGCTCTTGACGGCGTTATCTATTATTCCCGTCCTCGTCGCTTCCGTCCCGAGCTCGAGTCCCTCGAAAACCGCGCGGTATTCTTCTTCGTCGTCTTCGTTCTCGATGTTGTTCTTCTCTTCCCTGAACGGGTTTTTGAGGTAGTTGTTCAGCGTTTCAATGGTATAGTGCTTCGGAGGAGTTGTTTCTTTTTCCGTCGGAGCGAACGAAATGTTGATCTTATCCCCCTTTTTCAGCGGAGGGAGCGTCTTGTCCTTTTTGCTGTAATCGTCGTACTCCGTCCATCCCTTTTCGACCATGGTGACGCCTTTGAGAGAGAATTCCTCATATTCTCCGACTTTGATCTTTATTTCGGTACGGTTTACAATACACTCTTTTTCGCAGAATACCGCGGCAAACCGACGGAAAACGGTCGAATAGACCTGACGTTCTTTCTCGGTCAAAGCGTTTTTCTGAGGTATCTTATAAGTCGGGGTCAACGCCGAGTGCGATTCGATCTTACTGTCGTCGAATATGTTTTTTCCTTCTTTTAATATAACGGGATAACCGAGTTTTTTGATATTCGCTATGATCTGCGCGAATTTTGATTTCTCGGCGGTGGCAAGGTATTCGGAGTTCGTCCTCGGATAGGTGACGTATCCTTCTTCGTACAGCTTCTGAAGTATGGAAAGACTTTCCTCCATCGGCATCTTATATTTTTTGCCGAGGTAACTCTGTAATTTTGAAAGCGAAAACAGCTTGCCGGCGGAGAGTTTATCCTTTTTGTTCTTGACTTCCGTCACGACAGCATCGCTCGCGTTATATTTATCGCAAAGGTTCTGAGCGGCTAAAAACTTGTCTTTGGAGAATTTTTCTTTTGAAAGGAGTTCTATCTCCTCTCCTTCGGTCTGTTCCTTGCTGAGGATCGCGTAGTACTTTTCGGGAACAAAGTTCTTTATAGCCATGTCCCTGTCATAGACGGCTTTGACTATCGGAACGATGACGCGTCCGACTCTGAGCAGGTTTCCGTTTTTCAAAGTCGCAAAACGGGTAAGATTGACTCCGTAGAGCCAATCGATATAGGTCCTCGCAAACCCCTCGTCAGCAAGCGCGTCGTACTCCGTTTCATCTTTAAGAGAAGCGAGTCCCGCTCTGATAGTCTGATCTGTCTGATCCGGAAGCCACAAGCGTTTGAGCGCTTTGCCGGTATGGACGGTATTGTTGATGCAAAGACGAACTATGATCTCGCCCTCGCGATCCGCGTCTCCCGCGTTGATGATCGTGTCGACGTCCTGTCTCTCGCAGAGCGATTTGATGACGCCGAACTGTCTTTTTACCCCCTGATCCTGAGCGCCGTTTCTGTCTTTACGCAGAGAAAAGCGGAACTCCTCGGGAAAACACGGGAGATTGTCAAGCGACCATTTGATCTTACCTTCCGGCCGACCGGAAGGAGAATAATCCTCTATGTCGCAAAGCGAGAACAGATGACCGAACGCCCACGTGACAATATATTCCGTTCCGGCGTAAAAGCCGTCGTACTTTTTAAGTCCGCCTATCGCGTTGACTATATTTCTCGCGAGGCTCGGTTTTTCCGCAATAATAAGCTTCAATGTTTTTTCTCCGTTAAGGGTCTGAAATATTGATACAGGTTACATCTGAGCATTCCGTTGTACAGCCTTTTGCGTTTGTCCGCCCTTCTGCCGTACTTGCGCTCGAAATCCTCGTCGCTCGTCAGGATGTAGATCTGCCACGAGTCGAGTTTGGCGAACGATACGCCCATTTCCCTGTAAAGGCGGTCTACGCTTTCGGCGTCGGAAAGACGTTCGCCGTACGGCGGATTGCAGATAACGGTCCCTTTTCTGCCTTCGGTCGTAATGTCAAGCGCGTTTTCAAGACGAAAACGTATGTACTTTTCGACACCCGCTCTGCGGGCGTTTTCGCGAGCAAGCTCTACCGCTCTCGGATCGATATCCGACGCGACGCACTCAAAATCAACGTCGCGTTTTATTCCCGCCAGGCCTTCGAGTCTTGCGTCGTCGAAGAGCTTTTGTCCGAAAAACGGATGAGATTCAGCCGAAAAACGCAGATTTATCCCCGCGGGAGTATTCGTCATATAAAGAGCCGCTTCGACGGGGATCGTCCCGGACCCGCAGAACGGATCTTTAAGAAGCAGACCTTCGCGCAAGCGGGACGTAGCTACGAGTCCCGCCGCGAGCGTCTCGCGCAGAGGCGCTTCGAGCGCGACCGGACGGTAACCGCGCTTGTGCAGCGGAAGACCGGAAATATCTATCATCAGGGACGCTTTGTCATTGAGTATAAAGAACTCGATCTGATTTTTTATCCCGCTTTCTTCGAGCCAGGAAACCGAATAAACCGAAGAAAGCCTGTCAGCGACCGCTTTTTTGACTATTTTCTGTATGTCGGGGATCGAAAAAAGCTTCGACCTCACGGAATGTCCTTTGACCGGGAAAGCGTCGCTTTTACCGATGAATTCCTCCCACGGAAGGCTTTTAGTAAACTCGAAAAGCGAGTCGAATGAATCGCACTTTTCTTCACCGAGCCTGATATAAAGTCTCTCGGCGTACCTTAAAAAAATATTACACCTCGCCGCGGCGGTCTTGTCACCCTCAAATACAACGCGCCCGTCAAGTGTCTCTATTCTTTTATAACCCAGCTCGTCGATCTGTTGTCCCACGAATTTTTCAAGACCGAAAAGACAAGACGCAACGTAAATATAAACCGTTTTATCCATATATAATGATCCCGTCCGATAAGTTTATTCATTAAGAATTATACCCTAATTTACGCCGGATGTCAATAAAGAACGGGAGCATTGATCGGTTTTGAGTACTATCGCCCCGCCGAATGATCGAAAATGTCGAGCAATACCACTTGACAAACACTGAAACTGATGTTAAAATAAAACTTGTAAAGGGGAGTAGCCGACGTTATCCCGTCGGACCGGTCGTCAATACGATCCGTTTTAAAACGGATTCGGTCGGTTCGGTACATCATTTGTATTCGGCAAGACTTTTACAGCGCATTTCTTCGCTGTAAAAGTCTTTTTTTAGTAATAATAACTTTACGGAGGGCAAAAAATGGACTATTATCTCCATTCAAAAGACGAGGTCCTGAAAGAACTCGGCTCTGACGAAAACGGTCTTTCGTCCGCGGAAGCGGAAAAAAGACTCGAAAAGTACGGCAAAAACAAGCTCGCGGAGCATAAAAAGGAAAGCGTATTTATCCGTTTTCTGAAACAGATGGTCGACCCGATGATACTCATACTCATCGGCGCGGCTATCATATCGGCAGTCACTTCCGCGATGAACGGAGAGTTCCCGACCGACGTTTTTATCATCATGTTCGTCGTCATTCTCAATTCCATACTCGGCGTAGTACAGGAGAGCAAGGCGGAAAAAGCGATAGAAGCGCTCAAAGAAATGACCGCCGCGACTTCAAAAGTGCTTCGCGACGGAAAGATAACCTCCGTTCACAGCGAAGATCTGACTGTCGGAGACGTCATCCTGCTCGAAGCAGGCGACTCGGTCCCCGCTGACGCGAGACTTATAGAGTGCGCCTCGATAAAAGCGGAAGAAGCCGCTCTGACCGGCGAATCCGTCCCCGTTAACAAGACCGTTGACGCTCCTCCGGAAGGACACAACGGAGAAATACCTCTCGGAGACCGCAAGGATATGGTCTATATGGGTTCCACCATCGTTTACGGACGCGGCAAAGCAGTCGTTTGTGATACCGGAATGAAAACCGAAATGGGCAAGATCGCAAACGCCCTGACGCTCGCGGAAGACGAGCAGACTCCCCTCCAGATCAAACTCGCTCAGCTGAGCAAGATACTTACCGTTCTTGTACTCGCGGTATGCGCTTTTATATTCGCGTTCTCCATTGTTCGTACTTTAATGAACGGCGAATCGCTCCAGGGCAAGGTCATCCTTGATACGTTCATGATCGCCATAAGTCTGGCAGTCGCCGCGATCCCCGAAGGACTTGTCGCAGTCGTTACGATCGTCCTGTCGCTCGGCGTGACACGAATGAGCAAGCGCAACGCCGTCATACGCAAGCTGACCGCGGTCGAGACGCTCGGCTGTACTCAGGTCATTTGCTCTGATAAAACAGGTACGCTTACCCAAAACAAGATGACCGTCACCGAGTATTATTCGGATGACAAAGAGCTTCTCGCCAAAGCTATGTCGCTCTGCTCCGACGCCGAGCTTGACGATAACAACCAAGCGATAGGAGAGCCGACCGAATGCGCGCTCGTAAACTTCGCCTTTGCGGAAGGTCTCAGCAAAAAGGTACTCAAAAATCAATACGTTCGCATCGGCGAAGCGCCCTTCGATTCGATGAGAAAAATGATGTCTACCGTCCACGATAACAACGGCAGGATCATCCAATTCACCAAGGGCGCTCCCGACGAGATACTCAAACGCTGCACGAGCTATCTGTCCGGCGGGACCAAGCTCCCGCTGAACGACGAGATCCGTTCGTCCATCCTCTCCGAAAACAAAAAAATGGCCGACAAAGCGCTCAGGGTCCTCGCCGCCGCCTGCAAAGAACATTTTGAAGTTCCCTCCGACTATTCCGCAGAAGCGCTTGAGACCGGTCTCACATTCGTCGGTCTTACCGGAATGATCGACCCCGTCCGTCCCGAAGTCAAGAGCGCCATCGCCGAATGCAGAGAGGCGTCCATCCGCCCCATAATGATAACGGGAGACCATAAGGACACCGCGGTCGCCATCGCAAAAGAACTCGGGATAATCAAGAGCGAATCCGAAGCCATCACCGGAGCCGAGCTTAACAAACTCAGCGACGAAGAACTCGAAAAGAACATCGGAAAATATTCCGTTTACGCGCGCGTTCAGCCTGAGCATAAGGTCCGCATAGTCAAAGCGTGGAAAGCCAAAGGCAAAGTGACCGCGATGACCGGAGACGGCGTGAACGACGCTCCTTCGATAAAGAGCGCGGATATAGGCGTGGGAATGGGCATCACAGGTACCGACGTCACCAAAAACGTCGCCGATATGATACTCGCCGACGACAACTTTGCTACGATAATCCTCGCGGTAGAGGAAGGCCGCCGCATTTACGACAATATCCGCAAGGCCATACAGTTCCTGCTTTCTTCCAACCTCAGCGAGGTACTTTCGATATTCGTCGCGTCCATCCTCAACTTTGTTATTCTGAAGCCTACGCACCTGCTTTGGATCAACCTTATTACCGATTCGCTTCCCGCTCTGGCGCTCGGGACCGAAAAAAGCGAGAAGAATATAATGAAGCGCAAGCCTCGCGACTCCAAAGACGGTATTTTCGCAGGCGGCGTTGCTTTCGATATGATATATCAGGGCGTTCTCGTGACGATCCTTACTCTCGCCGCGTTCTTTATCGGTCACGTGCTCGACGGTGACGCTAACGGCATGACGATGGCGTTTCTGACGATGAGCATGGCGGAGATATTCCACTCGATGAACATGCGTTCCATGAGAGGTTCGATCTTCACGATGAAGACCCACAACCTGTTTCTGTGGGGAGCCATGATCGTCGCGTTGGTGCTTACCACCTGCGTCATCTACGTTCCCTTCCTTTCGGATATGTTCGATTTCGCGCATATCAGTTTCGCGGAATATATGATTTCTCTCGGTCTCGCAGTATCGGTCATACCGATAGTCGAGATAGTGAAACTCTTCCAGAGAAAACACACCGCGAAGAAAAACGGATAAAATACCAAACAACAAAATACGCCGGATCTTTCAACGAAGATCCGGCATATTTTTTATAAAATCAGGTTTTTGCGGCGTGCATCATTATTGATTTCGGAACGATCTTAGAAACAAATCTGTAAAACTTGAAGAAAGCTCGCGGAGTATATACCGCGCGTCCTTTTTCACACGCTTTGAGCGAATTTTTTACCACCTTTACGGGATCGCAGTACGGCAGGGTCGCGAACGTTTTTGAGTTCTGTTTAGTGATGCCCGCGACAGACAAAAATTCGGTCTCCATAGGTCCGGGACATACCGCGAGGACGTTTATCCCGTCCTTTTTGGTTTCAAAACGAAGCGATTGAGAGAACGAATTTACGTACGCTTTTGAAGAAGAATATACCGTCATCCGGGGATTGGGACAGAACGACGCTATCGAACAGACGTTTATCATACCGCTTCCCTTTTTCATGTATCGAAGAGCTATAGCCGACAGCGACGTCAAAGCCCGGCAGTTGAGGTCTACTATATTACCGAGTTTAGTATAATCTTCCTCGGCTACGTTGCCGAGAGACCCGAATCCCGCGTTGTTTACAAACAACCTTATCTCGGCTTTTTCTTCTTTGAACATCTTATCGAGTTTATCATACGAAGAATAATCAAGCAGGTCGAGCGGCACGGGTCTCACGCGTTTTTCGTCCAAGCTTCTCAGCTCGTTCAAACGTTCAACGCGTCTCGCGACGATCCACACTTCGTCGAGAGTCGGGTATTTTTCGAGTATCTGTTTGAGGAACTCCTTTCCGAGACCTGCTGACGCTCCTGTGATAACGGCTATTTTCATGTTATGTATCTCCTTTATCAAGTGTTTCGAGTATTGATTTTTTATTGTTTTTGATTTTTCCGGCCATCACGCCGTCAAGAATACGTTCGAGTTCTTCTCCTATACTCTCTCCCCTGTATCCGAGAGACGCAAGGTCGCTGCCGTTGACCGCGAGCATCGTGATCTTGTAAGCGTCCCCGCATTTTTTTACGGAAGAAACGGTCTCGAAAGAGTGTCCGACGTCGATCCCTTTTGCGGATCTGATACTCAATATCGGTTCCAAAGCGTATTCAAAACCGCGCAAATATTTTTTCAGGCTCAACTCGTCGAAAGCAACGACTGAACCGTAGTTTTCTATGATCGAGCAGGCTTTTTCGTACGTTTTGTTGTCGCCTTTGAGACTTCTGATGGCTGACCGGTGGTTTTCTTCTTTTAAGAACAGAGCCGCAAGGCGCGTCGCTGCGTCCGGAGGCAGTTTATTTATAAAAGTATAATCGTCGTCAAAACGACATTCGGGAAATATGACCCGAAACACGTCGCGATAAGACGACAATACCCGCGCAGCATCGCGTCCGAGCAGCAGTTTTTCTATTTCGGCGCGGATCCGTTCTCTTGAAATTCGTTCGAGCATCGGAGCGCGATTTCTAAGCGCTTTGTCTGTTTCCGCTTCAATGCCGAACGACAAAACCGAAGAAAAACGTATTGCCCTGAGGATACGCAGCGCATCCTCGTTGAAGCGCTTTTCGGGTGAACCAACGCACCTGATGATCCTGTTTTTCAAATCGGAAAGTCCGTCAAAACCTCGCTCCAAGTTATCCACAACCGGAAGCATCTTTTCAACAACTGACTTCGCACCAATTTCAAACATGGCACTTTTTTCTTTTTCCGAGCGGTTTCTAAAGTTTTCAAACTCTGCCAGATTTCTCATCAGGCGGTCATTCAACTCTTCAATCTTTTCATCTTTTTTGTCTTTTTTTGCTTT
>CACZZA010000058.1 GCA_902785485.1 uncultured Ruminococcus sp. | reverse complement strand
ATCGGATCTATTCAAGAATAAGAACGTCTGTGTTTATAAAATCTTCGGCGCGCTGAACGCTCTCGAGGTTGAAATGCTTTTTCGCCCCGCAAACTCCGCAGGAGATCATAACTCCGTCTTTGTCGAATTCAAATCCGTAAACTCCGCGTTTATCGCACCTGCATTTGATCTTTCCGTCTTCTTCGAGTTCTTTGAGCATAAAGTTAACAATGTCAAAAGTTCCCGCGTCGATCTTTTTCGCGTCGTCTTCATCGACTTTGGTTTTCAGTGAGGACGGGTCGTAATCTCCGAAGATCTGCACTATCTGCTCGTCGGACTGTTTGATCGCCTCGAATACTTTGTCTTTCTGACCGAGAAAAACGATCTCAAGACCGGTGTAATGGCAATTGAGCTGCATGATGCCTTTTTCAAAAAACGAATCCTTTCCCACGTTGAAGGAATGGTCTCCGCCGCAGAAAAGGCAGGGAAGGCGCAGGTTGATCTTATTGTCTTTGGTATATGCTATCGAAAGCTCGCTTTCTCCGCAATCGCATTTCAGCTTTATAAGGTCTCCGGAAAGCGAAAACACTCCGATCACGCTCATCACCGTTTTTCCGCATTTCGGACAGCGGTATGCGATCACGGTCTCTTTTTTGTCAAGTATCATACGTTAGTTCAATCTCCCTTAACGATGTATTGGATCCTGTCCCGGAGTCCCTTGTTCACGTCGTGCGGCTCTCCGGGTCTGACCGTCGTGAATTTGTATTTATTGGAGTAAACCGTCATAAGTGCGTACGGATGCTCCAGATCAACGTCCGATTCGTAATAGATCGCCAGGTTCAGCGAATACTCGATCTTCTCGTCTCTGGCGACCTCGCCGCTTTCGTCGGTCTCTATCGAAGTATCGACAGGATCGTTCATTTTTTCCTCGATATACGACATGAATTCCGTGTCGATGCCGGAGAAAATCACTTTTTTATAATAATAGAGGTTTTTTTGCTCGGTCGCGTATTTATAATCGTAGTAATAATTGCCGTTCGAGTCGTAAAGAACGAATACGAAAGGCTCGCCTTTCGGGGTTTCTTCGAGTCCGTAATCGAGCGCCAGTTCTTTCAGCATACTTCTGTTGTAACGTACTGTGAACTGGATCTGCCCGGTGGAAGGCTCGTAGTAAATATGGCTCGTTTTGAACGCCGACTCAGATTTTCTCCCGAGAAATTTATCATTCGCGATACGATAAACCATATTTCCGTCGCGTTCGACGTAATGAAGCTCGAAAGTCTCCGGAGAATTATTATATGCTTTTTCAGCCTCGGTATTCCATAGGTAATCTTTTGCAAAAGCAGGGTCTCCGCTCGAAAAGATGCGCCACAGAACGATCGCGTTGACAAATATTATCGTTGCCCAGAACGTGTATTTGACGATCTTTTTCAGTATTTTTCCGCCGGTGACCTTTCCCTCGTCGGGATCGTAGGCGTCTTCGTCGTATATATATTCGTCCATAGCCGACTCCTTCATTTTTAACAGTATTTGTATTTTATCATAAAATATGTTAATATTCAAGTAATTTAAGGTAAATACTTGAAAACAAGGCGTTTATATGTTAAAATATAACACAGTATATGAACTTTCAAAGGATGGTCCCAAATGTCTGACGAAATCAAAAAACGCATATTTTCCGGAGTTCAGCCCTCCGGTAATCTTACGATAGGAAACTACCTCGGAGCTATCAAAAACTGGAAAAAATTCGAGGATGACTACGATCCTTTTTACTGCGTCGTGGATATGCACGCTATAACGGTGAGGCAGGACCCTGCGGTTTTACGCAGAAGGACATACGAGATCCTCGCGCTCTATATCGCGTCCGGACTCGATCCCGAAAAGAATACGATGTTCGTACAAAGTCACGTTCCCGCTCACGCGGAACTGACGTGGGTATTGAATTGCTTCACGATGTTCGGCGAGCTTTCCCGTATGACTCAGTTCAAGGATAAGAGCGCCCGGAACGCGTCGAATATCAACGCCGGACTGTTTGATTACCCCGTGCTTATGGCGTCTGATATTCTGCTTTATCAGGCGGCTCTCGTTCCCGTCGGGCAGGATCAGCTCCAGCATATCGAACTGACGCGAGACGTCGCCGTCCGTTTCAATTCCGTTTTCGGAGACGTATTCACGATCCCCGAAGGTTATACCGTAAAGTCGTCGACTAAGATAATGTCGCTTCAGGAACCTACGAAAAAGATGAGTAAATCGGACGAGAACGAGAACGCATTCGTCGCCATTCTCGACGAAAAGGACGTCGTTATGCGTAAATTCAAACGCGCCGTGACCGATTCCGATACCTGCGTGCGTTATGCCGAAGGAAAAGACGGTATCAACAACCTTATGAATATTTACGGAGCTTTCACCGGAAAAACTCACGGTGAGATCGAAAAAGAATTTGAGGGCAGAGGATACGGCGACTTTAAGACAGCGGTCGGAGAGACCGTCGCGGACGGACTTGCCCCCGTAAGAGAGAAGTTTGCAAGTCTTATGAAAGACAAGGCGTATCTCGAGTCCGTAATGAAGTCGGGAGCGGAAAAGGCGTCGTACATAGCAAGCAAGACGCTTTCCAAAGTGTATAAAAAAGTCGGATTTGTTCCGAGGATCAGATAAAGGTCCGAAAAAACGGAACAAGATCCGTTACGATACGTCAAACCATAAGAGAAATAAAAGAGAGAGAATCGGTAAAAGGGATGGATATAAACAAGTTGATCTACGGGATCGGCGTTGCCGTATTTGCCGGTCTTATAGCTTTCGTGCTGACCCCTCTGGCAAGCCTTATAGCTCATAAGACCAAGGCGATCGACGTGCCGAATGACAATAGAAGAATTCATAAAGTGCCGATACCTTTGCTGGGCGGTCTCGCGATATGGGCGGCTTTCGTGATAACTTCGCTGCTTTTCTGCGAGTTGAACACCACTCTTAAAGTAGTCCTGATCGGCGGAAGCGTCATTGTACTTGCGGGATTTCTTGATGATATTTTCGACTTGAATTTCATTTTGAAATTTGCGTTCGAGATCGGCGCGGCGTTCGTAGCGGTCGCTTTGAACGTTGTGATCGACCACATAGATATTTTTTCGCACCGTATCGAGTTCGGTGTTTTATCCGTACCGATCACCGTGTTGTGGATAGTCGGTCTTACGAACGCCATCAATCTCATAGACGGACTTGACGGACTTGCTTGCGGAGTCAGCGCTATCTGCTGTCTTTCGCTTATGACCATCTCGTTCCTTATGGGAATGTACGAATACGCGATGATGCTTGCCATCCTTGCCGGATCCTGCTTCGGTTTTCTTCCGTTCAATCACTATCCCGCGAGGATATTCATGGGTGACACGGGGTCGCTTTTCCTCGGATATTCGCTTGCGATCTTTTCAATACAGGGCTTGTTCAAGATGCACGCGGTCATTTCGTTCGTAGTTCCTGTATTCTTGTTCGCTCTGCCTTTGTCGGATACGATCTTCGCTTTCGTACGCAGACTCGTCAAGAGGCAAAATCCTTTCAAAGCGGACAAGCTCCATCTTCATCACAGGCTTATGAAGATGGGATTCAATCAGCGACAGACCGTTTCGATACTCTACGCGATCTCGGGACTTCTCGGTACGACTTCGGTCATGTACACACGTGAAAGTATTTCCAAATCCTCGCTCAGTGTCGTCGTCTGCGTCATTTTGCTCGGCATCTATTTGTGGATACTGAAAGATCCCGGCCGAAGGATCAGAGCGGGATTTGATCTGCACTTGCCTCACGAAGAGGAAAAACCAAACGATACCAAAAATGACTTTGAAAGCAAATAAGGCGTAAATTATGGCAAAATTTTGCGGAAAATGCGGATCTATGCTTGATTTGGCAACCGGTAAGTGCCCGGTGTGCGACAAGGTAGCGCAGTCGGGGGAGACCGTCAAGCTCGATATTCCCGAAAATCTTCAAGGCAATCCTCCCGATATAAACGCGGGAATACAGTCTCCGTCCTATTCTCAGCCGGGTCCGGAACAGAACGCGGCTCCCATCGGGCAGTTTTCTCCCGGGACTCAGCAGGCGTTTGCCCAAGGCACTCCTTATACACAGCCTGTTCAGACCAAACCGCACGTAAAAAACAAGAACACCGCGGCAAGGATAATAATCACCTGTCTGCTCGGAGTCCTGTTTTTCGCGTTTTTCATCGGACTCACCGCGGTCGTCCACGTTCGCAATCTGTTAAGCTCGGGAGGAGTCTCCGCGATCATCGAAAACGTCGAGGTCAAAGAGGCGATAGAAGGGTTCGACGGGCTTGATCTTGACAACGTTTACAGCAACGCGAAAGAAAACCTCAGGGACGTGCTGGGAAAGACCCCGACCGACAAGCAGATCGAGTCGCTTATCAAAGATACGTCTGTCAAGGATTTCATCGCAGACAAACTCGGAGATGCCGCCGAAGCCTTCCTTGACGGAGAAGAAGCGACCGTAAGAATAGAAAAAAGCGAGATCGACGCTCTTTTGCGGGAAAACAAAAGAGAGTTCGAGAGGATACTTGATACCTCCATCTCTACGGAAGAACTGAGAAACGTTACCGAGCGTCTGTTCGACGAAGGCGATGAACTAAACGTTATTTCCACCAGGGAGCTTACCGACAGAGTGCCCGCGGCGTTTTACGCCGTCAGATACGGTCTTTCTTATCTTGCGATCGCCGTTCTCGCGATACTCTGTGTCGTGGTATTTATAATAATGGCGTTTACGAATTACAGTCTTACGAGTTGGCTGTGCGGTATTTCTATGTCGCTTGTGGGGATAGTGTGCATCCTCCTTTCCGTGTTCAGCGGGTTAAATCTGTTCAGGCACGGGAGCGATCTTTACAGAGTGGCTCTCCTCGGAAAGAGCGTTTTCTCGGCGAGCTTGCCGTATTCGGTCGTTGTTGCGGTCATAGGCGTCTCGCTTATAGTATCCTCGATAGTCTCAATTATAATAAAAAAGAAAAAAGCGAGATAGTTCGCTCATCAAATAATAAAAACCGGTCGGACACGGAAGAGATCTTCCGCGGTCCGACCGCTTTTTTGATCGAGTTTATTTCTTTTTTGACCACGTCATCGGCGCAACGAGGAGAACGAGGGGATATATCTCGAGTCTGCCGAGGAGCATCGCGCACGAAAGAGCGAGCTTTGACAAAACGGAAAACCCCGCGTAATTGCCGACGGGACCTACGACGTTGAAGCCGGGTCCTATATTGTTGAAGCACGCGGCGACCGCCGAGAAATTGGTCTCGAAATCGAATGCGTCTGCGCTGATTATGAGCAGGATCGCGAAGAACAGCACGAAATAAAGCGCAAAGTAGCTGAAAGTGTTGCTCACCGTTTGTTCATCAAGCGACTTGCCATCAAGTCTTATCTTTGAGACCGTGCGCGGATGAAGGAGTTTTTTCATCTCGCGGCCGATCGATTTTATCAGTATTATAACTCTTGAGATTTTAAGTCCGCCCGCGGTAGAACCCGCGCAGGCGCCGATGAACATAAGAACGGTCAGTATCGTTTTCGACAGCGACGGCCAGACGTTGAAATCGGAGATAGAATAACCGGTCGTCGACATTATGGATGAAACGTGGAAAGCGGCTTTGTTGAGCGCGTCTCCGAAACCGTTCGACAAGCTGAGAGTGTTCAGCACTATCAGTGTAACGGAGATCAAATAGATCGACACGTAGACCCACAGCTCGCGGCTTTTAAGCGCGGTGCGGACTTTACGGAGCAAGATCAGATAGAACAGGTTGAAGTTGATACCGAACAGTAACATAAACACCGTTATCGTGATCTGATTGAACAGGGAATAGGAAGCTATACTGTCGTTCTTTATTCCGAATCCGCCCGTTCCCGCGGTGCCGAAGGTGTGTACCGCGCTTTCAAACAGATCCATTCCGCCGAAAACGAGCAATACCATCTCGATAAGTGTAAGCGCGATATAAATAAGGTAAAGGATCATCGCCGTCTGTCTGACTTTCGGAACGAGTTTTCCGACGACCGGTCCGGGTACCTCGGCTCGCATAATGTGTATCGATCTGTCTGATACGGACGGAATGACAGCCATAACGAATACCAGCACTCCCATACCGCCTATCCAGTGGGTAAAACTCCGCCAGAAGAGAAGTCCTTTGCTCATTATCTCAATGTTGCGCAGGATCGTGGCGCCGGTCGTGGTAAAACCGCTTACAGTTTCAAAAAACGCGTCTGTATACGACGGTATCTCTCCCGATATGAAAAACGGAAGCGCGCCGATCACGGACATCAGTATCCACGAAAGAGCGACGGTAACGAAGCCTTCTTTTGCATAGATCGTTTTTCCGGTGTTTTTAGTGGATAATACCATGACCGATCCGAGTAACAGCGAAACTCCGATAGTGATCAGGAAATCAAAGACGCACTTCTCGCCGTAGATCAGGGAAACCGCGAGAGGAAGGAGGAGCAGCGCGGCTTCGAGCAGGATTATATACCCCGTGACGTAAACAATAAATTTTCTGTTCATGGCTTTATTTGACTAATATCTCGTCGATGTCGAGCAGCGCAGAGTCCGCGGAAAGCACGACGACTCTGTCGTCAGGCATTATAACGTCGTTACCTGAGGGGATTATCGTCTCACGCCCTCTCAGGATACCCGCAATAAGAATGTTCTTTTTGATCGGGAGATCTTTAAGAGGGATCCCGATGGTGCCGGAAGTCGGCGAGATCTTGAATTCTATCGCTTCCGCGCTTCCGTCCATCAGCTTGTACAACGTTTCGATATTGCTTCCTTTTGAGTTTTCGATAGCCCGCGCGTATCTCAAAACTATGTTTGTCGTGATCCTTATAGGCGAGATCACGGTCTGCAAACCGAGCTTGTCGGCAAGCGCGATCAGCTCCTCGCGGTTTATCTTCGGTATGACCTGCGGTACGTTCTGCATATTTGCGAGGATGGAAAGAAGAATGTTTTCTTCGTCCATACCCGTCAGCGCAACAAAAGCGTCTGTCTCTCTCAAGCCTTCTTCTACCAGCACTTCCTGTTCGGCTCCGTCTCCGTGCAGGATCGTCGAATCCGGGAGAAGCGTGGAAAGGACCGCACAGCGGTCAAGGTCTTTTTCGATTATCTTGGAGGGAATTCCGATGTTAGACAGCATTTTCGCGAGATAGTACGTCGGACGTCCGCCGCCGAGTATAATAACGCTTTTCGCCTTTTTCTTGAAAAGACCGAGAGTCTTGAACAATTTCAGTATTTCCGACGGCATAGCGGTAATTCCTATCTTGTCGCCGGAGCGGAGTACGAAATCGCCTCCGGGGATGACCGTTTCGTTTTCGCGCTGAACCACGCAAATAAGGTACTTTCCGTTGTATTTTTCACGCATTTCGCGAAGGGTCATTCCTTCAAGAGAGGAATCCGCCGGAAGCCTCAGCTCTATCATTTCAAAATTGCGTCGGGAAAAGGTTTCGATATTTATAGCGGCGGGGAATTTCAAGAGGTTGAATATTTCCTGCGCTATCAGCATTTCCGGATTGAGCGATACCGAAAGATCGAGCGAATGCTTCAAAAAACGGAGGCTCCGGTCGTTGTATTCGGGATTTCTTATCCTCGCCATCGTATGTTTGACTCCCAAACGCTGAGCGAGGAAGCAGGAAAGCATATTCAGTTCGTCGACGCCCGTCAGCGCGATAAACAGATCGGCGTCTTTTGTCTCGGCTTCGTTCAAAACGTCTGAGTCCGCGCCGTTTCCGCAAAGGGTCATGACGTCGAACAGATTGGAGATCTGTTGGAGTACGGCTTCGTTGTTGTCGATCGCTATGACGTCGTGTCCTTCTTTTACAAGGACGCGTATCACGGCAGTCCCTATTTTGCCGCACCCGACTACTATTGTTTTCATATTGTTGTCCTTTGTTTAATAATAACTTAAAATAAATATACATTCTACATTTTAACATACTTTCTCTTTCTTTTCAATCTTTTTTTGATTATTTCCTTTTTTTAAGAAAACCTATTGACAAAGTGGACGTATAAGATTATAATATCAATGAAAGTTGAACAGTTGTTCAAGTGTTATCCAGGAGGTAAATGTAATGAAAAGAAGTTATAAGATCGAAGTTGATTGCGCGAACTGCGCCAACAAAATGGAAGTCGCCGCAAAAAACACCGAGGGAGTGAAGGACGCCGTAGTCAATTTTATGACGCTCAAAATGAACGTTGAATTTGAAGAAGGCGCCGATCCCAAGGAAGTAATGAAAAACGTACTTAAAAACTGTAAAAAAGTCGAAAGCGATTGCGAAATAGAATTTTGAAAGCGTACATCTTATGAATAAAAAGCAAAAGCGCGTTCTTGCGCGGATAATAATTGCCTCTGTTTTAGTCGTTGCCGGACTGTTCTTCGACGATAAGACCGTACGGCTTATACTTTTCGGCGCCTCTTATCTGACTGTCGGATACGATATTCTCATCAAAGCGTTCAAGGGGCTATATAACAGGGAACTGCTCGACGAGAATTTTCTGATGACGGTGGCTTCCGTCGGAGCCTTCGTTCTCGGAGAAGAACTCGAAGGCGCGATGGTCATGCTTCTTTATCAGGTCGGAGAGCTGTTCCAGAGTTATTCTGTCGGAAAGAGCCGCAAGAATATCGCCGAACTCATGGATATAAGACCGGACTACGCCAACCTTGAGGGAGATAACGGCGAAGTCGAAAAAGTCGATCCGTACGACGTTCCCGTCGGAAGCGTTATAGTCGTCAAACCCGGTGAGAAAATACCGCTCGACGGAGTCGTTATTGAGGGAGAGAGCGCAGTTGACACCGTTTCGCTGACGGGAGAGAGCGTTCCGAGGTCTCTTCGAAAAGGAGACGAGGCGCTCAGCGGATGTATAAATCTTTCGGGAGTCATCCGCGTACGTACCGAAAAAGAGTTCGGAGAGTCGAGCGTATCCAAGATACTCGAGCTTGTCGAAAACGCAAGCTCCAATAAAGCAAAATCGGAGAATATGATAACGCGTTTTGCTCGCATTTATACTCCGGTCGTTTGCGGTCTCGCGCTCCTTCTTGCCGTCGTTCCGCCGCTTATCAGTCTTTTATCGGGCAACGGCAACACTTTTCCGACCTGGATATACCGCGCCCTGACTTTTCTTGTCATAAGCTGTCCCTGCGCGCTCGTCATAAGCGTTCCTCTGACGTTTTTCGCCTCGATAGGCGGAGCCTCGGCGTGCGGCATCCTGATTAAAGGGTCAAACTGCTTTGAAACGCTCGCCGACGTCCGCTGTGTTGTGATGGACAAAACGGGTACTCTAACCAAAGGCGCATTTGAGGTGACGGGGATCCACCATTCGGCGCTTGAACGTGAGCTGCTTCTTTATTACGCGTCTCACGCCGAGATGTTTTCCACTCACCCGATAGCCAAGAGCATTACCGATTCTTACGGGAAAAAGACCGATAAAGAAAGAGTAAAAGACGTTCGTGAGATCAGCGGCGAGGGCGTGATCGCGAATATAGACGGTAAAGAAGTCGCCGTGGGGAACGAAAAACTGATGAAACGCACCGGCGCTTCTTACGTAGAGTGTTCACAAGTCGGAACTGTCGTACACGTTTCGATCGACGGAGAGTACGCCGGACACATCCTTATATCCGACGTTATCAAAGAAAGCTCCGCTATCGCCGTGGCTAAAATGAAAAAGTACGGAGTCAGCAAGACCGTCATGCTGACGGGCGACAGAGAGAACGTCGCGTCCGACGTCGCTTCAAAAGTCGGTATCGAAGAGTATTACTGCGAGCTTCTCCCGACGGGAAAGGTCGAAAAACTCGACGGGATCAAGTCGTCGCTCGGAACGAAAGAAAAACTCGCTTTCGTCGGCGACGGGATAAACGACGCTCCGGTCCTTTCAAGAGCCGATATAGGTATCGCGATGGGCGGACTCGGCTCTGACGCGGCGATCGAATCGGCTGACGTCGTCATAATGGACGACGATCCGTCGAAGATAGCCAAGGCGATAGGGATCGCCAAAAAGTGTATAAGGATCGTTTATGAGAATATAATCTTCGCGCTCGCCGTCAAGTTCGTCTGCCTTGTGCTCGGGGCGCTCGGAATAGCCGATATGTGGCTTGCGATCTTCGCGGACGTGGGAGTTATGATACTTGTAGTTATAAACGCCATGAGGGCGATGTACGTTAAAAAGATCTGAAAGCGAGAGAAAATATGAGCGCAACCGAACTTGAAAAGGTCATTACTGTCGTTACGAACGAACAACTCCAAAAATTAAAAGAAAATATGCCTCCGGAAGAATATCTTTATGATCTTGCGGAGCTGTTCAAGGTATTCGGTGATTCGACGAGGATCAGGATAATGTTCGCGCTTCTTGACAAAGAAGTATGCGTGAACGACATCGCCGAAGCGCTGAATATGACTCTCTCCGCAGTCTCTCATCAGCTTAATATCCTTAAAAGGAGCAAGCTCGTCAAAGGAAGACGTGAGGGCAAGAGCGTTTACTATTCGCTCGACGACGAACACGTCCGCGAGATCATAAGCTGTGGGATGGAGCATATCGAGGAGTAAAACTTCATAACTCAAAAAAGCGTTCTCCGGAACGCTTTTTCGTATTATTCGGCTTGTTTTGAGCATCATAATAACAAAAGAACTGATGAAAAGAGGGTTATTATGTTAGCGTTTTTTGCCGGATTACTGTTGGGCGGTTTTTTCGGGGTAGTTTTTATGTGTCTGTTTATTATGAGCGCACACGGAAACTGACAGATATTCTTCGATAAAACAATTAGATGTTGACACGGGTGAACAAGTCGCGGTATAATGGTCTTGCAAATGACGGGAAAGGAGAGTGGGCGAAACGAAACTGCCGTACGGCGTTGAAAAAACGCTTTCAATGTTAAAAAGCGCGTCTTACGAGGCTTATCTCGTCGGCGGATGCGTTCGCGACTCTTTGCTCGGAAGGGACGTATGCGACTACGACGTTACGACGAGCGCTCTCCCGGAGCAGACAAAAGAGGTGTTTCGCGATCATAAAGTCATCGAGACCGGGATAAAGCACGGGACTGTCACGGTCATTATTGACCGAATATCCGTTGAAGTGACGAC
>CACZZA010000057.1:17787-25581 GCA_902785485.1 uncultured Ruminococcus sp. | reverse complement strand
TTGATTCCAATGCTTTATACGCTTCTTCAGAACAACCGATTTTTTTACAAATCGCCCTGTCTTCAGGATCTGAAGACGAAACATCAGACAAACCGAGAAGATAATCTGCTGAAACGTTGGTAAACTCTGCAATTTTTATTATTTGAGCAATATTCGGAGATCTTGTACCTGAGCAAAGATATGAAACGTAATTATCTGTAACGTTCAAATGCTTTGCAAGTTCTTTTTGAAGTTTGTTCGATCCCGCAAGCGCGCTATTGATCCTTGTACCAATCAATCTTGCTTGTTTTTCGGTTAACTTGTTATCCTGTTTCATAAATAACCCTCTTCTTTTTTGTTTTTGTTATGTTGTTGTTTTGAGTTCACAAATCTATTGACAAGGCATTTTTGTTACGTTATAATTAGCACATAACAAATCATCCTCGTCATCACTATAACATAAACGATGATGATTGTCAAGTCTATTTTGAAAAGGGGGTGAAAAAATGGCAAACATAGACGTCAGAAAGGCGGCAAAGGACAAAGGCGTTTTCTTGTGGGAGATCGCAAGTTATTTCGGATTTTCCGAACCTACTCTCACGCGCAAGTTTCGCGTTGAAATGCCGGAGTCCGAAAAGGCAGAGATCCTTTCAGTTATTGAGAAGATCTCAAAAACAAAAAAAGCGAGTTCGTAAACCCGCAAAAAAAGAGAAGATATGACTCCGGTCAAAGTTTCATATCTTCCCGCATTCCAAAGAGGTAAACCCTCTCCGCTCTTGATTATAAGTCATAAAGCGCGGAATGTCAACAAAAATTATCTAAAAAAATCAAAAGGAGACTAAAACGATGAACAAAACACCTTTCGACAAAACAGATACACCCGAAGACGATCTCTCTTTCATCGGATCAAAAGAGATAGCGCAATATATGGGCGTGTCTCTCCCCGTCGCCCGTCAGATAATGCACCGCAAAGACTTTCCGCTTATAAAGTGCGGGAAAAATCTCCGGGTGATGAAAAAACATTTTGAAACGTGGGCGGCTGAACGGAGATTGTAATGTGCAAGAATCAAATCACCGCAATAACGGTTATTTTATAATTGAGCGTTTTATGTATGAGGATCTTCGTCTGAAAGGAAACGATTTGTTCGTCTTCGGAGTCATTTACGGTTTTTCAAAACAAGGTCAATGGCTTATGGGCGGTCTTTCGTACTTGGCTAAGGTCACAAACTCCACTAAGCAAGGCGTTTCAAAAAACTTGAAAAATCTTTTACAAAAGGGACTGATCGAGAAAAAAGAATCAAAGTACAAAATATCCGACGAGCTATCAACAAAGTTTAACATACCGTTAAACAAAGTTGAATGGGACGTTCAACAAAGTTGTATGCCCGTTAAACAAAGTTTAAGCAGTATAAATAATAGTACAAATAATAAGAATAATAAAGAGAAAGATAGTCGTTCTTCTTCGGAAGATGTAACCCTTGACGACATTATTAGGAGTTAAATATGAAAAACAATAGCAACGATTTCAACAACGATTTTTTCGACAATCTTATCAAAAGAGCGAAAGAAGCAAACCCGGTAAAACCCGAAGATTACATAGACGAGAAAACGGGTCTTCTGTTTTGCGGTAATTGCAAAACGCCGAAAAGAGCTTATATTGATTTTTTAGGCAAGAAAACTGAAGTCCCCGTCGTCTGCAAGTGTGAAAAGGAAAAAGAAGAAGAGGAAAGGGAGAGGGAAAAAGAACAAAACCGCCTGGCGTTTGTTGAAAAGGCGAAAAACGCTTGTTTCCCGTCTGAGCTTTACTCGGAAATGACTTTTGAAAACAGCGATTCTCCGGAGAGAGATTCGGAAGCAAGATGCAGAGAGTACGCGGAAGATTTCGACGTAAAGAAGTCAAGAGGTCTCGTACTCTACGGATCTCCCGGAACGGGAAAATCATTCCTTGCGGCATCGATCTGCAACGCAATAATCAAAAAAGGTTTTTCGGCTCTTTTTACAGACGTTATGTCAGCCGGGGCGGATCTCGTTTCGGTTGTAAAGGAAGACCGAGAAAAAGCGGAAGAAAAGCTGAATTATTACGATCTTGTGGTTTTTGACGACTTTGGAATGGATCGCCAAACGGATTACGTTCTTGACGGGATTCAAAAGGCAATAGTTTACAGATATAATTCCGGAAAACCGCTTATCATCACAACAAACATCACAGGAGATCAATTCAAAAATCCGAAAGACGTCCGGCTTCGTAGGGTGTTCAGCAGATTGTTTGAAAGGTGTGATTTTATAGAATTATCCGGAGCTGATCGCCGTATCAACAAGCTTATAGAGCGCGAGAGACAAAGGAAACGCGAGAACAACAGAAACATAACGCCGTAAATGCGTTGTAATGCCGTTTATTTACGATTTGTCTTGATTCGCATATTTTTCCCGCAAGATTTGGAAAAAGGCAAAATAACGGCAACAGAACGCGCGAGAAAAAGACTTCGATGATCTGAGTATCTTCGGAGTCTTTTTTCTGTCCCGACGAGCTGATTTTAGTACCGCAAAAGTACCGCAACGGTACCGCAAAAGTACCGCAAAAGTACCGCAATTATGGCGACTTCAAAACAGACTCCCTTTTTTGACAAACGCCGATTTTCCTTGTAGTATAGGCGTTTTCGGGCATTTTAGCAAAAGAAAAAAACGAGTTGAAAAACCCGTTTCTTTGGTCGGAGTGACTGGACTTGAACCAGCGGCCTCTTGGTCCCGAACCAAGCGCACTACCAAACTGTGCCACACCCCGATTTCGTACTTGATTATTTTAGCAAATCAAAACGCATTTGTCAATAGGTTTGGAAAAATAATTGCAATACATGCTGCCCGCTTCGGCAGGCGCGCGGATTTTACAGGAATATTTCCTGTTAAAGCGAAGTCACGCAGACCGGGCGCGGAACTTCCGCGCTCGATACGAGCTTTGCTCCCGCGTCGTCCTGGCGAAGGACGGTAACGCTGCCTCCGTCGTTGGCGCAGACGATATACCCGTCTATTATATCGAAATCGTGGGGGGAACGGCCGCCGCAGTCGGCGTTCCATCTGAGTCTGAGTCCCTTCCCCTCGATATCGAAGCAAGAGATACAGTCCGCTCCCCTGTGCGAGACGTAAAGGTGTCCCTCATACGTTCTTATCGCGGCGGCGTAGGTCTCGCCACCGAATCCGGGAATCGCCGCGTATGTTCCGAGCGGAGAAAGCCTTCCGTCGCGGAAAGAAAATACCGAAACGTCGCTCGAAAGCTCATTCAGGCAGTAAACGAGGTCATTCGTAACACACAGGTGTCTGCATCCGCTCCCCGCGGGGACCTCAGCCCTTGAAACTTCGTTCAACGCCCTGTCGTAAACGAAAACGGTATCCGTTCCGAGGTCGGTACACAGCACGTATTTTTTGTCCGGAGTCAGCCCGACGAAATGCGTGTGCGGCGCCTCCTGACGCGCCGTATTCGTTCCCTTTCCCGTATGCGTCACGACCTTATCGGGAAAAAGCACGATACTGCCCGAATCATAGTTCACGGCGTAGACTTCCTTCCCCTCGACGGCGAGGTGGCACGGCAACGCCCCTTTCGTGTCGAGCGCAGCGTGTCGGTCCGTCAGACTGCCGTCGTTCGCGATACAGAACGTGACGAGCGCGCCGTTTTCCGTGTTTTCACCGTATTTTCGCGTCAGAACGTACATTTTACCTTCCGATATAACGGAATAAAGCGGGCGGTCGACGTCCGTCTTTTCGCGCAGTTCGAGCCTTCCGCCTTCGAAAGTAAAATGATATATCCCTCCGTCTCTGCGGCAGGAAGAAATATAAACGTGCTTCATATTCGCACCTCCGTTCACTCTCCGAACGCGTCGACGTATCCGAGTTCGGTGTAGATCATGCCTCTCTGTCCGAAGTCGGACTTCATCAGCGAGACGCGCCGGAAGACCGCTTGCGCTTCCGGAGGAGGCGGGAGCGCATCTCCCCTTTCACAGCGGCGGACAAGGGTGATATGAGGGGAAAATTTCTCATTATCGAACGGGATCCCATCGTCAGCGAGACTCGTTCTGAGGCGGGACACGTATTCGCGGAGCGCGTCCGTTCCGTCGAGTCCGAGCCACATAAGGTCGCCGAAAGCGCCGATCCTGCCCGTACTGAGCGCGAACGGTGAGAACGGAGTCTTTTTCATCGCTTTGAGGACGCGCGAGGGGTCTTTATACTCTCCTATGAAAGCGAGAGTCAGGTGCAGGTTCTCCCTTTTGGTGAAATTACCTCTGAAACCTGCTTTACGCAGCCCGTTCAGGTACGAAACGAGCTGCGTAAGGAGCGGTTCTTCAAAGCGGAGCGCGATAAAAAGTCTCATCTTATTATTTGATAAGCAGGTCGTACAGTACGGAATAGACCTTCTCCGTATTGAACGGCTTTGCAATATGCGCGTTCATTCCGGCGTCGCGGGACGCGGCTATGTCTTCGCTGAACGCCTTTGCGGAGAGCGCGACTATCGGGATCAAGGCAAGCTCCTTGTTTTTGAGTCCGCGGATCGCCTTTGCGGCGTCGTGTCCGGACTTGACCGGCATTTCAATATCCATAATGACGGCGGAATACTCTCCGACTTCGGAGGACGCTATCATTTCGAGCGCGTCTTCGCCGTTTTCGGCGACGTCCACGGCAAATCCCATATCTTCAAGCAGAGTCTTTGCGACTTCGCTGTTGTCCTTGTTGTCTTCGGCGAGCAGGAGGCGCATTCCGGCAAAGACGGAATCTTTCCGCTCCTTGCCGTCCGAAGTCTTTTCCGACGCGGCGGCTTCGGGGTCTATCGGGAACGCGACGTCTATCACGAATTCAGATCCCTTGCCCTGTTCGGTGAACACTTCGATATTGCCGCCCATAAGATCGACGATGCTCTTTGTGATCGCGGTGCCGAGTCCGGTACCCTGAATGTTTTCGACAGTGGCGGTACGTTCACGCTCGTAAGCCTCGAACACCTTGGCGGCAAACTCGGGACTCATACCGATACCGGTATCCTTGACGCTGAGGCGGAACATCGCCTTGCCGTCCTCTTTGCCGGTCTGTTTCAGCGTGACCCTGACTTCTCCGCCCTTCGGAGTGAATTTATACGCGTTGCTGACGAGGTTGAGCAGGACGCGGTTGAGACGGTTCGCGTCGCAAAGGACCCTGTTATCTTTCACTTCGTCGTAAACGACGTTATAGGTAAGCCCCTTTGTCTCCATCTGAGTCGTGAACAGATTTTTCACGTCGTTCATTATCTCGAACATATCGGACGGGACGGGAGCAAGCTCCATCTTGCCGCTCTCGATACGGCTCATTTCAAGCACGTCGTTGATGAGGGCGAGCAGGTGGTCGCTCGAAGCCTCTATCTTGGAAAGATATTCGCTGACCTTCGGGGTGACGCCCTTTTCGCGTTTAGCGAGCGTGACATACCCGATAATCGCGTTCATAGGCGTACGGATGTCGTGGCTCATATTCGACAGGAACGTCGTTTTAGCGACGCTGCTCTGCTCCGCTATGTTTTTGTCATTGACGGCGGTCAGATGGCGCCTTGAAACGATCCGGTAGATATTGAAGATGCTCAGCAGAGAGGCGGTAATGATGATAAACAGGAAAACCGTGGTCCTGATAACTTCCCCGGTCACTTTCCCGACGTTCGAGGAAACGGAGTCGTCGATCTGCGCTCTGTCCTCGCCGGAGAGCGCGATACCTTTTTCGGAAAACTCGGTTTCCATCATCTGAGTGATCGAAGCCGACGCGGCATCCGCGGAGGAATCAGCCTTCTGCCTCATCCAGATAAACGAAGTCGAGAACAAAAGCAGCAGGAGTATCATCCACACCGCGGTGCTGCGTCCGAACCTGCGGAGTTTATCGCGGCGGAAAATGATATAATAAACTGCAAATCCCGCGAGGATCCACACGAGGAGCATCAGGTACGATTCCGTCGCGAGTCCGGATACCGACCATTTGTTCGGGAAAAGGAAATATACCAGAAACAGCAGAGACACAACGAGTCCCGCGCCTCCGACGACGGTCATTTTGCGGTTCTTTTCGCGCAGAGCTTCTTTCAGCGCCGCCGCGGAAGTATAAGCGTAAGCGATAGTGACACCGATGCTGTTGATGTCAACGACCCAGCCTATTGCGGAACGTCCGAGGAACGGTATCGGAAGGCTTATCAGCATCAGGAAAAGGATGACTTTTGAAGGGACTCCGCGTTTGTTGAGCTTCCCGACGTTTTCCGGGATCACTCCGTCCCGGGACATAGCCCCGACAAGTCTGCTTGCGGCAACGGTATTGCCGATAAGTCCGGTGATGATCCCTGCCGCCGCGGCGACGCCGAGGATAATGAGTCCGGGTACGCCAAGCGCCGCGGATATACCGTTGAACACAGGCAGACCCCGGATCCCGTCAAGCGAGGGGTCGCCGAGAGCTTTTACGTAGGAATACCAGGAGTCGTACTCCTCGGGTTGGGAGGAGGCGGCGATAAAGTTCAGAAAAACGTACGCAAGAGCGGAAGTCGCGATGGAGATACCGAGGATCTTCAAAGTTTTTTTGACCGGAAAACGGAATTCCTCGACCGAATGCGAGACGGATTCGAAACCCGCGAATGCCCACGGGGTGAGAAATACGATAAACAATACCCCGGCGGCGGGAGAGTGATCGGGCGAGAAGGCGGGGGTGAAATCGACCTTGGCTCCGGAGTCTCCATTTAAGAACACCGACGCAAAACCGACGGTAACGCCGGCTATGAGTATCAGAGCGAGCGTGATCTGCACAGCGGACGTGAGTTTGCCTCCGCGCAGCGCGACGAGGCCGAAAAGCACTATGGACAGGACGGAAAGGATTATCTCGCCCGTATAGACCTCGTACCCCGCAACCGTATAGAGAT
Source organism: uncultured Ruminococcus sp. (assembly GCA_902785485.1). Taxonomy (GTDB): domain Bacteria; phylum Bacillota; class Clostridia; order Oscillospirales; family CAG-272; genus RUG13077. The sequence continues at coordinate 18,707 of CACZZA010000057.1, read as the reverse complement.
AACCGAATTCGAGCAGATCGCCGAAAAGTCCTCTGAATATAAGGGGCAGAGCGGTGGAATTCGCCCAGATTATCGCGAGATAAACGAGCGCCATGAACCACGAGAACAAAAAACCGTGGTCGTATCCGAACACCTTGCCGGCGAACGTGAAGGTACCGCCGGAATCGGGATATTTGACGAGCAGGTAGTGATAGCTCATCCCGAGCAGGAACATAACGACCGCGCCGACGAAGATACCGAGAGCCGTGCCTACGGGCCCCGCGATGGGAAGGAACGTCGAACCCGGCATAACGAACGCGCCCCAGCCGACGCTGCAACCGAACGAGAGCGCCCACACTCCGAGCGGAGACAGATGGCGTTTATAACGAGTCTTGCCTTCGGACGAAACTGACGTTTGATCTTTCATATCATTAAAGCTCCGTTATTTTTTCTTGATTTTATGCCTGACCGAGCAGTTTTCCCAAAACCGAGACGATCTCGTCGTAAGAGATCGGCTTGGTGACGTATCCGTTCATCCCGGCCTTATCCGCCTGCGCTTTGTCTTCGGCAAACGCGTTTGCGGTCATTGCGACGACGGGGATCCCCGCTTTTGCTTTGTCGTCCAGCGCCCTTATGGCGAACGTGGCTTCATATCCGTTCAGCACGGGCATCTGTACGTCCATGAGTACGGCGTCGTAGCGTCCGGCGTCGGCGTTTTTGACTTTTTCTACCGCCTCTCCGCCGTCGCACGCAAGGTCGACCTCGTGTCCTTCCGACGTCAACAGCAGTTCCGCGATCTCGCGGTTGATCTCATTGTCGTCGACGACGAGCAGTCTGAGCGGAGCGAGAGCGGGAGTCTGTTCTTCGGTCTTGACTTCCTCTCTTGGCGTTTTCTCCGGAGCAGGCTCCGGAAAAGCGGGTCCGGGGCAAGCCTCTTGCCC
>CACZZA010000057.1:0-17700 GCA_902785485.1 uncultured Ruminococcus sp. | reverse complement strand
GCATCTTTCTTTTCAAAGCTCTTCGAGGAGTCGGACAGGAGCATAAGATAAAAACGCGCGTTTTCGTTTATCCGGTAGAAGAGAAAACGTTTGTTTCTCGTCTCACCTTCGATCACGAACGGGATATTGACCTCGTAAACGTCCTTTGTTTTCAGTTCGTTTTCAATTACGGAAAGTCTGAGCGGATTAGGCTCTCCCGGCTTGGGTCTCGCCTCTTTTGCCATCATCGGAAGGAACACGTTGAGGTAGATGGACTCGTAGGAGTCGTCCTCGTCGTCGTTCAGGAGCATTCCCTCTTTTTTGCCCGCGTTGCTTATGACGACCTTGTACTGTCCCTCGACTATGTACGCGATACGGTCGTACTGATCCATCAGCACGCGTTCGAGCAGGGTCGAGCGGACGACCTCTCCGTTGTACGGACGTTCGACGATGAACGCGATAACATCGCCCGAGACCGGTTTTTTGGTAAGCGTAGCTTCAAAATTGACGAACGTCGGGACGCCGTCTTTTCTGCGGACAAGGACGATCTCGGACACGGACGTCTGCCCTTCCTGATACTGCTTCAAAAGTCCTTCGCGTTTGAAAAGCTCGCGTTTAGACCCTTTGTAAAGCGGATCGATGACACGCGATCCGCGAGAAGACAGCAGTTCGGAATATTTGTCGGTTTCGAGATCGGAGTCGTACAGATATTTTCCGCCGCGTTCCTCTATCTCGTCTTTCGTCAGATTGACGCGGAAGACCGCCATGGCGTCCTTGGTCATTTCGCTTATCTCGAGCCGGACCTCGTCGTACTGCGCGGCAAGCACCTGTTCGGTGTCTACGATACGCTCGACTATCATGAACATAACGAGCAGCAGCAGGAACACGAACACGCTTCCCCCGAAAAGTATCGAGGAGATAAGGATATTAGCCACTCCGCTGACTCCGACTCCGATATACCCGATAAGGAAGAATATCAGGAGCAAGAGCGGGATGAGCAGAACGCCGCTTTTGACGGTATCCTTTTCCAGATCCTTGCATCTTTTGATGAATTGAGCGTAGCGGATGATGTTGTAGACCATAAGAAGGCTGCCCGCTACGATCATTCCGATTATGAGAAATTGCATTTACAGGACTCCTTGAACGGATCAAATATATTTATTCATAATATTATAACATATAGTTTTAATTTTTTCAATAGTTTTTGTTTTTCCGTTCTCAAAAAGACTGTTTTTCTGCCTTTCAGCGTCATTTTTCTGCCGGTCGCGAAAACAGGATTGATTTTTTTGCCCGGGGAGTGTATAGTATAATCAAAGGAAAAACAAAGAAAAAGGAGACGCGGGACGGTGAAACTTCGGCTTGAGATCGACGATAGCTCCGAAGAAGAGATAGTCATACGCGCAAAAAGCCTGACTCCCGAGATCTCCCGGCTGACGGAAGGAGTACAGGATCTGCTCGAACGCGGAAACGCGCTGTCCGTCCGCTCTGGAGGCGCGGAAAGGTTCATCAACGCAAACGAGATCGTTTTCGCGGAAGTCATGGCGTCGAAAACCTACGTTCACACGGCGAACGACGTTTTCGTCAGTCCCCTGCGGCTGCACGAGCTTGAACTCATCCTTCCGCGGAGCTTTGCGAAAGCGTCGAAAAGCTGTATCGTCAACACGGCGAAGATCTGCTCTCTGCTCCGCTCTCCCACCGGGGTCGGCGAGGCGGGATTTTACGGAACTGTCAAAAAAACGTACATTTCGCGGATGTATTACAAAATAGTCCGCGACAAAACAGAAGAAACGAGGTCAATAAAATGAGTAACAAAAATAACGGCTTCTTTACCGTATCGCGCTCGGTGTTCTGGGGACTCGTGCTTATCCTCGCCGCCGCGGCGCTCATCCTTGACGGAGTGGGTTTTTCGTTCGGGATAGGCATCACTCTCTGGCACGTCATCGGAGGCGTTATCCTGCTTTCGTGGATCGTCAGCGAATGCGTCAAACTGAGATTTCACGCGATCTTCTTCCCTCTCGCGTTCCTGTTCATGCTCTTTGAAGGAGTGATAGCCTCGTGGCTCGGACGCGAGGATCCCAACATGATCTCAAACTGGACATTACTTCTCGCCGCTCTGCTGTTGACGATCGGAGTCGGCGCCCTGACAAAGCGGTCGGGCGGCAGAGAAAACGCGAGGCTCGGCAATTCGACGCTGTATTTTGACGCGAACGATCCCGGAGGCTGCGTCGTGTCTGATAACGTGGGAAATATTCACGTGTATTTCATAAACAAAGAGCATTACAACGGACTCGGAGTAGTCTCCGTACGCAACTCCGTCGGAAAAGTGACTCTGCACGTTCCTTCCGAATGGAACGTCGTGACCGAATGTAAAGACACACTCGGGAGCGTGAACGTCCCGGAGCGCGAACAGGTCGCGGGAAAAAGCATAACGGTCTCCGTACGCGACTCAGTCGGCAGTGTTACCGTCGAATTCGTGTGATAGTATAACAAAAAATCAGGCTGTCGCAAATTTAGTTTGCGACAGCAGTTTTTTTAGTTTTGTAGCGGAGGAACGGGAGCGCGGGGAGGACCTTTTAAGGAAAGGTCCTCCCCGCACCCCTCTCGAAACCTTACAGAGGGAAAGAAGATAAACAAGAATTCAGCGTAGTAAGATGTAACGAAAAATCGGAATATGATAAACGGCAAAGCATTGAGTGAAGGAGAGGCACAGACCCAAGGCTCCTTTTGGATAAAGGGAGCTGTCGGCGTTAGCCGACTGAGGGATTGACCCACTAACGACTTTTGATCGCTTTGAATACAGCAACGAACGAAAGAAAGCAACCAACCTTCCGGGAATAAGACTAAAACCATTGTAATAGGCTTAAGTGTACACGATCGGCAGCCGTTCGGGGGTCAATCCCTCAGTCAGCCTCGCGATGAAGAAAGCGACAATTACACACATATCTCCGCGTGGCTGACAGCTCCCTTTATCCAAAAGGAGCCTTGGTGGAAACCGCTTCCGTATGCTCACGAGGTGAAGTCTGTGCCGATCGTTCGTTATTTTGATCGTTCAAATCCTTCGCTAAATTCTTGTTTAGCTTTTCATTTTCGCACAAAAACAGAGGCTGTTTTTTTACAGCCTCTTGTTTTCTTTTTCAGTCAAGGACTATTTCCATGATGCCGTCCTGACGGAGAACGAGCTTCGTTCCGAAAGGCTCCGAAAGGCTCGCCAGACGTTCGTATATCTCTTTAGTCTGTTTTTCGTTTGCCCTGTACGGTATGCCTTTGAACGTGCGCTCCTTCTCAAATCCGAGTTCGACGGGTAATATTTCCGCCTTTATCAGTCTGTTGCGGTCGTATTCAAGATACGGGATCGCGGTACGGAAACACTCTTTTTTCGTGTGCAGCCCGATAGTCCAGTCCTTGTTCTTGTCCGCCATTATCTGAATATCGGTCATCGTCGGAGGATAACCGAACTTTTCAAACTGATCGTACGGCTGATAAGCGAGCATATTCGACTGGAAACAGAAGTTTCCGAGCGAATGGAAGATCGGTCTGCCTTTATACATCTCGATCGGCTGGAATTCGTGGACACCCGTGCCGATGAAGGCGTCCGCGCCGGAGTCGATACAGAAATGAGCAAACTCGAATTCCGCGTCGTCCGGCTCGCCCATATCGTCGCCCTTTATGACGTGGTTATGCGAGTAAACTATGCGGTAATCGGCGATATACGACGCGTCTTTGAGGGAGGCAGCGGTCCTTTCGAGGTCGTGCTTGTTGCAGCGCGTGCCCTTCTCCTCCCTGCCGTTTTCGGTACGGACGAAGGTGTAATCGCCTATACGCAGAGTTCCTTCCGGAAATTTGGGGTAAAAGCCGTCGCGGATGCAGATCTCGCGGGAGCCGTTGATCTTGGTATTGGCGATGATCTCGCGCAAGACCTCAAAATGCTCGGGCGTGATGCTGATGATGAACTTCTTCCTCATCGGGTTTATTCCCGGGCGTCCCTTCATCGTGCGTGTGGTAAGACCCGCTCTCGCGGCGTCGTTGAAGCTCGCGGTTATAGATATAAAAGCCACGCGTCCGCTTTTGAAGGTGCGGTAGGCGGGTTCGGACGCTTTTGTGAGGTCTGCGCCCGCCCCGGCGAACGCGACTCCGCGCCGCTTGACGTTCTCTACCGTTTCGAGAAGTCCGTCGGGTCCCATATCCATTCCGTGATTGTTTCCGAGGCTGATAAAATTGATGCCGAGCCTGAGGTACTGATCGAGCACGCGCGGCTCACAGCTGAGCCACGTTCCGCCGGAATAGGCGGAAGGATAGGTGTCCCAGTCGGTGACGGTGGTCTCGAGATTTCCCAACCTCGCGTCTCCTCGCATTATGAAATCCTTGACCTCGTCAAACCCTTCGTATCCGTCCTCGGGAAAACCCTGAATGAGCAAAGCGTCGCCCGTGGCAGTGATCTTCATTTAAGTCATACTCCTTGATCTGTGTCGTTGTCTCCGTTGTTTTCTCTTATCTGACGGAGATATTCGTCCATATCTATCTCTTTTCCGTCGTCGGCGTTTTCGGCGGCCTCATCCTCCGGTACGTCAAACTCTTTGTCTTCGGTGAGTTCTTCGGGGAGAGGATCTTCCGAGTAACGGCGTTCGTTTTCGCCGTCGTCGTAAACGCTCTCGTCGAATTCGTCCTCGTCGAATTCGTCCCCGTCGCCCTCGTAGTCTTCCCCGGAATAATCGTCGTTGCCGCGGTTTTTGCCGCCTCTTGAAGTTATGATGAGTACCACGATCGTTATAACGAGCGCCGCGGGGATGCCTATTTTAAGTATGGTGCCGAGAGTGCTTCCGCCCTTGCTTTCGCGCGAAGGCTCGGTGTCGGGAGTCGATGTCTCCGGCGAGGTACGACCCGACTCGGGGACCGTGGTCTCTATCGCGTAATCACCGCCGTCGAGTATGCCGTACTTCTGCATTGTCTTCTCTTTGAGATCGTAAACGTAAATGCCGTTCTTCCCCTCGGAGTTCAACGCGTAAACGAGTACGTGGTCGGGATTTTTGTCGTATTTAAGGAAAAACACCTTATGTGTCTTTCCGTCGATCTCATAATCGTCGAGAACATAGTTTTCCGGAGGGATGACGTCTGTGGCGTCGAGGATGATATACTTGCTCTCGGTCGAAATGAAGTCGAGAGGAGTGACCTCGGCTCCGGGATGAAGCACGTAAAATCCGTCAATGTCTCTCATCTCGTCCTTGACGTAGACTATGTACATTCCTATATCCGGGTTAAATCCGCAGGGCGCTTCCTTCTCGTCTATCGTGGTCTTTGAGAGCTTGAAGCCGGCGGGGAGGGTCTCCGCGTCTTCGATAGGTGTCACTTCATACGCCTCTTTTTCGCCATCCTTGTTTATGTAGGTGACGAAAGGCATCGCGGGTTGATCGTCGGGATCCGGCTCCTCGGTCTCAAGCGACTCGGGAAGTCTGTTTACGGTGATCTCATATTCCCTGACTTCACCGTTTTCCGCGGTGACTCTGACTACTACGACGTTGGTCCCGTACTGGAGTCCGGAAGAACCGATGACCCTGACGGACGCGTGTTCCTCGTTCTTGACCGCGGAAACGGCAAGATTGGAGCAGGACGCGGGAACGGTGGTGGAGTAATACGGCAGCTCGGGATCGAACGCCGGATCGAGAGAGCCGGGAGAGATCGCGAGAGACACGAGTCTGGAGTCGGAAGACGCCGTGCGCGCCGGGTAAACGGTGACGGTCCCGCCGCCGGAGATCGCCGCGTCAAGCTCGTCTCCCGTCTTGTCTACGACGGGTCCGACTCCGATGAACTGAGCGGAAAGCTGAGCGGTCCCGCTGTTTGTCGCTTTGAAATTCAAAGTAGCGGTCAGAGTGCCTTCGTTTGTGTCGTTATACATGTGTACGATCTTGAGGACTCCGCCGGAGTCGTTCGAGGTGACCGTCGCGCCCGTGGTGGCGGAAGTCGCGGAAACGAACTCGAGAAGTCCCGTCGAATAGGTGACCGTGACGGTATAACCGCCGACCTTTTCGCCCGAGACCGTGAGGTTTACCGAAACGGAGTCGCCGACGCTGCACTCGGCGGAAGAAATGCTGAGATACGCGTCCGCCGCGGACACCGTAAGCGCCGAGAGCGCGAACGAAACGGCGATAAGCGCCGATATAAAGATATATTTCAAATGTTTCATTAAATTCAGCCTCCTATCGTGCCGGTGCCGAGAATGTAATTCCTTATGCGGATAAGGTCGCCCATCGTTACGTCCCCGTCGGCGTTGAGGTCTCCGCTCATTGTCTGTATCTCGCTGAAAGACGCGGATCCGAGTATCTTGTTCCTTATTTTGACAAGATCTCCGAGCGAAACTACGCCGTCTCCGTTGACGTCGCCCTTGACGACCGCAATGAACGTACCGTAAAGATCCTGATTTTCATTGGGAAGATAGAACTTGATATAGTCTCCCGTGGCGACGAACTGGGACGCCTCCCTTTCGTCTCCGTTCGGGGTCTCGACTCTGGCGCTCCCCTCTACGACTATCGTGTCACAGAGGACAGATACCTCCGTCGACGGATAAACGTTGGTCACGTAAAAGCCGTCGTAGTCGTAGTCCGACGAGAAGACCACCTTCCCCGCTTCGGCGTCCTCTTCTCTCGCTATGTGTATGACGTAGATACGTATATATCCGTTTTCAGCCGTAACGGTCAGCGAGACGTCGGTCGTTCCCTCCTTGAGTTCGATCTCTCCCGCTCCTTCCACGCTCGCGCCCGAGTGATAAGGCTCGGCAGTGACCTTTGCTTTGGTCACGCTGAACGGAACGACGACGGTGTATTCGAGAGTGTCTTTATCAAAATCGGGGGTGAGGGAGTATCCGTTGACGGACAGAGTCTTGAGCTTCATATTCGGCGAGCCGTCGCCGGTGGGAGCCGGACATGGCGTTTCGGGAAGCTCGGAATAGATCGGGATAAGGAACGAAAGCGAGGTCTTTTTCATTTCTTCCGAATACGCTTTGTAAAGGAGCTGCCCCTCGCTGAGCGCGCCGCGCACGTTCGTCATATACTGATGTGTGAAAGGACTTGATCCCTGAACGTTGAACTTTTTCAGATACAGCGTATTCTGTCCGCGGTTGATATATCCCGACGCGTAGTACATCGCGCCGCCGTTGATCGCCTTTGCGCGCGTGTTCCACGGACGCAGATAGCTGACGGACGAGCCGTCCGAGCCTTGCGACGCGTACCAAAGCCCGCGGGTCACGGCGTCGCGCACTCCGTCGTTGTAGGCGCCGACGTTGAAATAGTTGAAATAACCGACGTAAGGCGAGGTGTTGCCGGAGATGAGTCTCGACGTGCCTCCGTACCCCTGCTCCTGCACGATCATAGCGGCAAGCACGTACGGATTGACGTTATATGTCCTTCCGGCGGCGTATATCGTATCCGCGTAATTAAGCGTACTGCCGTCCGTATCGGTGACGTCGTTCTCCATAAACGAGCCTTTGATGAGCTGACGTACTCCGTCTACCGATTGGAGGCTTCCGTCGTAGGACTGCTCGAGGAACTGGAATATCGAAGTGGGATCGAGGAAGCACCTCGGGTCCATAAAGTGCATTATGATCTCGCGCGAGGCGCGGACCCAGGACGGACCGTCGTAACCGACGTAGGTGTTGTTCTCGAAATCGTACGCGCCCTGATCCGTCGCTTTCCACGAGGAAGGAGACGAGACCGAGATCAGGCTGATGCCGGGCCTGCTCTCTCCGTTGACCGCCTGTTCAAAGGTCATTTCCGTATTAAGTCCCTTGAAATACCAGTTCGGATAGAGCTTATGTATCTCGCGTAAACTCGCCTTGTACGACTCGGGGAAGCCTTCTTTGTTCAGCGCGTCTTCAAACGAGATGTTCTCGTAGGGGTTAGTGACGGGTATGTCGGTGATCGGTATATCTCCGGGGTCGTAGAAGCGTATATACTGCGAATAGACGTATCCGCGTCCGGAGCCGTAAACGATCTCGTACCATAGCTTGCCCTCGAAATCGACCTTCTCTCCCGTGACGGTGACGGAGGTCTGATCGTTCAGCTGTCCGAGGATCGCGATCGCTTTGCCCGAAGAATCCGCCGTTCCCGCGTCCGCGCGGACGTTGAGCCTCGACCCCTCGGTCGAGACGACGCCCGTCCTGTACGTTTCCGCCCGCGTTCTCAGGGACGCGGGAGATATGAACGTCGAAAGCAGGAACACGGCGAAGAGCAGAAGACACGCTCCCCGTCGTAATCTTTTATGTAAAACGTATTTGTTCGACATCATCCGTTCTCCATTTCTCAAAGATAATATAAAAAGTCAATTTTATTATAAATAAAAACAAACGTTTTGTCAACATGAGTCATAAAGTATTTACTTTTTGTCCGCGTGGTATTATTTTGACTTACGGGAAAAAATTACCTCGGCTTTACCGTCATATTCCCCGCAGGACGCGGCAATACTCAGAGTAAAGACGCAAAAAGCGTCCGAACAAAGGAGAATTAAAATGGAAAACAAGAAATCCACTCAGCAGAAAAACGAGTCAAGCCGCGCAAAGAAGCAGACTTCCGAAAAGTCCCAGAGCCAGTCGAAGGCACAGAACAAGGCTAAATCCCAGAACTCGAAAAACTCGAATTCCTCCCGTTCGTGCAAGTAAAAGACGGATAAACCGTTCAGAAACGGAAAAAACGCCCGAGCCGGCATACCGAGCCGACGGGCGTTTTTTGCGATCATTACATCTTATTATCCGATAATACCGCTTATCAGAAAGCGGACGCCGAGCCCGAACAGTATCGTTCCTCCGACGGCGGTCGCCGCGCGGTTGTGTCCGGCGCCGAAAAGGTTTCCGATCTTGACTCCGACGAGCGAAAAAATGAAGGTCGTGACTCCGATCAGGGCGACGCTCGGAAAGATCAGCGCATCCTGCATAGCAAGCGCGACTCCGACCGCGAACGCGTCGATACTCGTCGCCAAAGCGAGAAGCAGCATCGTTTTGACGTCCATATCCGCGTTGCGTTCTTCCCCGTCCCATTTTATCGCCTCGTACAGCATTTTTCCTCCCACGAAAGCGAGGAGCGCGAAGGACAGAAAAGGACTGTATTTTTCGACGTATTCGCTGAACGCGCTTCCGAGACAGTACCCGAGAAGCGGCATCAAAGCCTGAAAAAAGCCGAAATACGCTCCCGCTTTGAGCGAGTGCGAAAGGCGGTAGCGCTCGCCGAGCGCGAGTCCTTTACAAACAGAGACAGCGAAGGCGTCCATCGACAGTCCCGCGCCGATCAGCAATATCGAAACAACGTCCAAAGAAATCAACTCCCTTTTTGTTCAACTGAATAAATGCTCCGACATCTCCTCAAAGGTCGGGTAGACCGGAAGTCCCGAACGCAGGATCTTTTCAACGTTCTGGTGTCCGCAGGAAATGAGCAGGCAGTCCGCGTCTATCGCTTTCGCACATTCAAAATCGTGATACGTGTCTCCGACAAGGCAGGCGCTCCTGCCTCCGAAGGAATATTTATGCGCCATTTCGACGGCGCGCTCGAGCTTGGAGCCGATCTCGCGGTCGCTCGCCCCGAAAACACCGTCGATATACGCCCCGATGGAGTACTTTTCGAGCAGAGGCAGAATGTCGTCGTTCCACGCCGCCGAAAGAATGTACTGTTTGGTCCCCGCTTCGTGAAGACGGCGCAGCGTTTCCTTCGCGCCGGGCTGGAGTCCGATCTCGTCCTCGTGGAGATCGAGATAATCGTAAAACTGTTTCGAGAGAAGGTCTGTATCGACCTTGCCGAGATCGAGAAAACGCTCGTAGAATTTTGAAATAGGCGTATCGAGCGCTTCTTTGTACTGACTTTCGGTAATGAGCGGGACGCCCATTTTGCCGAATATATGATTGACCGCCGCGAGGGACGCGGGCGCGTCGTTGAGCAGAGTTCCGTTCCAGTCCCATATTACCGCAGAATATTTCATCGGTTTTCTCCGTGTAACTTATATTTGATATGACTTTTTGTAGTATAGCATAAAACAAACGGCTTTGCAATCGTTTTGAAGATTTTAATAAAATGAGGCGGCACGCTTGATATTTTATGAATAATGTGTTAAAATGAAAACAGAATAAGCGGCGCGACCGCTAAAATATCGGAGGTATCATATTATGGATTCCATCAGAAAATACGCAGCAGAGTGTCTCGGAACGTTCGTTCTCGTCCTCTTCGCGTGCGGAGCGGCGGTCCTTACCGGCGCAAACGTACTGACGACCGCGTTCGCGTTCGGTCTCGTCATTGTCGCTATGGCGTACTCCATCGGCAACGTTTCGGGATGCCACATCAACCCCGCGGTTTCGATCGCGATGCTCGTCACGGGCAAACTGAGCCTTAAAGACTTCTGCGGATACGTTATCTCGCAATTTCTCGGCGCTATCGCCGGATCAGCCGTACTTATGGCTATCATCGGCAAGGATAACGGACTCGGACAGAACGGACTTTATCAGGGAGACGTCGTCAAGTCCCTCATCATTGAAGTAATCCTGACGTTCGTATTCGTACTCGCGATCCTCGGAGTCACTTCCAAAGAGAAATACTCAAAGGTCGCAGGACTCGTCATCGGTCTTTCGCTGACTCTCGTCCATATCTTCGGCATAGGTCTGACCGGCACTTCGGTCAACCCCGCCCGTTCGTTCGCTCCCGCGCTCTTCATAGGCGGCGACGCGCTTAAAGACGTCTGGGTGTTCATCGTCGCTCCGCTGGTCGGCGGTGTTCTTGCGGCGCTCTGCTACAAATTCCTCGACAAAAGCGAAGAAAAATAATCGGGAAAAAACGTAAAAAGGGGCTGAAAACAGCCTCTTTTTTGTTTTGAAAAAGATCGTAAGACGGTAAACAAGAATTTAGCGAGGAAAACGCAAGGGGAACCTTTTAAGGAAAGGTTCCCCTTAACCCCTCTAAACCTTTCAGAGGAAAAGAAGATAAACAAGAATTTAGCGAACTAACGTTTCCCGTTACAAGCGACAGCCACAGACATCACCTCGATCCAGCGAGCGAACACTACCCGGTACCTCTCACTTTGGGAGAGGTGGCGCGGCGGTGTCCGTCCCGCCGTGACGGAGGCGCGGCGGTGTCCGTCCCGCCGTGACGGAGAGGGTTTTACGAATAGTAACCAACTGCACGCGTGCCCTCTCAGTCGACTTCGTCGACAGCTCCCCCAGAGGGGTGAGCTATTGACATAGGCGTTCGCTCGGCTTCGTAGGTGGAGTTTGTGCTTCCTCGTTTCTTCTGAAAGTAACTCTACCTGCGATGGATCGCCCTGCGCGAAGGTATCGTGGATGAGGATCGTTCGTTCTCTCCCCGAAGGCGTACTTTGTGTACGTCGAGTGGGAGAGAACGGACGAAACGCGAATTGCCACTGAACTAACGCTTATGCCTTATTAGTGGTCATCGCCGCGAGACCGAGTGCGAAAAATTCTTGTTTATATTTCCATTTTCGCTCTTTTACTTATAGAGTTTTGTTCGTCCGAAGCGCTTCTTGAACGCCACTATCACTCCGTCCGGGAAGCGTTTGTGAAGGAAATATCCTCCGAACGCTCCGCCGGTCAGAAACACTACGCAGAGGAGCAGGACGACCCAGAGGGGCAGACCGTCAGTCGCGGCCGCCGCTTTTTTATCGGGCGCCTTCTCTTCCTCCGCTTTACCGGAGTACATCGGAGCGCGGACGACTTTTATCTCGTAGGTCTCTTTCGTCCCGTCCGGGGAGTTCAGCGTCAAAGTGACGAAGTTATCGCCGACGGAAAGGTCTTCGTTGCCTTCTACCGTTATTTCGCTTCCCTCTTCGGCGACTTCGCTTATGACTTTGACGGAGGTCGTTTCATAGGGAACGTAGACCGCGTATTTCGTTCGAGACGGATCGAACCGGGGCGAGATAAGAAACCCCTCGACGCCGAGCGACGCGAGTTTTCCGCCGCCTTCGGACGTAACGGCTTCCTTCTGAACGTTGATACGGTATGTTCTCTCTCCGCCGCGTTTTCCCGTGACTTTTACATCCACTTCGGAGGTCCCCGACTCCGAAAGCACCTCTCCGGAGATCTCGACCTTGCTGTCCGGATCCTCCGCCTCGGCTTTTACCGCGAGTCTTTTGACCGATCCGTCGACTTTTACCATATAATTATATACGTCCTTGGAAAAAGCGGGCGAAAGCTCGTACCCCTCAACCGCGAGCGACGAGAGGAACAGATTTTCTTCGGGCGCTTCAAGCACGTTCGCCTTGAATTCCGACTTGCCGTAAGTATAATCGCTCTCGCCGTCGGAAAGCGTCAGAGAATTGAAAGAAAAAGTCAGTTCTTCTCCTACCCCTGTTCCGTCGAGGAGCCTGAACTCGAATTCAAGGACGGGTGTATGCGAATTTATGGGATTACGCATCGAGGTATCGTAAACAAGAAACGAATTTGCGCCCGTCTCAAGCTTATATGGCGAGTTCAGCAGTGACCGGATGCCGTCGAGCGCCATCTTGCTTTCGTCGTACGAAAAGGCGCCGGAAACGCCGTACACTCCTCCACCCTCGACGTATAAGATCACCGAAAAATGTTCGCCTTTATATACTTTTCCGAACTCCGCGCTGACTTCGGGAGCCGCTTTTACGGAGAACGCGAAGACCGCCGCCGCCGAGACAGAGATAAGGAGGCACAGACAGAAGATCAGAGTTTTTTTCATAATGATCAGCCTCCGATCGTCGATATGCCGAGAACGACGTTTTCGAGTTTTTCAAGATCCGCCGAAGAGATCTCTTTTCCGCCCGTGACGAGCGCCGCTCTCTCCTGCTCGCCCTTGAGCCGTTTGCTTCCGCTCAGGTGCGACGCCACCTTCAGAAGATCGGTAAGCGACACCTTTCCGTCTCCGTTGGCGTCCCCGGTGACGACGAAGGTCAGAGTCTGAACGAGTTCGTTGGAATCGGGGTACAAAAGATCGATCTTCATACCCGTACGGACGACCGGGTCGCCCTTGACCGCCTCTTCCCCGTCGCGCACAGAGACCGCGTCCTTTTCGTTTATGTGAGCGAGCAATTCGGACACCTTCGTTCCCGGAGCGATACCGGTCACAAACTGAACGTCTATACCGTATTTATCCGACGTTATCGCGAGCGCGACAGGCTTCCGTACGGTGATCTCGAACTCCGCCGTGAGGTCTTCGTATGTAAGAGTCAGCGTCTTTTTTCCGGGCGAAGACGAGTCAAAACCCGACACCGCCTCTTTCGTCAAAGCGACTTCACGGACTTCGCCGCTCTTGTAAGTCACCGAGATCTTGCCTCCCGACACGTCGAGCGGCTCTCCGACGGAGTACAACGTCTTCATTCCGCCGGAAACGGCAATGGAGACCGGCTTATCCGCCTCGGTCTCTCCGTCCGCCGAAACCGTGACCGCAAAAACAGACAATACGAGGATCAGCAGCGATATATAAAATAAAATCGATTTTTTCATAATTACTTCCTTTCGTCCCGGTTCCCGCTCATCATACCTTCCGGTCGTTCGTCAGGTCGCCGTTACCGGAGATAGGGATCGCCTCGCCGAGATATTTCGGCTCCGGCTTGAATATGCATTTGACGGTATCCTTGACCCTCGCGAGCGCCTCGCGTATATCTCTCGACGTCTGCCCGACGTAGGTTCGCAGGTCTGCTGAAAACCCGTACGCGTCTATACCGAGCTTACTTGCAATATATACGGCTCTGGTCAGATGGTAGGATTGGGTCACTATGACCGCCCTCTCCACCTTGAACACCTCTTTGGCGCGGTACATCGTCTCGTACGTCGAGAAACCCGCGTGATCCATGAACACGCGCTCGGACGGGACTCCGCGCGACTTGGCGTAGTCCTTCATCACGTTGACCTCGTCGTAATCGGTCTGTCCGTGGTCTCCCGACATCAGGAAAGTGTCGACTACTCCCTTTTCGTAAAGCGAAAGCGCGGCTTCAAGCCTGTCTTTGAGCATATCGGCGGGACGTTCGTTGTCGTAAACCCGGCAGCCGAGGACTATGACGCAATCGAATTTTCCGAGGTTTTTCAGCTCGTCCGTGTTTTTTATTCTGTTTTTTACGCTGTGTTTCATTATGGCTCCGGCTGTCGGCAGGGCGATCACGCATATCAGCAAAGCCGCCGACGCTGTCAGTATAAATACGCGTATCAGGCGCTTTTTCTTTCCTATATTCTGCTTTTTTTCCATCGTTTTTATTCTCCGGCGGGCGCTCCGCGGTTCATAATAATAACTGCCCCCGCGTATCTATTATACTATATCCCGCGGAGATTTTCAACCTCTCGGACGAAATCCGCGCAATATTCAATGCGGAAAAAAGGCAAAGACGTAATATTGAAAATAATGTATGCCGAAAAATGTTGACAAAAGAAAACGCGTTTGTTATAATATACTGTAACCGTTTGGAAAAACTTCTTCCGAACGGACCTTCAATATGAGTTTTTCAAAAAGGAGATAATAGTCATTATGTTCGAAAAAGTCAAAGAAATGCTGGAAGAAGCTCTTCAGATAGACCCTTCCGAAGTCACCATGGACAGCGTCCTCGTTTCCGATCTCGGCGTAAACTCGCTTGAGCTTGCCGACCTTATCCTCATGTGCGAGGAAAAGTTCAACATCGAGATCTCCGACGAAGACATCCACAAATTCGTCACTGTGGGCGACGTCGTCAACTATCTTTCCGAAGCAGTGGGAGAAGACGCGTAAAGCCGTTTTATCATCGTAACGGTCCGAATAATATTAAAAAGGATACGTCAATAAAATGGGAAAGTTTTTTTTGATCATCGGGATAGCGGCGATAGTTGTTGCGATCCTGTACCTCGTTTTATATATCTGGTCGAGGATGCAGTCGGTCAAGATCCTCCGGAATTACCGTAACCACCGCAATTTCGGATTCGGATATCTCAGCCTGCGCTTTTCGAGGAGACGAACGCTCAAAAACGTCCGTCTTTTCAGCTATGATTATGTGAATCAGGGCAAAAAACTCGTCAACGTGGAATTGCTCTTCGTCAACAAGGGCGGAGTTTTCGTCATCAAGCAGGTCCCCGGCGACGGATACGTCGAGATAAGGAACGACGGACCGTGGAAAAGGACGCTCAACGACCGCACCTTTACTTTCCCCGATCCTCAGAAAGCCAACGAGAACGCATACGAAGCGATCCGCCAGCTCCTGCGCGAAGAACACGTGAACAACGTTCCCGTTTACAACATCGTTCTGTTCACCGGCAGAAAAGTCAAGTTTTCCAAGCAGGTGAACGGAGTCATCAACGCGGACGACCTTACTCCCTTCTTTATAGAGTACAACAAGGACAGGTTCCTTGTCGGCTCGGAAATGAGAAAGATCATACGCACCGTCCAGAAAAAGCGGGTCAAAAGCGGCCGCTGAAAATCCATAGGCTCAACTCACCGGCTTTTCAATGCAAAAGCCGGTATAGTTTTGTGTCTGAACGACAAGAAGGTATGAGAATGAAAAACTACGACATCATCATTATCGGAGGCGGGATAGGCGGACTTATGTGCGCTTACAGGCTTCTCGAATCCAAACCCGGAGTCCGTATCGCGGTCATCGAAAAGGGTCATCCGCTCGAGAAAAGAGTATGTCCCGTCGTTTCCCATAAAACGAAAAGCTGTATCAAATGCGAAAAATGCGCCATTATGGAAGGTATGGCGGGCGCGGGCGCTTTTTCCGACGGAAAATACGTCATTTCCACCCAATACGGCGGGTGGCTGACGGACTTCATCCCCGACAAGACCGTCATCGACTATATCGAGCAGGCGGACCGCATCCTCGTCTCCTTCGGCGCGGTGACGGAGCGCTATCAGCCGAACAACGATCTGAAAAAGCTCTGTCTGCGCTACGACCTGCACATGCTCCAGGCGCAGCTGAAGCACCTCGGCACCGATAAGAACTTCGACACGATGAAAAAGCTGATCGAGTACATTGCCGAAAGGTGCGACGTTATGGCGGACACCGAGGTCACGGACATAGACCGCGAAAAGAAGACCGTTTACTGTTCTTCCGCCCGGGGAGAAGAAGTCTTCTCCGCCGACCGTATCGTCATCGCCGTCGGCCGCGCGGGATCGAAGTTCTTCAGCGGCTGGTGCAGAAAGAACGGCATCCCGCTCGAAAACAATCAGGTAGACGTCGGAGTGCGCGTCGAGCTTCCCTCCCTTGTATGGGAGGACTTCTCGAAGAAGATATACGAGCCTAAGATATACTACCGTTCCAAAGCGTACGGCGACAAGACGCGTATGTTCTGTTTCAACGAAAGAGGACACGTCGTCACAGAGAACACCGACGGGATACTGACCGTCAACGGACATTCGTACCGCGACGAGGACAAGAAGACCCAGAACAGCAACTTCGCGCTCCTTACGACGATGAAATTCACGAAGCCGTTCAACGACCCCATCGACTACGCGCGCCACGTCGCGCGGCTGAGCAACCTCATTTCGGGCGGCGGAGTGCTGGTTCAGCGTCTCGGCGACCTCAAGCTCGGAAGGCGGACCGACGAAAGGCGTCTCGCGGCGTCTACGACCCGTCCGACGCTCGAAGGAGCGGTCCCCGGAGACCTCAGTCTGTGTATGCCGAAGCGTCAGCTCGATAACATCATCGAAACGCTTGACGCTCTCGACAACGTCGCTCCCGGCACGGCAAACTACGATACCCTGCTCTACGGCATCGAGTGCAAATACTATTCCGCAAGACCGGAATGCGAGGACTTTGAGCTTAAAGGCTGCGACGGGATCTACGCGGTAGGCGACGGAGCCGGTTTCACGCGCAGTCTGTCTCAGGCGGCGGCAAACGGTCTGTACGTTGCCGACAAGCTCGTAAAATAACGGTCTTCGAAAGCGATATCGATCAGAATACACGATCTGCTTCGCCGTGCTTTTGCGGCGAAGTTTTTTATCTAACCCCTTTACTTTTGTTTTTTATTATGATATAATAATTTTGTATATCAAATATTTCGAAAGGAAGGTCTCGAAAATCATGGGTAAAACGGTTGTTTCTCAAAGATCGCTTCGGTCAAGATTTTTCGCATTTATGATCGCGGCGGTCATGATCTTCTCAATGCTCCCGGTAGGTCTCGTTCACGCCGACGACGTCAGAGTGACGTCGATAGAGGCGGACAACGTCACCGTACTGGAGCATACCCGCGGCTGGTTCGACATGAGGGAGGAAGGTAACTTCTACCGCTATGACGACAAGCCGGAGCATATCAAAGTGACCCTCAGCAACGAACAGACGTTCGAGGGGAGGTTCGACGAAGTCAGAGACGCGTGCGGACGCGATTTAATGCTCACGGCAAACCAGCCCGAAGGGAGCGAGTGGTCTGTAGGTCAGCACACCGTCATAGTATCCGCGGACGGAGTCGAAACGAGCTTCAAGATCAACGTGACCGAAACGGAGGTCGAGTCGATAGAGCTGGATCCCATCGTCATCTACGAGGGCGGAAGAAAGCACACCGAAGAAAGGCACTACTGGGACGACGAAAAGAACGAGGACGTCAGAGTCGAGTACGAGGCGTACGACATCCCGCTTGAAAACCTTACGATCCACTATAAGAGCGGCGAAAGTGAGAGCGGAAGCTTTTACGAGCTGCGAGACAGATACGACGGTCTTATCGATCTGCGTCACGACCAGTCGGATCTGAACGTATGGGGACTCGGCACACACAAGGTGCTTGTTTCGGTCCTCGGATACGTCAAGGAATTCGACGCGCAGGTGATC
>CACZZA010000056.1:11191-13801 GCA_902785485.1 uncultured Ruminococcus sp. | reverse complement strand
GGCGAATTTTCCCGCGTCCTCTGTCTGATACCCGCGGTCGTCGACAGGAACGATGATGTCTATACCGTACCTCTTGCAGGTAACGTAGTCGTCCGCGCCGAAACCGGGAGCGGTATGGACGCAGCCGGTACCGCTGTCCATAGTAACGTAGTCAGCGTTGACTATAAGGCTCTCTCTGTCAAGGAACGGATGGGAAGCCTTCATAAATTCGAGTTCATTCCCTCTGAAGGTCTTGACGGTCTCGTAGCTTTCGATCCCGCCTGCCTTCATCGTTTTGTCACGCAGAGCGGTCGCCGTGATATAATACTCGTTTCCCGCTTTGGTCAAGGAATACTCTTCTACCGGGTTGAGAGCTATTGCAAGGTTTCCGGGAAGAGTCCAGGTCGTCGTAGTCCATATAATGAAATAAGTGTCATTCTTATCGCATACTCCGTCGAGGAGTCCTTTATCGTCCTTGACGCGGAACTTCACGTAGATCGAAGTACAGTCGTCGGTGGAATATTCTATCTCGGCCTCTGCGAGCGCGGTCTCGTCCTTCGGGCACCAGTAGACCGGCTTAAAGCCTTTATAAATGAAGCCTTTTTTATACATCTCGCCGAAGACTTTGACTTCCTTCGACTCAAAATCGGGAGACATAGTGAGATACGGATGTTCCCAGTCTGCGATCACTCCGAGACGCTTGAACTGTCCCATCTGAATATCCACGAAATTCTGCGCGAACTCGTGGCAGGCGCGGCGGAATTCAGGTATCGGCATTTTTTTGCGGTCGATCTTGTTCTTTTTGATTATAGCCGACTCAATGGGCATACCGTGGTTATCCCATCCGGGAATATATGTGACGTGACGCCCTTCCATGGACTTTGACTTGTTGATAAAGTCCTTGAGGATCTTGTTCATCGACGTACCCATATGTATATTGCCGTTGGAAAAAGGAGGACCGTCGTGAAGCACGAATTTCGGCTTCCCGGCGTTTCTCTTCGCCATTTTTTCGTAAAGTCCTTCTTTCGCCCACTTTTCGAGGAACAGAGGTTCTCTCTGCGGGAGGTTAGCTCTCATTGAAAAATCGGTAGAGGGCAGATTAAGTGTACCGGTGAAATCCTTAGCCATTTTGCCTGTATCTCCTTGTGATAAAGTGTCGTTTGTTTCAGTTGCCGCCTTTAAGGTCGGAATCCTTGGCTCCGAGTTCGTTCAGCATCTTGGTAAATTCTTCGACGGTAATGTCTTTTTCGGAATATCTCTGACGCTCCTCGGGGATCGAGGGTCCGTCGTCGTTCTGTCCGTCCTCGGTAATGCGGCGGTTGATCTCTTTGATCGCGTCTTTGACGTTGTTGTTTCTTACGGGATGTTGCCCGGAAACGGGATCGGCTTCGCCGAATTGCCCGTCTTCCGACCGCTCGGCGAGCGGCTGATGATCGGAAAGATTCATATTGGCAATATCTTCCTTAATGCTGCTGATGACCTTATTAGTGTAGCTCTCGTCGGTGAGAACGTATTCGGCAAGGTCGTTTTGATCGAGGAGCTTGATATTCTCAATAAACGAAATATGCTTGTTATAAGCGTCAAACAGCTGATTTTTGAAGCTGGAAACGGCAGAATTGAGCGCTATGAGAACGGCTCTTTCTTCCTGGATCTTTTCTTTGAAATCAGCGAGGATGCGGTCGCAGCTTTTACGCGCCGTGCTGAGAATAATATCGGCGCGGTCATTGGCTTCTGTCATGATCTTCGAGCTTGCGCGCTGAGCATTCACCATGGCGCTGCGAATGGACTCCTCGTCGGTCTTGACCTCGTCGAGCTTTGCGTAAGCTTCTTTGAGCTTCTTTTCAAGCTCGTCGTTCTGACGGTAAAGTTCGGTATATTTTTCGATCATAAAGCTGATATGCTCGTCAACCTCGGCAGGGTTGTAGCCGCGCATTATCCGCGTGAATTCTTTGTTTCTGAGTTCATAGGGCGGAAGCATAATTACACCTCGTAATAATAATCAAAATAAAAACAAGATAACACAACGTCGCTTTTATCAAATAAAAACGCTGAGAACAACTAAAATAAGAGTAACAACAAACAACGAAAGATCGATAGGCAATCCCGAAAAAAAGGACGACCGGTCAAGCAGATTGCGGACCGGAATCAAAAAAGGTTCCGTGATCGCAAAAAGAAAGTCCGATATCGCCCAGTCATCCGAATCGGGGAGCCACGAAAGTATCGCTCTGAGAAAAAGACAGAATATCAAGGCGCGAAGCGCGACGTAAACCACATTTCTAAGCAATTCCAAAAACATACTCTATAAACTTCGCTCCGTAACTATCTTTTCGTAAAAATTCGTATCTACCCACGCGCAGGGATACCGACGCGTGGGTAGACTTTGACGATTCAGGATCAGACTCCGTCGTAGATATCGGCAGCGGGAGCTTTGGGAGCGGCCTTCTGCGCGCCCTCCTGAGCATCGTTGGAAACGTCTACGTTGTTGGGAGTGATGACGAAGGTGTTGTTCGCAACTCTCTTAAGATTGCCGCTGATGGAATAAGCGACGCCGCTGAGAAAGTCGATGATCCTTCTGCTGGTCTCCTTGTTGGTAGCCTCAAGGTTGAGAACTACGGTCCTTCTGTTGAGAAG
>CACZZA010000056.1:0-11115 GCA_902785485.1 uncultured Ruminococcus sp. | reverse complement strand
ACTGGTCGGGACCGTAAGAGTCGTATCCTCCGAAGTTGTAAGTTCCGTCATCGATGTAGTCGGGATCAGAATCCATCCCCGCATTGAACATTCCTTTGATTTTGTCGGTGAATCCCATGATATCCTCCTAAAATATGTAAATATATATTTATTTTTCCCTTTTATTTTTTTGAATAGTCTCTTGCGCCGAAAATACCGGATCCTATCCTGACCATGTTCGATCCTTCTTCGATAGCCTGAACGTAACTGTCGGTCATACCCATAGACAATATTTCGACATCTATATTATGATATTTTTTTTGCGAATTGTCAATAAAAATCGAATAAGTTTCTCTAAAATAATTTCTCAGAAGCTCTTTTTCGCCGAGATTAGGCGCAATTGTCATAAGTCCACGCACCCGAACGTTCGGAAGAGAGGACAAAAATTCAAGAAATTCCGGGACTTTATCCGGATCTATTCCGGACTTATTCTCTTCTCTTCCGATGTTGATCTCGACGAGTATGTCCATCACCTTTCCGATCTTCCGAGCTTGTTTGTCTATCTCACGCGCAAGCTTCTCACTGTCTACGGAATGGATAAGAGATACTTTATCGATGATATATTTTACTTTGTTGGTCTGAAGCGTTCCGATAAAATGAAGTTCGGTATTTGTAAGATCAAGTTCTTCGTATTTTTCAAGAAGCTCCTGCACTTTGTTTTCACCGATATAAGAGATACCGCACTCGCGCGTTGCGTAGTTTATCACGCTCGCGGGTACCGTTTTTGTAGCCGCGAGAAGCTTGACCTCTCCGTTTTTTGAAGATAGGGACGCTATCTCTCGCTTTATGTTCTCTATATTGTTTCTGATGATCTCTTTGGTTTCTTCATTAAGAATCTGTATCGACATACCTCAACCCTCGTTGATTATCTTACCGTCGTACAGATCCTTTCCGGAAACTATGACCTTTTCATACAACCCGAGTTTTTTGTTGTATTCCGGATCGTCGTAAAACGACGGTTGCTGTTTTACTATGAAATATCCGTCCTGCTCGGTAAGAACTTCCACCTGTTTGAACGTTACGGTATTTCCGTTAAGAACGTATACTCCGTCTTTTCCGTCCACCTTGCGGACTGAAGACGACGGGATCTTATATCCCGAATACGACTCTTCTATGATCTCAAGAGTCTGTTTTCGCACGAATTTGAACCCGTCCGGCATTACCATGGTTCGGAGGACGAGCAGAACGTCTCCGGACTCCCCGTCCGTATGGATCTCTTCAAGCGACATATCGATGATGACGTCTTCGTTATAAGGAAACTTCACCCGGCAAACGCTGCCCACCTCGAAAGTCTTGATATTTCCCGAAGGAACGACCGCAAGGACGTACCATTCGTCGGAGTTCACGAGTTTGCCCACTCCCGTCTTCGGCACGTTTTCGGGAGGAGACTCGATGAGCTTTTCGTAAGCATAAAAATCAAGATCCTTCAGTTTTGCGGGGGTAAAAACGTTTTCATACCCGTCAAGTGACGAATAGAAATAACCCGAATGATCGATGGAGATCTCTTCGCTGACGGACTCAAGTCCGCTCGAAAGAGCTTCTTTCTCTGCGTTGAGAACTGCGATCTTATCCTCGTAACCGTTAAGATTGTGAGTTATGGCCTGACGCTTGTTAAGCAGAACGAGAAGCTCGTCCCGTTTGTAAAGCGCGTATTCGAGGTCTCCGTCTTCAAGCTTGTCTCTGATAACGTAGTAAAGCTCGTTTATCTTCGCGTCAAGTGTGTTCGTGTCGGATGACGTGGAGTTGTCCGTAATGCCGCTCTGCATCAGAACTTCGATCTGCTTATCGATATCGATCATCTGTCCGGTGATGTTTTCGGCGCGGTCGCCGGAATAAATGTTCGCAACGACAGACCCCGCTCTGACTTTTTCCCCGTCGGAATAAAGATAGTTGACTCCGCCGCTCTCGGAGCTGTATAAAGGAGTTTCATCCCTGATTATGTAGCCCGACGTAGAAAAAGTTACCTCTTTGGAAGTCAGTACGGCCGGAGTAGTTTCGAGCTTCGATTCAAAGCCGTTGAAAAGGTGGTAAAGGATATACCACATAACAAAGACAGAGGCAAGCGCAGAACCGACGTAGATCAGAATATTCCTAAGCGTTTTTTTAGCAGATGCGGTCATACGCCCCTCCTTTGAGTTTTATTTATTTATTATATCACAAACTATTACGATATTAAATAATTTTCACAAATATTTACAATATATTCATAATTGATCGACTCGTCAGCAAAAACCGTAACGCCCCCCTGCCCCCGCCTGAACCAGGTCAACTGTCTTTTGGCGTAATTCCTGGTGTTTTTCTTTACAAGCGCGTTTGCCTCATCAAGAGACGTCAAGCCGTCGATAACATCGATTATTTCTTTATAACCGATAGCCTGTGCGGCGGTCGTTCCGCGTACGAGTATCCCTGAGGCGGACAGAGACTTGACCTCTTCAAAGAGACCTTTATCAAACATGGCGTCGACCCTTGAATCTATGCGGGAATACAAAACATTCCGATCCTTGAAGTCTATAACGAATCTCAGTTCGTCATACGGACTTTCGGAAGTTCGTGATACGGAATCCCAGTATGATTTCGTCTTCCCGGTGACGTGATGGATCTCAAGAGCGCGGATGACACGTTTGACGTTATTCTCGTGGGTCTTTGCGGCTGACTCCGGATCGATCTTTTTCAGCAGATCGAATAACGCGGCATTGCCGTTTTTCTCAGCGAAAGCGGAAAGCTCTTCCCTGTACGCGTCGTCACTCCCCGCATCGGAAAAATCCGTTCCGCTGACCAATGAATCGATATACAGTCCCGTTCCGCCGCAGAACAACGGAATTATTCCGTTCGAGCCGAGCGTTGCGATCGTTGCTTTTGCGTCGTCGACGTATGAAGCGCAGGAATAGTTATCGCGAGGGTCGACAAAGTCGATAAGATGATGCTTTACCTCGGCGCGCTCTTCGGCAGTAGGCTTGGCGGTACCTATTTCAAGATATTTATAGATCTGCATCGAATCGCAGGAAACTATCTGCGCGCCGATGCGCTTTGCCAATCCGATCGCGAGCGCCGTTTTTCCGGACGCAGTCGGTCCGGTTATAGAGATGATCTTTGTTTTTTTCATTGTGTGTTTTCTTCACTCTAAAATGTTTTACGCTGATTCCTTTTTCTCTCTTTCCCGCTCATCTTTTACAGGATGAGCATCGCGTCGCCGAACGAGAAAAATCTGTACTTTTTTTCTATCGCTTCCCTGTATGCTTTCATAATTATATCACGTGTGGAAAAAGCCGAAACCAGCATCATAAGCGTACTTTCAGGAAGATGAAAATTAGTTATAAGTCCGTCTACCGCCTTAAATCTGTAACCGGGGTAAATGAAAATTCCCGTGTCATCGGTCATCGCTTTTACGATGCCTTGCTCGTCGGAAGCGCTTTCGAGGGTGCGGCAAGAGGTAGTTCCGACGGCAATTACTCTGCCTCCGTTTGCCCGGCATTCGTTGATGATCCTCGCGCTCTCCTCGGAAACGGAGAAAAACTCCGTGTGCATTATATGATCTCTGATATTCTCTTCTTTGACGGGTCTGAACGTTCCGAGTCCGACGTGAAGCATTACGGGAGCAATTCTGACCCCCTTCTTTTTCAAGTCTTCAAACGTTTTTTCTGTGAAATGGAGCCCTGCTGTCGGCGCCGCCGCGGACCCGTCGTATTTTGCATAGATCGTCTGATAGCGGTTTTTGTCCCGGAGTTTTTCTTTTATGTACGGAGGAAGCGGCATATTTCCTACCTCGTCAATAAGAGACATAAGCTCTCTTTCCTCCGGATACGAAAACTCTACTATCCTGTTCCCGTCATCAATAACGTCTGTGACACGGCATTTGAGCGTTCCGTCGCCGAAAGAGACCTCTGCCCCGACTTTCATACGTCTTCCGGGGCGAACAAGGACCTCCCATTTATCAAGTTCCATCCTGCGAAGGAGCAGGACTTCGACCTCGATCCCGCTGTCGACCTTTGTGCCTATAAGTCTCGCGGGGATGACTTTGGAGTCGTTTATAACAAGGACGTCTCCCTCGCGAAGGAACTCCGGAAGGTCGGAAAATATCCTGTGTTCGATACTGCCGCTATTTCTGCCAAGAGCGAGCAGGCGGGAAGAATCGCGCGGCTCAAGCGGAGTCTGCGCAATAAGTTCCTCGGGAAGATCGTAGTAAAAATCGCTTTTTTTGAGATCGGTGTCTCCGTATTCGTTTTTTATCATTTGTTTTCAAATTTCCTTTGAGCATCATTCCTGATTATTATATACTGAAAACGTCATTATTTCAACCTTTTCTACGTTTTTTTAGGCAAAACATCTTGAACTCGGAAAAACAAAGGTATATAATACGACGTAGTGAATCGAAAAACGGCGTTTAACAAAATGGAAAAAATCAAATTCAAAGCCGCGATCTTCGACCTTGACGGCACGCTCGCAAACACGATAGACGACCTTACGACCGGACTCAACCTGATGCTTGAAGAGATGGGATGCCCGCTTCTTACTGTCGAAGGGACGCTCGCCGCCATCAACTGCGGAGCCAAGAAGATGGTAGGAAAAGTTCTTCCGCCCGAAGTCCGGGACGACGAAAAGCTGTTCAAAAAAGCCTACGATACATATCTTCAAAAGTACGACGAGCATTATCTCGACAAGACCGTCCCCTACGACGGAGAGATCGAACAGATCCGCATATTGAAGGAACACGGTTTTAAGCTCGCTGTAATATCGAACAAACAGGACGTTCACACCGTAAAGATAGTCGAAAAACTGTACGGAAAAAACGTGTTTGATATAGTAATGGGTTTTGATCCCGACAGAGGTTTTCCGACAAAACCCGATCCCGCGGCGGTGAATTACATCATTTCACAATTCGGAGTCGACAAAAACGAGGTCGCATACATAGGCGACTCCGATATAGATATGCAGACCGGCAAAAAAGCGGGACTTACCACCTTCGGAGTGACCTGGGGGTTCCGTCCTCCGGAACTGCTCGTTCAAAACGGAGCGGACGACCTCATCAAAGATCCTCGTGACATCAGCAGTGTCCTGCTCGGATACGAAAAATAACGGTAAAGAAAGCCGGCGCGTTGCGCCGATTTTTTTACAACACCTTCTTTATGTCGTATAGAGAATTCAAAACGAGCCAGTTTTGCGGATAGTAATACATAAAATTCCAGTAACCTACCCCGACTGATCCGTTTTCCGCCGCAAGAGAGATCTTTCTTTCAAGACTTCTCGCGTCGTCAAACCATACGACGTGATCCTTCCCTTCGGAAGAGTAATAGAAATACGGGGTCTGCGCCGTCTCGTCGAACTGTATCTCGGCGCCTCTCGATACGGCAAGATCTACCGCTTCGGAGTTGCTGACCTTCAACGCCTTGCTTTCTCCTCTTATGTACGGCAGAGTCCAGTCGTACGCGTAATTCGGTATCCCGAGAAATATCTTGCCCGGCGCTATTTCCGTCAGCGCGTAAGACAGCACCTCACGCATTTTGTTGATCGGAGAGACAGCCATCGGAGGCCCGTAGGTGTATCCCCACTCGTAAGTCATCAGAAAAACGTAGTCGGAGTTGCCGCCTATCGCTCCGTAATCGTGCGCTTCATACAGCAGTCCCGGCATATCCGAACTCGTTTTCGGGGCAAGAGCCGTCACGAGAAAATAACCGTTTGCTTCCGCCGCTTCGCGCATTTTACCCAAAAAGGTCGCGTATGCTTTCCTCTCACGAGGCTCTACGTATTCAAAATCGACGTCTATACCGAAGTAGTTTTTTCTACGCATATTATCCATCACGTTTTCTATAAGCCGATCCTGCGCCGTCTCGTTTTCGAGCAAAGCGTTCGCAAGCTCCGAACTGAAATTGCCGTCCGGGGTCAAAGTAGACAAATGCATCAAAGGAGCCACTCCGTACGATAACGCGAGCGATATTATCTTTCCCTCCGCGTCGTCGCCGTAAACGATGCCCTTATCAACGAGATTTCCGTCCGCGTCAAAACCGTAGGTAAATATCGTCAAATACGTTGAATACGGGAGTATTTTTCGCAGCGTTTCAAGCTCCACGAACGGATATACGTATCCGTTTACCGCGAGTTCTCCGTATTTTTGCTGAAAGTACGAGATCACAAGCGTTTGACCTTCGTAGATCGTGTCGCTTCCTCCGAGCTGAGGATTGTTCCGGAGCAGCTCATTGACGTCTACCCCGTTTTTTTCCGCCGCCTGTTCGAGCGTATCTCCCCTTTCGACCGTATAAGTCTTTTCCGGATACTGAACGACCAGTGTCTGACCGATTGCGAGTCTGTCTCCTGTTATACCATTTTGCGCCGCCAGAAGTTCCCCTGAAACACCGTACGTTTCAGCTATCGATCCCAATGAATCTCCTTGTTTTACTACGTATATATCCATAAATACAGCCCCCTTTTCTGCCATTATATGAAAAGGGGGCGTAATTCGTTATTCTATCTGTAAATATACACGGAATAAGGCTTCATTATAAGATCGCCGCCGTCGATCTCGGTCTCAAGAGAAAACAGACCTCTTCCGACGATCTTTGCGCGGTAGTCCTTTTTCGACGCGTTGAACAGCGCCGAAACCGTCTTACCGTCAAGGGACCTGCGGATCTTTATCACGCCGTTTGTGACAAGATCGATCTCCGTTTTTCCGGTTTTCAGTTCTTTGTTGGAACGCACCTCGGCGAGAGAAACGAAAAGATCGTACAGTCTGCTTTTTTTATTCCAATCGAAATAAGTACGGCAGAACGGATCCTCATACCCTTCTTTGCCCGTTTCGTCTCCGTAAAAAATACACGGACATCCGGGCAGACAGTACAGAAGCGAGTACGCGAAAGCGGTTTTCTTTTCCGCTACGGAATACTGCGCGGGTCCGAGCTTCCAGACAGACCGCTCATCTTTCGTTTTCGGATATACCCCGGAAAGGACGGTCAGTATCCTTTGTGTATCGTGAGTTGAAAGGAAATTCATAAGTCTGTTCAGAACGTACGAAGGATAGTTTTCGCAGATCTCGAGTACGGTCATGCGAAGTCCCTCTCCCGTATCGTTTCCGAGGACAAAATCTATCAACGCGGTACGGAAAGGATAATTCATAACCGAATCAAGTTCATTCTCCGTGAAGTATTTCTTTCTGACCGAATAGCTGATCTTGTTCGACGCGTCTTCCCAGACTTCTCCGATGAGCAAAGAGTCTTTCTTTTTTTCTTTCATAACGGAATTGAATTTCCGTATAAATTCATCCGGCAATTCGTCCGCAACGTCAAGCCTGAAACCGTCAACTCCGAGTCCGATCCACTTGGACAGTGTGCTGTCGTTTCCGGTTATCTGATAATCGATATATCCTGGATCGAGCTCGTTGACGCACGGAAGCGTCTTTATTCCCCACCAGGAAGTATATTTATCGGGATATTGCTGAAAATCGTACCAACTGTAATATTTTGAGTTCTTATCCGAAAGAACGTCGTTGAAATAAACGCTTTTTGAACCGGTATGGGAAAAAACGCCGTCAAGTATCAGTTTCATTCCCCTGCTATGAAGCGCGCGGCATAGAGAAGCAAGATCGTCGTCGTCTCCGAGAAGCTCGTCTATCTTCTTATAATCGTAAGTATCGTACCTGTGATTTGACCAGGCTTTGAATATCGGATTAAGATACACCGTTCCGACACCGAGAGACGCGAGATAATCGACCTTTTCCTCTATTCCTTTGAGGTCTCCGCCGAAAAAGTCGCAGTTTTTGACCTCTCCGTTCTCGTCGGGTCTGTACTCGGGAATATCCGTGGTATCGGAATGGAGCGAAAACGGCTTGATCTTATTTGAAAGATCGTGTTCGCTTCCTTTGTTGAACCGGTCGGGAAAGATCTGATACATCACGTTGCCGTCAAAACCCGAAGGCTCGTATCCCCGTTCGGGAAGTATGGAGAGCTGCCATTTGCTTCCGGACTCCATATTCGTCTTATTGAACCCCTGCCTGAACAAAGAAAAATCGGTCGTTTCCGTTTCAAAACGAAAATAATAAAAATACAGTCCGCGAGTTTTCAGCGTGAAATTGACTGAATATTTTTCGTAAATCTTATCTTCGCCGCATTTTTTCATCAAAAATGCGCAATAATCGCTCCCGTCTTCGTTCTCGAAGACGAGAGTGATTTTTTTCGTTTTGCAGTACTGCGGAACGAGGATAGAGATCACACATTCCTCATTTTCGCGCAGAGGGCCGAACGGATCTTTGTATTCGCTTTTTTTACTGTCGTAGAGTATCCTCAGAGCTTCCATATCTTTTCGGCGTACTCCTTGACGGAACGGTCAGCCGAGAAAACTCCGGCTTTCGCGATATTAACGAGAGATTTTTGCGTAAAAGCATCT
Organism: uncultured Ruminococcus sp.; assembly: GCA_902785485.1. Lineage (GTDB taxonomy): Bacteria > Bacillota > Clostridia > Oscillospirales > CAG-272 > RUG13077. Next base: position 2,706 of record CACZZA010000056.1, on the reverse strand, counting down.
TTGTCCCTGAAGGCTTGCGAAACGTCCTTCTGTACCCTTCTGTAATCCGCAAAGTCCGCGAGAGTCATATACTGGTCGGCAGCTCCGAAGCGGTTGGTAAGCAGACTCGACGCTATGTCGTCGAAGCGTCTTCCGAGTACGCCTGACGTCAGCATATCGAGAACGTCTTTAAGCTCTTCGTCTGACGACACGAACTCCTGAGGGTTATAACCCCTCCTCCACAATTCGCGAACCTGTTCGGTGTTCATTCCAAACAGGAAAATGTTGTCTTTTCCGACCTGCTCGAATATCTCGACGTTCGCTCCGTCAAGAGTTCCGACGGTGACGGCGCCGTTTATCATCAGCTTCATATTTCCGGTTCCGGACGCCTCTTTTCCGGCTACCGAGATCTGCTCAGATATATCTGCGGCAGGGATCATCTTTTCGGCAAGGCTGACCTTGTAATCTTCAAGGAATACAACTTTCAGCTTATCCCTGACGTACATATCGTTGTTTATGAAGTCCGATACGGTAACGATAAGACTGATTATCTGTTTTGCAAGGTCGTAACCGGCGGACGCCTTTGCGCCGAAAATGAAAGTACGCGGAGTATAGTCGGCGTTCGGATTGGATTTGAGCATTCTGTACGACGCGAGTATCTGAAGTACGTTGAGAAGCTGACGTTTGTATTCGTGAAGCCTCTTTATATGAAGATCGAATATAGACGAGGGATCGACAAGAACGCCGTTCTTTTCAGAGATATACTTTGCAAGATCCTTTTTGTTCTCTAACTTGATCTTTCTGAGCGTTTCGAGCGTATCGGGATCGTCTTTGTATTTGAGCAGACCTTCAAGCTCGTTCGCGTCGCGGAGGAAGGCATCGCCTATCCTCTCGCAAAGGAAAGAAGTAAGCCTCGGGTTTGCCTGACCGAGCCAACGGCGGTACGCGATGCCGTTAGTCACGTTGATGAAACGGTCCGGGTCGAGAACATAATAATCTTTGAATATACTGTCTTTCAATATGTCGGTGTGGAGTTTGGAAACTCCGTTTACCGTATGGCAAGCGGCAAGGCAAAGGTTAGCCATTCTGACTTCTCCGCACGCCACCGGAGACATATATTCGATCTTTGCATTGTCGTCGCCGTACGCTTGACGAAGTTTTTCGGTGTTGCGTTTGTTTATTTCGCGAACTATCGCGTGGATACGCGGCAGGATCTCTCCGAACAGGCTTTCGCTCCATCTTTCGAGAGCTTCGCTCATAACTGTATGGTTGGTGTATGACAAGGTCCTGCAGGTGATGTCCCAGGCTTCATCCCAGCCGTAGGAGTGTTCATCCATGAGCAGTCTCATAAGCTCGGGAACGCAGAGTGCAGGATGCGTGTCGTTGATATGAACGGCGACTTTATCCGGCAGATTGTCGAGCGTTCCGTATTTTTTGAGGTGTTTTGCGATAATACTCTGAAGAGACGCGGAAACAAGCAGATATTGCTGTTTCAGACGCAGTTTTTTTCCTTCGATATGGTCGTCAGCGGGATAAAGCACCTTTGAAATGACTTCCGCCATGGTGTTGTGTTCGAGAGAACGCAGATACTCACCTCTTGAAAAAGCGCGCATATCGAAAGACGGGATGCTTGCGCTCCAAAGCACGAGCTTATTGACCGCGTCGGAATGATAACCGGAGATGTACATATCGTACGGCACCGCGGTAACGGACTCGTAATCGGTATGCGCGACGCGGAACTCTCCTCTGTCGAACCATTCGGAGACCCTGCCTCCGAACCTTACTTCGTATGTCTCGTCTTTTCTCGGCTGTAACCAGACTTCTCCCATATCGAGCCAGTTGTCGGGAAATTCGACCTGCCATCCGTCGATGATCTTCTGCTTGAAAATTCCGAATTCATAGCGTATCGAAAATCCGGTCGCGGGCATTTCGAGTCCGGTGAGCGAATCCATATAGCAGGATGCGAGCCTGCCGAGACCGCCGTTTCCGAGTCCTGCGTCAGGGTCAAGAGCGTAGAGGTTTTCGATATTGAACCCGTATTCTCCGAGCAGTTCCTTTACATCGTTTTCAATTCCGAGATTAAAAAGATTATTACGCAAGGAAGTCCCGACGAGGAACTCCATCGACATATAGAAAACTTCTTTTTTCTCCTTTTTCGAGACTTCGTCACGAAAACCCTTGCGCTTTTTCGCAAGGATACCGCGAATTACCGTACAAACGGTCTTATAAGCCTGTTTGTCTCCCGCTTCCGTCAGTTCGCAGCCGAACATACGGATACAGGTCTCGTTGAGCATTGCTTTGAGTTGTGTTTTTTCGATCATTATTCTTCTCCGATTTCCGATCCGGCGGGGTCAACCGATGATCTTGGTGTACAGTTCGAGATATTTTTTGCACGAAACGTCCCACGACGAATCGTAGTTCATTGCGTTGTTTATAACTTTTCCGAATTCCTCGGGATCGTCGTAAAGCGCTTTGGCGCGGTACATGGCGTCCTTAAGATCTCCCGACGAGAACGACTGGAACGTGATCCCGCATCCTTTTTTCGAAGTCGCGTCGTAAGCCTCCACGGTGTCTTTGAGTCCGCCTACGGTATGAACAACGGGGACCGCGCCGTATCTCATCGCAATAAGCTGCGAGAGTCCGCAAGGCTCGCTTTTTGACGGCATAAGGTACAGGTCGCTCGACGCGTATATCTGCGAAGCGAGCGCCTGATCGAATTTCAGGTTC
>CACZZA010000055.1 GCA_902785485.1 uncultured Ruminococcus sp. | reverse complement strand
CAACGGAACTATGAGCGCCGAAGGCGGTCATATCATAACTTTTTGCCATCAGGCAAAAATCATAACTCTAAACTGTAAACTGTCTTTCGTCTCGTTCCGCCTTCGCCGCGTTTACAGTTATGATGCGCTTCGCGCAGTTATAAGCCGCTGACGCGGCGTTTTTTCGATCCAGTATTTCTTTCTTTTAATGAGGTTTATATGTCTGACAGCATTTTACGAGAAAAGTCTAAACAGTTTGCCGCAAGTATCGTTCTTTTTTGCAGACAATTAAAAAAGAACAGGGTTGAAAGCGAGTTGATCAGTCAACTTTTGCGCGCCGGAACTTCTATAGGAGCCAATATTCATGAGGCTCAATACGCTCAAGGGACAAAAGATTTTATCTCAAAATTTGAAATTGCTCTTAAAGAATGCAATGAGACCGATTATTGGCTGGAATTATTGTTCGAAACAAAAAGTATTTCTAAAGAAGAATTTGAACTTTATCACAATCGATCCGTCGATATTCGCAGAATGTTAGTCTCTACTGTACGAACACTGAAAAATAAAAAACCATCCCGTCCAACGGAACTATGAGCGCCGAAGGCGGTCATATCATAACTTTTTGCCTTTCTGCAAAAAGCATAACTCTAAACTATCCCGCGTTATCGTTGACGTATGAACATAACCCCGAAGAAATCGCTCTTCGGGGTTTTGTTTGTAAACAAAATGTGAACTCTATTGACAAATGTGGTTTATTCGGATAAACTTGTATTGTGGTTTACCGGTATAAACCAAAATATTCCGGAGGTATGACGTTATGAAAGATATAGAACTCGGGGCGGTACAGGAGAGATTCGCCGACATCGTATGGGCTCACGAGCCCGTGTCGTCGGGAGACCTCGTCAAGCTCTGCGAAAAGGAGCTTAACTGGAAAAAGCCCACCACCTATACTGTATTGCGAAAGCTCTGCGAAAAAGGACTTATGAAAAACGAAGACGGAGTAGTCACGACGCTTATCTCGCGAGACAGTTTTTATTCCGCTAAAAGCGAGCAGGTCGTGACGGAGTCTTTTCACGGTTCCCTGCCCGCGTTCATCGCGGCGTTCATTTCAAATCAAAAGCTGACTCCTAAGGAAGTTGACGAGATCAAAAACATGATCGACGAATTCAGGAAGGAGGGATGAAGTTGACCGCTCTGTTTCTGAAGCTGCTCAATATGAGTATAACGGCGGGTTGGCTCATCCTCGCCGTCATCGCGGCGCGGTTCCTGCTTAAAAAAGCGCCGAAATGGGTGTTCTGCGCGTTCTGGGGGCTCGTTTCGCTCAGGCTCGTCTTTCCGTTCTCGTTCGAGAGTGCGCTCAGCCTCATCCCGAGCAAGGAGACCGTTCCGTATAACATAACCGCTTCCCGCGCGCCCGTCATAAACTCCGGGATCCCGGCGGTGAATACCGCGGTGAACCCGATAATATCGAACTCTTTCGCGCCGAAGCCTGCGGACAGCGCGGATCCGCTTCAGGTGATACTGGCGGTCGTGACCGTCGTGTGGCTCGTCGGGATCGGCGTGATGCTTCTGTACGCTTTGATAAGCTACTTAAGGCTCAAACGCACCGTACGGGTTTCGGTGGATATAGGCGACGGGATAATGGCGTGCGACGACGTCAAATCGCCGTTCATCCTCGGCGTGATAAGACCGAAGATATACGTCCCGTCCTCACTTGACAAAGAGCCGCTCCGCCACGTCGTCGCTCACGAAAAGGCGCATCTGAAGAGACTCGACCACCTGTGGAAGCCGCTCGGATACGTTCTGCTCGCGGTGTACTGGTTCAATCCGCTCTGCTGGATCGCGTACTCCCTTCTCTGTCGTGATATCGAGTCGGCGTGCGACGAAAAAGTCATAAAGAGCATGGACAAGGAAAGCGTCGCCGCTTATTCGGAGGCTCTGCTCCGCTGTTCCGCTCCTCAAAAAAGAATAACGGTCTGCCCGCTCGCATTCGGCGAAGTCGGAGTAAAATCGAGGGTAAAAAACGTGCTGAATTACAAGAAACCCGCTTTCTGGGTGATACTCATCGCTCTCATCCTTTCGGTCGCGCTCATCGTATTCCTGATGACGGACCCCGCCTCGAAAAAGACGGAACTGACCGATAAACTGAAGGTATCGCTCGATATGGCGATCGCCGAAAAATATGACACGGCGCATAACACAGAGGGGGAGTTCTCGGTCTGTGACGCTGACGTCCTTTTAGTTGAAGAAAAAGGAGATACGTCGACAGTCTACGCGTGGGTGCTTTACCGGGCTTTCGAGAAGCGCGACGGAAAGATCGAAGTCAAGTCCGGCTCACACGTACCGAGCGCCGTCACGTTCGACACGTCGGACAACGGAGACGTTTCTTCATACAAGTGCGTCGAATACTGGGAGCCCCGCGACGGAAGCTATTTTGCCGAAGATATTCGCTCGAAGTTCCCTTCGTCGATAGTAAACGACGCCCTTTCCGCGCCGAACTCCGAAAAACAACAGGAAAACTGCCTCAAAGCGGCGCAGGAGTATTTCGGCTTGAATATCGGTCTGCCCTCTTATTCGGGCGCGGTCAAATGGTTCGACTCCCGTAACGGGACCGACTACGCTTCAAGAGAAGGATTTTCCGTTGAAGAATATCCTCAGGTGTATTTCAACGCCGGCAAAGATCAGATCGTCGCGATCTCCGGCGACAAATACGAAAAGCTGATCGAGGGCTGTTCGGAGATACTTTGCGCGTATTTCTGTGACGTCAACGGCGACGGATACAGAGAACTCGTGGCGGAAACTGTGGACGCCGGTACGGGACATAACTGCATATCGATATACGACAGGATCGCCGGACACGTCTATACTCTTTTGGGAGACGACCTGCATACGGTCGATCTGTACCTGCAAGGCGAAACGCTCAACGCCGAAATGAAGAATACCGGCACGGGCGATACCGTTGCGAAAGGAAAACTCCGCCTCACCGGACTCGGAATACAGATCGAAAACGACGGAGAGAACACGATCCTGCTCCCCGATTCTTTCAGAGGCGGCGTATTTTCGTCGGGTCCTTACTCGGTCAAGGTCATCAGCGATCTCCCGTCGTACGTCGCGTACGCGGGACCCACGGATCATCCCGACTTCAAAACGATCGGAGGACTGAGTCTTCCCGTGTTCCGCATAGACAGCAAGGAAGAGCTTGAACAGTTTGAAGACCGCTACAAGGGCGTAGTTGAGTTCGACCGCGGGTACGGCGAGGTCACCTCTTTCAAAGAGGTGACGAAGGGCGACGGCGACTCGTTCTTCACGTACAATTCGCTTATAGTGGTCTACGTCCGGGCGGAAAGCGGAAGTGACAGATACGCTTTTCATAGTCTGCATATATCAAGCGATCCCGACGTAAAGACCGCAAGCGTCTTTGTCAGACAGACGGAAAACCCAGTTGACAAGACCGACGACGAGGTCGGCTGGTTCATCATAGCGGAAGTCAAAAAAGAGTCTCTGAAAGGCATCGAACGCCTCTACGCCGCCGACATGACCCATCCCGGGCTGTATTCGAGTGTCCTGATCCCCTCCCCCGAGCCGATCGACAAAAAGAAGACAGATCTCAACCCTCCTTACTAAAATATACGAATATCCCGCGGAACGTTCGATTCCGCGGGATATTTGCAGTTATTCGTATTATTCAGTCAAGTATTTCTTCCGGCAGTATGTAAACCGTCACCGCGGCGCCGTCGGGGAAAAAGCCTTTTTCAAGCTCGACGAAAAAATACTCCTTTTTAAATCATGGGTATATCCTCCGCGTGAAGTCCTGCCGACTGTTATCTCGCGGTGTCCCGGTTCGCTCCGTACGGATCTGATTTCGACTTTGATACTGCTGCTCATTCCTTCCGTCTCGGCAAGCACAAGCTGGTGCGTTTTGAACCATTCATCATCGTATTTGGCGGTGAAAACGGTGTAAAACGAAAGATCGTTCATGTAATATCTGAGTTCGTCGATCAAAGAAATAAGTTCGTCCTCGCCGTTTATTACGTACGCCGTCGGAAACTCAGGTCCTCCGACAAGTTGAAATTCAGCTTTCGTTGCGGTAAACTCCGGCTTTTTAATGTTTTCGTCGGTTTTTACGTCCTCAAAATATACTTTGACGTCATTGCCGGTAAAATAGACCGGGTGATCGATCTCAAACAACGCTATCCACGTCTGCCCGTCTCCGTCGTTCTTTTCGGGGACTCCGCGTTTTATATATATCGCGTTTTCGGGCGAGTTAGTCACTCTTTCTATCAGGTGGTCGCAGTTGTCCGTCGGATCGTTAAAGACGACGGCGACAGAAATCTTGTCCGTCGAATTGGAGGCAACGAGCGATTCACTTATCTCTGCAAAAGCAGCGTCGTCTTTCGCAAGCTCATTGATAAAAGGATAAAACCCTTCCCTCAGGTAAAACGTTTTGACGACAGGCGTCCCGTCCGAAAACGCCTTTCCGTCATATCTCAAAAACTGACATATCGGTTTTTCCACGACTGAAAAACTCTTGACAGTCGCCGTGTAGAACGCGTAATATAAAGCAACGTCTCCGTTTTCTCCTTCAAACACCGCGCGGGCAAAGACGAGTTGTTTTCCTTCGTCCAGTCGGTTATACGCGGCGTTCTTTTTATGGACAAAGGACAGACCTTTTGACGGATCGAGTTTTTCTTCCGCCGAGTCAAGAGTGAAACCCTCTCCGTTGTTAATGCGTTTTATCTCTGAAGAGTAGTACGGACGGATCTGATATATACTGAACTCTTTTATATATTCATCAAATCCCGGAAAAGAGACCAAGTACTCTTCAGAAGAACATACGACGGGAAGATGATCCGGATCAATGTATTTGAAAAAATTGCCGTGGTGAAAAGCGTCGTCCTTTCCGTTTTCACTCTCAGTCAGTTCGGATATCTCAAAATTCGCGACCTCGACCGTCGTGACGTTCCCGCTCACCGTCATTTTAGGCGGAAATGCGGGCTCCGGCTCCGTTTCCGGAGCGGGAGTTTCGGTATCGGGAATGCTCGGAACGCTCTGCGAACACGCGACTATAAACAAACAAAGCGTCAGCGCAATATATAACAATACTTTTTTCATACCGATACCTCCTTCTGTCTATATATTATCTCATTATAGCGTAAATGTCAAGATTCGTTCGGCAGAGGTCGTTTTTTGCATTATTTTTTGATAAATCTGTCCGAAAGTGTTGAAAAACGGCTTTTGTGGTGATAGAATATTACCGTAAAAAATAAATAAAGAAAACGAGGCAAAAATCTATGGCAAACAACAAACGTCCGGAAACAATGGAAAGGATCACAACCAAAGCGCTCGCCGACGCGTTCATCGCGGAACAGCTCGAAGCGATCAAAAAACAGGTCGGTGACAAAAAAGTTCTGCTGGCTCTGTCCGGCGGCGTCGACAGCTCGGTCGTAGCGGCTCTGCTCATCAAGGCTATCGGCAAGAAACTCGTGTGCGTACACGTCAACCACGGTTTGCTGCGCAAGGGCGAACCCGAGCAGGTCGTCAAGGTGTTCCGTGACGAAATGGACGCCAACCTCGTTTACGTCGACGCTATAGACCGCTTCCTTGACAAGCTCGAGGGAGTGGCGGAGCCTGAAAAGAAAAGGAAGATCATCGGCGCGGAGTTCATCCGCGTATTTGAAGAGGAGGCGCGCAAGCAGGAAGGCATTGAATTCCTCGCTCAGGGCACCATCTACCCCGATATTCTCGAATCCGGTCCCGTCAAGGCGCACCACAACGTAGGCGGACTTCCGGACGACCTCAAGTTCGAGCTTGTCGAGCCTCTCAAGTTCCTGTTCAAGGACGAAGTACGCGTCGTCGGCAAGGCGCTCGGTCTTCCCGACAACATGGTCTACCGTCAGCCGTTCCCCGGTCCCGGACTCGGCGTCCGTTGCCTCGGAGCCATCACCCGCGACAGACTCGAAGCCGTACGCGAGAGCGACGCCATCCTTCGCGAGGAGTTCGCGAAGAACGGTCTCGAGGGCAAGGTCTGGCAGTATTTCACGATCGTCCCGGACTTCAAGTCGGTCGGCGTGAAAAACGACCTCCGCTCTTTCGAGTGGCCTGTCATCATCCGCGCGGTAAATACCCGCGACGCTATGACGGCGACCGTCGAAGACGTCCCGTTCTCCCTGCTTCAACACATAACCGCCCGCATCACGAGCGAAGTCAAGAATGTCAACCGCGTTCTGTTCGACCTCACTCCGAAGCCGACCGGCACGATAGAGTGGGAATGATCATACGCTTTTTCTAAGGCTCTGTTATTGTTCTGCAATTGCAGAGCCTTATTTTTTGGTATGGACTTGACAAAACCATACTATTGTGATAGTATAAACTATGGTAATAGTCTGTCTTTGTCAGGAGGTCGTAATGAGAAAATCTTTTTGTGTTCTTATTTTGATTTTATCAATTTTTCTGTTGTTTTCGTGCGGAACGGGAAACACGTCGGACTCCGCTCGGGATACAGGTACCGAAACGGCTTCGGAAACGAAAAAAACGTACGGGCCCGCTTTGTTTTATGAGGTCTGCAGCGCAGAAAAAGCGCTTGAGTTGTCCGTAGGATCGAACGCGGTCGTTTTCGAGGAGCGCGGATGCACTTCGGGACAGGAAACGTGGGACGCTTTTATCGGCTCTGTCGACAAAAAGATCCCCGCGTCGGTCCTCTGTTCGTTCTATTATCCCGGAAAATTTACCGACGACGGTATGAACAAATGTTTCTTTTATCTGCTCGAGTTCGACGGGAACGAATTCAATTTATCGATCAGAGAAAGCGATTCGGAAGAAAAGGCGACTCCGGCGACGTTCGGGTATCTCCGTCATTATACCGGGGACGCTCCTACGCCCGACGCGCTTTACTCATCTTATGAATACTACGTTCTGACAGACGATCCGAACGTAACGTGGGAAGATATTTGGAGAGGAATGGCCAGCTCATTTTCCGGCGACTTTATCAGTCACTCGATGGTATATAAAAACTATTCCGGTTGGAAGGGCAACTGAAAAAAGAAAGCAGAAGGTATAACAATGAAAGAAAAACTGTTTGACAGCGAAGCGAAAGTGATGGAGATCATCTGGGAAAAAGGGCGCGTCACGGCGAAAGAGGTCAGCCTCATCGCCGGAGAAACGATCGGCTGGAACAAGAACACGACCTACACGGTCATAAAAAAACTTGAGGCGAAGGGCTTTATCCGCCGTGAGGAGCCGGGATTCGTCTGCGTTCCTCTCGTAAGCCGCGGGGAAATGCAGAAAAAAGAGGCTTCGTCGCTCGTCGACAAACTGTTCGGCGGCTCGAAAAAAGCCCTCTTCTCCGCCCTGCTCGACGACGAAAAGCTGACAGAGGACGATCTCAACGAGCTTCGACGGTTGATCGACAAGAAGAGCTGACCATGATATCGACAGTCTTTTACTGGCTGTTCAATATGAGCGTGACCGCGTCGGTAACGGGGATAATAGTTCTTCTCGTACGGAAGATAAAAGCTCTCCCTCGCAGAGTGACGGTCTTTCTCTGGATCATCCCGTTCCTGCGGATGACCCTTCCGTTCGGGGTCGGAAGCAAATACAGCCTTATGTCTTTTTTGAACAGTATTTCAAAACAAAGCGTGACTTATCATTTAGTTCCCGGATCAACATCGTCGTTTGATATTTCAGTGACGAACCACGCCGGCTTTTCGGTGGAATACTTTCCCGTGGTTTTCAAAACGGAACCTCTCAAAGGGCTTTTCGGTATCGCCGGAACGGTCTGGCTCGCGGGCGCTCTGATCTCAGTAGCGTTCATTACCGCGGCCTACGTTCGTACTCTCGCAGGAGTCCGCGGAGCGAAGCGGCTCGAACGCGGCGTATTCGTTTCCGAGAAGGTCGATTCTCCGGCGGTCTACGGGATCTTCAAGCCTAAGATCGTCGTTCCGGTCTCGATGGAAGACAAGGAATTGAAATATATCTTACTCCACGAGAAGACGCATATCCGAAAACTGGACAATCTGTGGAGGCTCGCGGCGCTTTTCGTGACTTTGCTCCATTGGTTCAACCCTTTGGCGTGGGTGTTTTTCAAGCGCTTCACGGCGGATCTGGAATTCTCCTGTGACGAGCTTGTTGCGTCAAAGCTCAACAAAGAGGAAAGAAAGGAATACGCGCTTTCTCTGGTCTCAGAAGCCGAAAGCAGACAGAAGTTCGTTTCCGCTTTCAGCGGTTCGGGTTTGAAAGGAAGGATAAACAACCTGCTGTCATACAGGCGCATAACCTTCTTTTCCGGCTTCTGTTTCGCGGCTGTTGTCGCCGTTTTGGCGTTCACTTTGCTGACAAATACGATTTGAGGTAACAGTATAAAAATCAGGTCGGAGCCGAATGCTCCGACCTTTTTCGTTATTTCAGATCCCGCAAGACCTCGCCTATATCTCCCTCTATGCAGATCGAACGGTCCTTTATCTCGTCCGGACAGGACGCCTCGCCGTAGTTGATCACGGCATAAGTCGCATCGGGGTTTTTCGACGTCATATTCCAAAACGGATATTTGATTATCACCGGGGTATTGTACCCTACCCCGAGTTCGAGAAAGAGTACCTTTCCCCTGCGCGTGCGAATGAAGTTCGAGTATCTTTCCGCCGCCTCGTGCCAGCCGGCGTCCTCGACGAATTTGTCGTCCGAACGCAGGTTCATCGTGAGCGGACGTCCGCAATGCGGACATTTCGGAACGAGAGAGGACGGGACGCGCATATCCTTCTGTTTTTCATACATCTCGCGGACTGTCTTTTCGTTGTCATAAGTGAGCTGTCTGCACGGTCCGCTGCATTGGAAAAGTCCGTAGTCGCCCTGAGTGTAAAAGAGCCTCTTCTTGTCAAATCCCGCTTTTTGAAAACAATGGTCCACATTCGTCGTGATGACGAAATAGTCTTTGTCTTTAACGAGTCCGAGAAGCTCCGTGTACACCGGTTTCGGGATGTCGGAATAGCGGTTGATGAAAATATATCTCGACCAGTACGCCCACATTTCCTCGGGCGTTTCAAACGGGTAAAAACCCCCGGAATACATATCGGAAAAACCGTATTTTTCGGCGAAGTCCGAAAAGTATCTGTCGAACCTTTCTCCCGTGTAAACATACCCTGCCGAAGTGGAAAGTCCCGCTCCGGCTCCGATGACCACCGCGTCCGCGTTTTCAAGCGCTGATCTGAGACGGCGCACGTTTTCCTCGTATGAAACGGATGAGTTGTTTTTCTTCTTTTTGCTCATTGTTCTCCCCTGTATTTTACGCCCGGGATCATTCTGTTCCGGCGGATTTTTTTATCGAAAACGTGATCTCGGTATCATAAAGACCGAGCGCGGATTTGAGTTCATCCCGGCTCATTCCCTGCACCTTTCCGAGAAGAGTGAAGCTCCAGGTGTTGACTCCGTAATAGACGGTGATCTGATCCCCTTGATACAGGATGACGTCTCCGGGACTCGTCGTGATCATCGCGTCGTTCGTCGGAAGTGTGTTTCCGAGCGGTCCGACCTTTTCAAAGCCGCCGTAATCGTGCATCTTCACCGTGACGTCTCCTCCCTCGAGCATTTTTATAAACGCGTCTGCGGACGAGTTGTTTTCCGGCTTTATCGTAAGCACGTTTCCGTTTACTTTGGCGTAGATCATTTTTTCTTCCTCCTCGATCTTATACAGATCAATTCTATTATACACGGAAATCCCGTTTTTTCCAGTGAATTCTGTAAATTTTCCGAAGATATTTCCGCCTTTTTCAAGGAAATAGTTGAACCAAGGATCGTGATTTTCACGGTCCTTTTTCTTGTTCAAAGGTAACCTCCCATATTTGGTACATAATTAGTAGTATAATGTCCATGATGAGAATGTGGGAGGATAGTGATATGAAGGATAAGGAGATCAGAAAAATACTAATTGCCTATTTGCAAACACAAGGCACCGAAATGCGAATATATCAAGAAAAAAGCATCGGAAACTCAATCTGTGATCTAATGACTGTTACTGATAAATTGACGGGATATGAGATCAAGAGTGACAGAGACAATTATCAGCGGTTACCGGAACAAGTTCGTACCTACGACCGCTTTTTTGACGAGAATTATATAGTTATAGGGCATACCCATATTGATTCCGCGTCGGGAAAGATCCCTGACCATTGGGGTATTATCATAGTAGAAAACGACAACGTTAATGTTTTTCGCAAAGCAAAGGCAAATAAATCGGTTTCGCGAAGAAACCAGATTTCGGTCCTTTGGAAGCTGGAACTGAAGAATATTTTACTCAAAAATGATATGCCTCTATACGCTCAAAAGGACAAGGGCTTTATTGTGGATAGAATTCTCGAGCATGTAGAGGACGATATATTACAAAAACAAATCGCATACGAATTATTGAATCGGGACTATTCAGTATTTGAAGGTTCAACTGATTATTCTGTTCATCTGTTGGGCGAGATTCATGAGCTGCCCGCAAAAGAACTTGTAGACATGCTGTCCGAGAACAATCTCGAAGACTTCACCCTTGATAAATGGATCGAAATATATAAACAAGCCAGAGAGATTCGAGAGCATAAAGAAGCACTATTCGTAGAAAAGCCTCAAGGACCACGGGTACCTCACGAAATCTTATACACCGATATTGAAGTTTCACTCGGAGCCCCGTGGATCAGCGTCGGCATCATTAATAGTTTTATCGGGCATATTGCATACGAAAATGATATGACAGTCAACCTGTGTAAATATGAACCGGTAACCGGAAATTGGTTCATCGAAGAAAAACGTTCCTTTTATACACGCGATAACCGGAACTTAACGTCTGTGTACGGGACTGAACGTTACAATGCGCTGTACATCATTGAAGCGTCGCTCAACCTGAGAGAAATCAAATTATGTGACGTATATGGAAAATATGACGAGCGTGAGACTATCGCCGCGCTCGAAAAACAGAAAAAGATTGAGCAAGAATTCAAGACCTGGATATGGCTTGACGAAGATCGTCGGTGGGAGGTGGAAGATGCGTACAACAAAATGTTCGCATGCTACCAAAAGCAAACATACGACGGAAGCCTTCTGGAATTTGATGGAATGAGTGGATCTTTTGATCTCTACCCCTATCAAAAAGACGCTGTGCAGAGAATTCTCAATTCAAAGAACACTTTGCTTGCTTTCGACGTCGGCGCAGGTAAAACATATATCATGATT
>CACZZA010000054.1 GCA_902785485.1 uncultured Ruminococcus sp. | reverse complement strand
AACTGGTACGTTTTTCACGAATACACGTTTACGGATCTTTACAGCAAAAACTACATTCCCGTCACGGTCAAAGAACTCTCCGAGACTCCCGAGGAACCGACGTTCAACACGAGCAACCTCAACACTCCCGCGAACATAGTCCGCGGCAAACTCAAAGGAATTATTTATTCCAATCACGTGATCAACAGCATCACCGTCACGATCTCCGAAAAGAACGGAGATACCGTGCTTGAAGAGACCTACAGCAACCCAGACGGAAAGAATTTCACGTTCGAGGACCGTCCCCTTCCCGATGCTTTCAAAGAACTGAAAGCCGGAAGATACTTCTTCAAACTGACGGCAAATATCGCGTACGGAGCCGTTGACATTCACGGTTTCTACTTTGACAAAACCTGACGGAGGCAAAAAATGAAAGAAGGACTCAGCGAAAAGCGCAAAGAAGCGATGAGATATATGTACGACATGAGCCAGGTCAGATGGACTCCCTCGGAGGACATCGACCTCACGTCGATAAACAAATCTCTCTACTTCAAAGCCGGCGAGATCTATTACGGCATCATCTACACATTCTACACCGCCGTCAACCTCGAAGGGTTCAAGTCCTATCTCGACGAAAACAACGTGTTCCACGGGCCGACCGAGCTTCGTCAGATCCCCGGCAACCATTGCACCTCGTCGATAATCAACGCGTACAAGCACATAGGCGACCCGATCACGGCGCATTGGTCGATGGATATGCATCCCGCGCGCAAAACCGGACTCTACCCCGTGGGCAGCTACGTTTATGACGACGCCGATATTGTGACTGAGGAAACGATCAAGCGCAACACCGAGGAAGTTATGTACGAATCGTACGCCTCTCTTCAGGGCGGCGACTGCATCCTCTCGTGCTGGGGCAAGACCGGACACGCGAGAATGGTCGCGTCCGTCGAAGTCGTACGCGGCGAAGACGGTGTTATCGACCCCGAAAAGAGCCACGTAAAGACTCTCGAACAGACCTGGAGCATGGACAAAACGGCGGCGGTCAACACCTCGTGGTATATCAACCGCACGTATTCCTTCAAGCTCCTGTTCGACAAGTTCTACATCCCGCTTACCGTTGAAACGTTGAAGAAGGCGGACAAATAAGCGTATGACAAACCTCTGTTCTGTTGAAGAGAAACGCAGAGAAGCCGTCGCGTATATGTACTCGATGAGTCAGATCGAATGGATCTGCAAAGAGGACATCGACCTTTCCTGCGTCAAAAACGACCTTATCTACAAAAAGGGCGAGCATTACAAAGGCGTCATCTACAACACGCATTACGGCAACGCGCTTCCGTGCACCAAAGCGACGCTTGAGGTTTTCAAAGAAAACCTCGACGATAACGGAGTCTACGTCGGAGGGATAACTCACTACGACGTCGCGGCAAATCACTGTTCCTCGACCGTTATCAACACCTATAAACATATAGGCGATCCCCTGACGGCGACGTGGACAATGAACTTTCATCCCGCGCGCGGAACGGGTTCATTTCCGGTAGGCGAATTCAAGTTCGATCCGGCGGACACCGTTTCGGCGGAAAGCGTGGCGCGCAACAGCGAAGATACGATGTTCAGATCGTATGCCGCGCTGCTCCCCGGAGACTTCATTCTCTCCTGCTGGGGCAAGACCGGTCACACGAGGCTGGTGGAGTCCGTTATCACCGTCAAAAAGGACGACGGGACGCTCGATCCCGACCTCAGCACGGTCGTATGCATCGAGCAAACGTGGAACCTCAAGCACACCGACAGAGGCATCACTACGTGGAGAGTATTCGAGCCGTACTCGTTCAGAAGCCTGCTCGAAAAGAATTATATGCCGCTGACGGTATCGACCCTATTACCAAGATAAAACAAAATACTCAAGCAAGAGTGTTATGAAAAGAGGTATATTCTTATGGCACTGAAAGAAAAAACCAACAAAGAGATCAGACAGGAATGCCGCGACTATATGTACGCGATGAGCCAGATTCCGTGGACGCCGAGCGAGGACATCGACCTTACGAGCATCGTAAAAACGCTCGTTTACAAAAAAGGCGTGACCTACTACGGCGTAATGTACAACACCTACTTCGGAGAGGCGCATCCCTACACCATGGCAACGCTTGAATACTTCAAGACTTTCCTTGACGAAAACGGCGTTTACCACGGACCGATCGAGCGTCAGGGCGCTATCGGCAACCACTGCACCTCCGCGCCTATCGTCGCGTGGAAACACATCGGCGACGCGATCACCGCTACTTATTCCGGCAACACCCAGCCGAGAAGCGGGACAGGCGTTCTTCCGGTCGGCGACTACGTATATCAGGACGACGACGTACTGACCATCAAGATCTGGGAGCGCAACGGCGAAGAAAAGATGCTCGAATGCCTCGCTCAGGCTCAGATGGCTGACTGCGTCATCAGATCGACCTTCATCCGCGACAATCTTTACACCGGACATACCAGAATGATCGACGAAAACGTCGTAGTCAGAGACGAAAACGGCAAGATCGACGCTGATAAATCCTACATCACCTGCCTCGAGCAGACCTGGTCTTTCGATAAAGACGCAAGCGTTCCGACGACCTGGTACGTACATCACAAATACACCTATACTCAGCTCAAAGACGGCTGGATCCCGATCACCTGCCAGATGCTCAAAGGCACCAAATAAGCAATACCGCAAAAACACCCGGACGCTTGAATGCCCGACCGTCATAAGGATGTTTTTTAAGAAGAACCGGTGTAATCTCGTTTGAACGGGGTTACACCGTTCTTCTTATTGCGCTTATGATACGAGTTTCAGCGATTTCGGGTTATTCTTCATTTCCTCCATCATTGCTTCAATCTCCTTTTCGTCCGGAACGTTCATCATTCCGACTACGGTGAAATAGATGTCGACTTTGACGTGGCAGTGACCGTCGTATTTGTCGTTGTTGTAGACTTCGATGCGCTCAATCAAAGAATTCACAAGCGCTGGCGTCAGTTCCTTTACGTCCGTCTGCTCACGAACGGTTTTCAGCAACAGACGAAGATCGACCGCCTTTTGATCGAAGGTCTCAAGGTCCGACTTGCTCTTTTCCACCTGCGGCTCAAGGTCGCGTTGCTCCGTTTCGTATTCTCTCATCAGGCGGCGGTAACGGGCTTCGTCTATTTCGCCGAGCTTGTAATCGGAATACACGCCGGAGATCAGTTTGTCCAAATCCTTGATACGTTTTTCGCCGTATTCAATGAACTGCTTGAGTTTCCGGTACTCCATCTGATGAAGAATATCGTGTTTCTTCGCCAGCATATACAGGAATACTGGCTCATAACAACGGACGAAATCAACGAAGTCGCTGATCGCCTCAAGCACGATCTTTTCAAGGACGACGTTGCGGATATAGTGGATCTTGCATTTGCCGCGCCCGTCCTTGTAGTTCGCGCATCTGTAAAACTCCTGATCGGGACGTAAACTCTTGGCGGCGCAGAAATGAAGCTTTGATCCGCAGTCGGCGCAGAATACTTTTCCGGCAAACAGACTTGTACGCCCGGTTGCCGTCGGACGAATACGATTCTTCCGTATTTCCTGTACTTGAAGCCACTGTTCTTCCGATATGATCGGCTCCTGCATATTCGGGATGATGTGTTGCTTTTCCTCTGGGTTGTAGATCGTTTTGTGCACCTTGTAGCTGACGGTCGTTGTCATGAAGTTTACGGCGCACCCGGTGTACTGACGGTTTTCAAGAATATACACTATGGTCGATTCATCCCAGCCGTAGATATTATGAGGCGTTTTAGTCGAATGCTTACGCCCGATGGTATCATAATACGCCGTGGGAGTCAGCACTTTTTCGCGTTCAAGCTGGCGGGCGATCTGTCCCGGTCCTTTCCCGTTCAGACACAAGCCGTAGATTTTCTTTACTACCAGCGCCGCCGGTTCGTCGATCACCCACTTTTTCGGATCGTCTTCGCTTTTCTTGTAACCGTACGCGACGGTCGAAGATACGCGCTCGCCATGCTCGGATTTGATTTTCCAGACCTGTCGGATCTTCTGGCTTGTCTGAGAAGCGTACATTTCGTTGAAGATGTTGTAAAACGGCATGATCTCCATACCCTCGCCAGTAAAACTGTTTACATGCTCCTGCAAAGAGATAAACGTAACGCCGTAGGACGGATACACGATCTGAGCGTAGTGCCCAGCGTAGTTCTGTTCTCTACCGAAACGGGACAGGTCTTTTACGACGACGGCGCCGATTTGTCCTTCTTCCACAAGACGCTGCATCTCCATAAACCCGGGGCGTTCAAACGTGGTACCCGTAATTCCGTCGTCCGAGAAGAAACGGTAATTCGTAACGCCGTTCTTGATACAGAAATCTTCAAGGATCATTTTCTGGTTTTTGATACTATTGGATTCGGCTTTATCGCCCTCCTTTTCGTCTTCAATATCTTCGACGGACAGACGGCAGTACAGAGCCGTTATTCTTCCGTCGTTGGGCAGCCCTTTAATTCTATTTTCAGTTGTCATAATTCAAATACTCCTTTCCGACAACCAAGGGCGCAGTAAGGCATATATAACCTTACCGCGTCCGGCTTCTTTTTTCAAATGTGCAGGCTTATACATATTGATTTGCCAGCAGCATTTCTTTGAACTGATTGAGAACCGTGCGAGTCCCGTCGGTTTTCAAATGAGTTGTAACGTCATAAAAAGTCCCGCCGATACGAAGCGAGAAACTGTCGCGCTTTTCTTCGACGGGGTTTTCCTTATCATTGACAGTGTTTGCTTCAAACAGATATTTTTCGTTTTCTTCCACTAAAATCACCTCCTTACCGCGCGTCGCGCTGACGCTGTAAATAGCGATAGTAATGATCTACCGCCTTTACGATATAGTCCTGCTGTTGCTGTACGGAATAACTGCCGGGGATCTTGCCCTTCAGCCGGTCAAGCGGGATCGTTACTTTGTCGCGCTGATTGGCTTTTATTTCGGACATAATACTGTCAATACCGTCGCGCTCAAGCTCTCCTGCGGTGTGCGCCTTGTGCATACGAACCGCCTGAGCGTAGGACGGCGTATTGTCGTTTTCCTCACAGGCGTTCAGGACGTCGTATTGAAGCTGATCGTCGAGGAATGAAAGCTCAACACCGACTGAAAACGCGATCTTGTTTTCGTCCATCATATCGAGCAGTTCGGGGATGAGATTGGTGAGGCGGATATACCTCTTGACTTGCGTGGCGCTGTCAGTGTCGGAAATCATTTCTGCGGTCAACTTCGGACCGAGTTGGTCCGAAGTTAAAAGCGTCCGTTTACCTTGATGCTCCAACGCCTCAAACTTCAACTTGTAAGCAAACGCCTTTTCGGACGGCAGGATACGCTCACGGTGCAGGTTGCTGTCCACGAGCATGATTGCCGCCTCGTCACGGCTGACGGCACGAATAAAGGCAGGGACCTCGGTAAGCCCTGCCTTCTTTGCCGCGTGATAACGGCGGTGTCCTGAGATTATTTCATAATTGTCCGTGTTTTCGAGCGGTCTAACGGTCAGCGGTTCGAGAATACCGCTTTCCTGTACGCTCTCTGTCAGATCGTTCATACTGTCGTCGTCCAGCACTTTGTACGGATGACCGTCAAAGGGGACGAGATTTTCTACCGGTATCATAACCGGCGCTTTGGGTTTATTAGACTTCATATATTATTATTTTACCTCTCTTTCTATCGTGCTCCTTTGTCGGGAGCGTCTTTGAATATCATTTTCCCGTTGCGGTCGAGCTGACGGTACGGCGCCTCCATTTCAAACTCCTGACGTACCAGATCGTATAAGTGAGGAGATTTATCTCTTATGCGCTTTGCACGGTCGAGATTCTTCCGCAACGGCTCGATGTGCTTATTCGTGATTTCCGAACGCTGTGTTCTGTTATCCGCAAGTACCTCGGGATCGGTCTCCCGGCGTATCTTGTTTCGGAGCAGGCTGCGTTCGCGTTCGAGCTCTTGTATTTTGTTTTGTGTGCTTTCGATATATCTGTCAAGCTGCGGGAACGTGTGGATATCCGCTTCTCGCAGGAAATTGTAATCGTGGATGAATTGCTGAAAGTCTTTTACGGCGTGACGGAGTTCGACCGATATAATGACGGCGTCTTTGACCTCTTTAATAATTTGAAAAGCGTTTATGACGATAAGGAACAAAAGGTCGATATAGATCTCAGCAACGTCGCGGCTGTGCTCGATGTTGTATCCGAGATCGTGAGCGATATAGAACAGTAAAACGGATCTTCTCTTTTTCGGCGGATGCGTATTCCATACCCGACCTACGAAAGAATAGCCGTAAGAATAATTGCGGTTCAAACGACGGTCGATGACTTCATCCGTAAATCCGATACTGCGAAGGCGTACCGCGCGCTCCCATCCTTTACCTCTGACCGACATACGCGTTTTGTCTATCTCATAGCCAAGACCGTATAATTGTTTGTAGAAAGTTTCGCGGGTGTATGAAACGGACAGACAGTATTCAACGTCTTTTGCAAGCATATCTCTGTGCGTCGGGTGTCCTTTCTTTTCAGCCCAGTATGCTCTGCGGCTTTTGCCGCCGTAAAAGCTACTGTGCTCAAGAACGCTTTTTCCGCGCTCACGACATACATCGTCCGAGATCTCGCGCAGGCGGCGGTGATTGTAGATTTTGTTTTGAAAGCGGGAGCCGTCTTTGAATGAAATTGGGTTTACGACGAAATGGCAGTGCAGGTTGTCTGTGTTCAGATGGACGGTGACGACTACCTGATATTTATCTCCCCACATCCGGAGCGCGGTCTCTTTTCCTATCTCAAACGCCTCGTCGGGCGTGACCTCACCTTCGGCAAAGCTCTGAAATCCGTGCCACGCGACGATATCTCCCCGACTGCCGAAACGCTTTTGTACGGCGACCATCTCGCCGTAGGCGTTGCGTTTGGAGCAGTTGATCGTGTCAACGTAAATCTGACGGTCGGTCTTATCGTCGTTTTCAACGTAACTCAAAGCGTTGTAAAGATCGTCGTCGAGATATTCCTTCGCGGTAGTCTTATCCGGGTTCTCGGCGTATTCGATCACTTCCTTCAGTCGGCTTTTGACGGGCCAGAGTCCAACTGTGGCAATAGCACACCGCCTCCTTCCTTTACCGGAAAAACAAGAGAGGCGGTAACGGCTTTCAATACCGTCATCGCCTCTTCGTTCACTTCGGGGGATATATCTTTGTCGATCAGATCGTCGAGCCGCTTGATAAGCGCGAACACCGCGTCATACGGGACGACGACCGGCTCGTAGCCCGTTCCGCGCAGGATCATATACTCGGTCACGTTCAGTCCGCATTTTCGAGCGAGCCGCAGTATCTTGTCTTTCTCCGGCTTATCGAGCCGGAAACAAATCGTAGGTCTTGGGTCTTTCGGTTGTCTTCCTTTAATAACGATTACCTCTTTTCATCAATTATTCTGCACGGGGGTCAGGGGGTGTCCCCTTGAAGTGCGGAGAAAACTCTCCGCCCGGGAAAACGGTGCAGTACGTTTTCCCTGCTTGCTACGGTGTGCGACACACCCCGTAAGGGCTATCACCACTGTTCCTGTGCGGCGCATACCACGATTTCGGTGAAACCGTAAAACAGTTGGGATCTCCCGACAGGGTGCATCGCTTTTAGGATAATTGTCATTGTTTTCGTGATCGTCGGTGGGGGTCATAGTAGCAGTCATTCTCATGTTTTCATTTCCGAATTGGGTGCTACAGTGACTGTCATTTTTACAATTGGTCAAGGAAATCATCGGCTATATCAGCGCTCTTGGCGGCGGTCTGTTCATCAACGACGGAATCGGATTCTACCGGTACGGTGACAGATAAAACAGGAGAACTTTTCAGTTTTTCGACGACCGATGAAGCGATTTTCTCTGCTATAATCTCCTCGCCGCCCTTACCGGCATACGTGAGAATTGCTTTTTTGATGAAAGTGTTTTGACCGTTTACGCCTTTCAATGCCTCAATCACGTCTTTATCAAGAGGGCTGTCCGTATTCAGCCTGATCTTGATGAACCTTACGCTCATTTTGCGTCAGCCTTTTCAAGAAGACGGAACGCCCATGATTCGTATCCTTTTGCCGTCGCGCGGATATCGCTGTTGATCGTTACACGGTTTTCATCGTATTCCGCGAAATTGCGGATCAGACAACCGCCTCCGCCGACAACGTACAGACGCATCAGCGACGGCTCGTAGTCGTACCGTCTGAGAACGGCAAACAGCTTTTTGACGTAATCCTTTGCGGTTTTTTTGATAACATCAAGCCAATCGTCCGCGATATCCGCCGTTCCTGTCCTCAACACGTCCTCGATGATCGACTCGTCGATATTGACGTGATACTTGTCCTGGATCGCCGTCTTCGCCGCGAGGACGCACTGCTGCGTTCCGAACTTCTCGGTGTAAGACTTCAGCGGGTCGGGTCTGCCATCTTTCATAAAGAGAACGTTCATAGTACCATTGCCGATGTCGCAGAGTACCGTCATTCCGTTCATCGTAGCCGTCTTGTCCTGAATGGCGGCGAAGCCCTGCGGAAAGATATTGACGCCTGTGATGCGAACGTGATAATTCTTGCGGTTGAACGTAAATCTGACGTCAGGTACCCTCAAAAGATAGTCCGAGAACGCTTTTTTCTGCTGCGATACCCATTTTAATGGCAGTCCCGCCGCAATATGCACGTTCGCTTCCGTCAGCCCGTAGCTGTTCAGTTCCATAGCAATACCGGCACGCGTAAGGATGACATACTCCTTGTCGGTGCTCTTGTCAGCGCTGAACTCCTTATGCCCCTCACCGATAAGATAATACTTCCCGTTGTAAAACAGGACGTTCGTCCCGAATACGGGTTCCGTGTCGCTCGCCGCGACTCCGGTCTTGAAAATGTGGTTAGCAGTCTTGATATTCCCGTAACCGTGGTCGATCCCGATGATGACGTTGTTCTTGTAATACTTCATATTAAAAAATCCTTTCTTCCGGTCTTTCCCGGATGTCAATTTTATTATGGTTATGTCTTTACCGCGATGTCGTTGTTTGCTTTTCAGCCGGATACCCTCATAGGCATCACCTCCTTGAATTAAAAAAGCCGCCCACGATTTTTTCAAAAGTGGGGGCAGTTATTATGAAATGGATATTGAATTTTTCCCGATTTTGTGATATACTGAATTATCAAAGTTTACAGAAGGAATCGGTATGGCTCTGCAAAAGTACGTTATACGTAAAATATCGGCACTGAGTATCATCGCTTCCGCCGTAGGAGAGTACGGCGCGTGGCGGTTTTCTTTTGACGCGACCGATCCGTCAAAAGAATTTCTCGTAGAAGAAACGAAACAGGACGACTGCGCGATCTATCATCAGGCAATGTGCGTCCTCTACGGTGAAAACTATCAGGCGGAGTCCGACTGTGAAAAGCTGAAGGACGCGCTCATATATATCGACTTCTCAGGCACTTTCGACGAGCGCGGTTATTCCCGCCCGGTCTATGCGATAAACAAAGCGGAATGTATGCTCGGCAGAGACGGGACCATACTCAATCTCGGGCGCGGATATGCAAAATATCTCGCTTTTGAGCGTTCGGCGAATATGAGCCGCAACAGCGTTCTTTCGTTTGTCAGAGAAGATTTGTACGAGCCGCTGCGCGAGCGTATGATGCTCGGTATGAAGATCGGCAAGTGTCAGCTTGCCAAGCTCTACGCGTATAACGCGCTTCTGTACACAAGCGGCAGAAGGATCAACGATCCGAATTTGCTCTCGTCGAAGAAGATCATCGTCATAGATAACCCGAAAAGCACCGTAAAGAACGCAAATATCGTCACGGTCGAGGACGACGGAAGCGACGATCCCGTCCGGAAATATACCCGCGTGGAAAAGACCGCCGATGTGGAGGTGCTCGAATTCGACGGTGAAGGCATTATTTCAAAAGAAATGGCGCGTTCTCTCGATTCCTCCGGCGCGCACCACTCTTTTCAGGTGCGGCTGCCGTATATCAAGGGGGTAGTCCACGAAATCGACCTCCGGGGGCTGTTTTCACAGCTCGGAGTGCCGAAAATCAAAGATATCTGGGGTGTAGAACACGACGTAAACGACGTGCAGATGATCCTCACCAAGAGTATGTTCAAGGGCTACGGATGGATGACCGAAAACGGGCTTTCGTGGGCAGAGTATCTTGAACGCTGCCGTAAGTATGATCACGCGCTGTATATCTCCGGTTCAGACAAAGCGGAGCGTGAAAGCGTTACAGAGCTGAACTATCAGTTCCTCAACACGCTCGCGCTTACCGAAGAAGAATTCCGACCTGCCGATCTTCCGCGCGGTTGGGATAAGTCTCCCGAAAACGATTCGCGTCACTGGCTGACGAAAACGACGGAGGTCGCCTATTACGATTACTGCGCAAACGCAGAAGCGCGGCTGTCCTACTTTCTGAAGGACCTGTCGAACGGCGAACTGAAACTAAACAATCGCCGCCGTCAGCGCGCGGGGCTGTTAAAGAAGAATCCGCTCTATCTTGAAGAGTCGATATTCACAAAAGAACTCTCCGACAACGCGGAGAGCGTAAGAAACAAATACGCCGTCGGCAAACTGCTTGTCGCGGGCGATACGCGCTATCTCTCGGACGACCTGATGAGATTGCTTTCGTATATCGTCAAAACGTCTGTCGGCGAAGGCGACGCCTGCAAAAAACTCACAGCGGAAGAACTGCGCGGCAACGAAATATATGCGCCGTCGCCGGTTTTCAAAGAACAGCCGTATTACACACTTCTGCGCAGTCCGCATATAGCGAGGAACGAAGAAGCGTTCGTTTATCCTTTAACAACGGTCGGCGCGATACGAAAGAAATATCTTTCGCACCTTTATTACGTTCTTATGGTCGATTCGCGCTCGCTCATTCCCGAACGGCTCGGCGGCGCGGATTACGACGGCGATCTTGTCAGAACGGTCGCCGATCCGCTCGTAAACGACTGCGTTAAGAAAGGTTATGATAATGGAAAGTCCTTGCCCGTGCTCAAAATACCGTCTGCGGAGCCGCTTATCGCGGACGCGAAGGACTGGAAAGCGCGCGCGGAAGCCGTGAAAAGCACGTTTTCCTCCCGCGTGGGACAGATCAGCAACACGGCGCTCCGCCTCGGCATCGTCGCCTACGACGAGAACAACGAGGATGAAAAGCGCGACGAGAGCCGTATGGATACCGAGGCGCTCGCCATTCTCACGGGACTGGAAATAGATTCGGCGAAAAGCGGCGTCAAGCAGAAGAAAGAAAAAGAGCGTTTTTCTGAAATACAAAACGATCTCCAAAGACAACCGTGACCGCAAATGGTACGAGCAGACGAAAGAAAAAGACATCGAGGATTTCATTGAGGAAGTTGATTGGGACGAGGTCAGCTCCAATATGGAGCGCCTGCCGTATTACGCGTATATGCTCGGGCAAGAAACGAAGCAATACAAGCCGAAACCGGCTGAGGATGAAAAGCTCTTTACTTTTGCCTCGGAACCGGACTGGAAAGATAATCTCGACCCGTTTTCGATGGAGCGTGTGAAAGCGGTCGTTTCGGCGTATCACGCTGCGGACGCGCGTATCCGATTTATTAAGCACCTTTCGACCGATTTCAAACGTCAGAAGGACGTGGTCCGTATCCTTTTCTCGCGCGGTCAGCTCAACACCGTGAGCGCGGAGCAGCTGTACGCTCTCTTTGACGCGGCGCCTGCCGATTCTATAAGAAAGGCGCGCAGAGCTCTGACCGAGAATAAATGGCACCTGACGCCGAAGAAGAACAGAGGGTTTGTGTGGTTCTCCATCGTACCTTCCGGCGTAAGTACCGAATATATGGACGTCTTCTGCGATTTCCGCAACGGCGGCTTCCGTCTGCTCGGAGATATACTCTGCGATCTGGACGAATTGTATTCCAATCAGAAAATTCTCAAGAATATTGTGCGTGACGGCGATTCACCGGAGCTGAAATTTATCTTAAGCGGTATCAGACATTTCTCGGATTACAAAGAAACGATAGTGAGTAATTGTATCGCGCTGTTATCGCCGCCCGACAGACGCGAACGCCGCGTTGATTTTGACGAGGCGGTCAAATGCGCCGTCGCGCTCGGCGAGCGCCGGTTCGTGCTTGAAGTGATGCCGTATTCCGCGCTGGAATGGACGGTCGGACCGGCTGAAAAGAAGAAACGGAGGTGGTTCGGCAGATGACGAACGAATGGCAGGAATTCAGAGATTACACCGAAAAGCCGCAGTATATCTCTGTGAAAAAGAGCGATAAGACCTATATGGGTCGCTTCACCTTCGATATGATAAAGGACTTTCTCGGCTTCAACCGTATCTTTACGATCCTTGCGCGCGGATTTCTGTTCCACGATAAGGACGGAAGCGTTCTTCCGGGCGATCCGTATGACCGCATTGATTACACCTACCGTGCTTTATGCGCGTGGAGCAGCGTTCCCGACAGACGAGTTGATCCCGACGCTAAAGTGGATTTCAGAGAACTTTCGGACGAGTTCCCGGAGCTTGTGGACGCAAAAGGCAACGGATGGTACATCCGCCACATGAAAAACCTTTTTGCTTTCTGCAATGAACACTTCGAGCTTCTCACCAAACCGGTACAGAAGATATTCGACGCGGTCGAAAAAGGATATGCAAAGCAATGGAAAGAGCGCGTCGGGCATTATACCGTTCCGATCTTCGCAAGGAACACAAAAGGCGCGTGGGGTACACGTTTCGACGACGTGATCGCCGAGGCGCTGGAGGCGGGACCGCTCCGCGCGGAGGAATACGTCCTGCCAAAGAAGATCAAGAAAAAGCTCGACGCGATAGAAATGCTTGACAAATACCGTCCCAAAGCGGAAGACCTGACGGCGTTCTATTACGCAAACAAGCATAAGGATCTCGACTGGGTAATCCTGCCGATAGCAAACTTCAACGCATATTACCGTTCGACTACCTTTGAAAAGAATTATCTGCCTGCTCTCCCGAAGAACGTTTTCATCCGTGAGACACTCGACGGTCTATGCAGATTCAAGGTCGTGCTGTAAGCAAGGGTTTCCGTATGTGAGTAACTGCCCCCACTTTTGAGCGAAAAGTGGGGGCAGTTATTATAGAACGGATTGCTTCAAATATTGTTATACTTTACTGATCGGCATCGACAGGTTATCGTACATATTCCAAAAATCAGTTATCGATTTCTCGTATTCGTCTTTGCTGATATAATAACTCATGCCGTGATCTGCACCGGGAACGATGAGCAGTTTTTTAGGCGAAACACACGCTTTATAGTTCCGGTACGTCATTTCAACAGGCACAAATCTGTCGTCGCTGCCGTGGATGAACAGAACGGGTACTTTACTGCTTTTCAGCGCGTCGAGCGTAGAATATTTGTCGCTTCCTGCGTGGAGCATATTCATAAACATTTTCTCCGCGATCCTGCCGCGTATTCTGAAGCCGAGATGAAGATTATGATTTACAACATATTTCCAAATCTCATGCGGAGACGTAAATCCGCAGTCAGCTATAATACCGTGTACGTTTTCCGGAAGCGGCAGACAGGACGCCATCAATACCGTTGTAGCGCCCATGGAAACACCAAAAAGATATATCGGAATATCCGTCCCGCAACGCTCCCTGACCCATGCTATCCAATCAAGACAATCAAATCGCTCCGTAATTCCGAACCCCATGTAGTTTCCTTCGCTTTTATCCTGTCCTCGCTGTTCGGCATACAGTACGCTGCATCCGTTTTCTTCCCATGCGTCGGACGCGATCCCGAAATCGCCCGACCACGTTGATCTCCAACCGTGCATTGCAATGAGCACGCGCTTTGCGTTTTTCTGAGGAATCCAATGACCCACAAGCGTCTTTCCGTCGTGGCTCACGATCCTGATAGTTTCACTCGGCTTTTCTGAAAGCCTTTTTCCCGCCTCATTCAATGCTTTTATAAAATCGTTTTCTTTTTTTCCGGAGATTCGGGCTTGAATCTTTTTCAGGATTTCTGGCTCTTTTCTGTCAAGCGCAATCTTAATAAGAGTTTTCGTCGTAGCATATGCAGTTACTGCAGCGACGGCTGAGATCCCGGCGGCAGTCCCTCCGATAATAACGGCTTTCTTTGCTTTTTTGTTCACACTATCACCTCCGTATTTTAATTCCATGATATATATTCTTCAGCAGATTTTCTGAGTTCTTCCATTCTTCTGTCAAGGTCTGCGCCGATTTCGGCGCATTCATAAAGCTCACGCTCCATTTGTTCGCTGATACCATACGCTCGTGGCGGATCTCCCGTTCCACATCATGGGCTTCAAGCGCATCACCCGCAGACTTTTTGAATTCCTTTGCCTCACTGCAGACCTGCTTCCTCAGTGCATCCATATCCTCTCGGCTTTTACGGGAAGTCTGTTTGAGTTCCTCTCTGATTTCTTTCTCGATCTTTTTCATGTCTTTCATATGGCATGTTCCTTTCCTTCAGCTTCACGGGGTACCCCTGTGTCGGTTTTGGGTTTGTATTCATAGCGAATATAGCAGATTTGATCTTTGCTTCCCGCCACAGCCTCCATAAACGCGAGAGCACGATTTCTCAGTGCTCTCTGCGCCCTCCGAGGCGTCAG
>CACZZA010000053.1 GCA_902785485.1 uncultured Ruminococcus sp. | reverse complement strand
CTCTATTACAATTCGCAGAGACTTCATTCAGGTATCAATTATTTGATCCCAAACGAGTTTTTCACTCTTCTTTGTGTCCACTAATCTTGACAAGTTTCGAGAAAAAGTTGCTGACGCAACTTTTTCTTTTTGGAGCGGATTACGGGGCTCGCTACGCCTGCTCCGCAGGCTACACGCCCTCGTCGGCGCAAAAGGCTCCACCGGAGCCTTTTGCTTCCGAGCGCTTCGCGCTCTCCCTCCTTTTCGAGCCCCTTCCACGTCTTGGAATACAACAAAAGCACCCGTTTGGGTGCTTTTGTTGTATTGGAGCGGATTACGGGGCTCGAACCCGCCACCTCGACCTTGGCAAGGTCGCGCTCTACCAAATGGGCTAAATCCGCAAACTATGGTGCCTCCGGTCGGAATCGAACCAACGACACGGGGATTTTCAGTCCCCTGCTCTACCAACTGAGCTACAGAGGCAAAAGAGTTTGCCGCATAAGATGGCGACCCGGATGGGACTCGAACCCACGACCTCTAGCGTGACAGGCTAGCGTTCTAACCAACTGAACTACCGGGCCACGATGTGGTGGGAACAATAGGGCTCGAACCTATGACCCCCTGCTTGTAAGGCAGGTGCTCTCCCAGCTGAGCTATGCTCCCATCTATGCGGCGTTCTTGATTATAGCATAACACCCCATTTTTGTCAACACTTTTTTCAAACTTTTTTTCTTTTTTGATTTTCGACAAAAAGACGTTCTGTTTTCACCTCTTTTTTTGTCCAAATACTCCCTTTCCGGAGCGCCCTCCGCACTTTTTTGCGTTTTTGACTTGATAAATCCTTTTATTTATAGTATAATAGTTTAATAGTATTGTAAAGTTTGTAAAGTCGATCTTCCCGAACGGAGCTTTGTTATGCTTGTTGCAGGACTTACCGGGAGCAGCGGCGCAGGTAAAGGCGTCGTCGCGTCCCTCTTTCTCAAATACGGAGTGAAGTCGATAGACACGGATCTTGTCTACCGTGAGATTACCTATCCCGCGTCTCCCTGCCTGAATGAACTCGTTTCGGCCTTTTCTCCGTCTATCCTTCTACCCGACGGAAACCTCGACCGCAGAAAACTTGCGTCGATAGTTTTTTCAGACAAAGATAAACTCGACGTTCTCAACGGGATCGCGCACAGGCATATCCTTGCCGAGACCGAAAAAAGACTCGCGGCGCTTGAAAAGATAGGCTGCCGTATCGCGCTCGTCGACGCGCCGGTCCTTTTCGAGTCGGGTTTCGACAAAAAATGCGACGTCGTCGTCTGCGTAGTCGCGAAACGCGACGCGCGTCTGCGCCGCATCGTCGAAAGAGACGGCATCACCCGCAAAGCGGCGGAAGAACGGCTTCGCAATATGCAGAAAAACTCCTTCTACACGCAAAAAAGCGATTTCGTCATAAAGAACGACGGCAGCTTAGACGAGCTTGAGGAACGCGTTAAAGAAACGTTCTCGGCTCTTGACAGTCTTGCGGAATCAAAAGCCGCGCGAGGAAAACTCAAATGAAAAAAATCGCATTAGTCTGGACAGTGACCGCGATCGTCATACTCATAATGATCGTGATACAGGTCGTGATATTCAACAAGGTCGAAGACCACCTTGTCGAACGGAACTACCCGATCAAAGACGAGTACGTCGATATGGTCGAGAAATACTCTGACTCGTACGGTGTTCCCGAACAGGTCATCTGGTCGGTCATGCTCGTCGAAAGCCACTTCGAGCCCGACGCCGTTTCCTCGGCGAAAGCCAAGGGACTTATGCAGATGACCGACAGCACGTTCCGCTGGCTCCAGTCCAAGATCGACGACGCCCCCGAGACCGAGCTTCCGCCCGAAATGCTGTTCGACCCCGAAACGAATATCAAATACGGCGTGTTCTACCTTTCCATGCTCTACGAGCGGTTCGGAGAATGGGAACTCGTCTACGCGGCGTATAACGCCGGACCGACCCGCGTCTCGACCTGGCTTCAAAGCGAAGAATACGCCGAGGACGGTAAGCTCGTACATATACCTTTCAAAGAGACCGAAAACTACGTTAAAAGAGTCCGCGACGCCGTAAAAATGTACGACGAATACTATTATTCCGAAGAAACGGACACGGAGATCGAAACCGAATATGCTGAAGAGACTTAAAGAACTCGAAGACAAATACATCAGTATAGAGAAAAAGCTCGAAGACCCAGGGGTCGCCTCCGACATTTCCGAGTACACCCGGCTGATGAAGGAGCAAAAGACGCTTTTTCCGATAATAGAAGAGTACCGCAGATACAAAACGGCGGAGCGTACCGCTGAAGAAAGCGAGACAATGCTCGGCGAATCGCCAGACGCGGAGTTCAAAGCGCTTCTCGACGAAGAGCTGAAAAAAGCGAAGTCGGATATGGCCGACTCAGCCGAAAAACTCAAGATACTCCTGCTCCCGAAGGACCCGAACGACGACAAGAACGTCATCGTCGAGATAAGAGCCGGCGCGGGCGGAGAAGAAGCCGCGCTGTTTGCCGGCACTCTGTACCGTATGTACTGTATGTACGCAGACACGATGCATTTCAAGACCGAGATCATCAGCGCGAACGAAACGGGTCTCGGCGGATACCGCGAGATAACGTTCCTCGTCGAAGGAGAGGGCGCGTACTCCAAACTCAAATTCGAGAGCGGAGTCCACCGCGTCCAGCGAGTTCCCGAGACCGAAACGGCGGGAAGGATCCACACGTCGACGGCGACCGTGGCGGTGCTTCCGGAAGCGGAAGAAGTCGAGATCAATATCGACCCGTCCGAGATCAAAATAGAATCCTGTAAAAGCTCCGGAGCGGGAGGCCAGCACATCAACAAGACCGAATCGGCGGTCAGGCTCACTCACATACCGACCGGCATCGTCATCGAGTGTCAGGAGGAAAGAAGCCAGTTCAAGAACCGCGACAAGGCGATGAAGCTGCTCAAAGCGAAGCTCTACGATATGAAGTCGCGCGAACAGAACGAAAAGATCGCGTCAGCTCGCAAAAGCATGGTCGGCACGGGCGACAGAAGCGAAAAGATACGCACATACAACTATCCTCAGGGGCGTATCACGGATCACAGGATAGGAATGTCGGTCTTCAATTTCGAGTCGTTTCTCAACGGAGAGATCGGAGAATTGATAGACGCGCTCATCACCGCGGACACCGCGGAAAAACTCAAAAACGGATAAAAAGGATAAAAAATAAAAAGGATAATAAATGACTGCAAAACTGTTTTCCCCCGCCACGGACGAGGCGGTAAGGGAATGCTCTGAGATAATAAAGAGCGGCGGGAACGTCGTCTTCCCTACCGAGACCGTTTACGGACTCGGCGCCAACGCGCTTGATCCAAAGGCGGTCGACGGGATATTCAAAGCCAAGGGAAGACCGTCGGACAACCCTCTCATCGTCCATCTCGCGTACCCGGAGGACGCCGAGAAATACGCTTACACCAACGAAAAATACTACGCTCTCGCAAAGGCGTTCATGCCGGGACCTCTGACGGTCATACTCAAAAAGCGGGAGATCATCCCCGACAACGTGACCTGCGGGCTCGACACCGTGGGACTTCGCGTCCCGTCAAACCCCATCGCGCACAGGCTGATAGAGCTTTCGGGAGTCCCGATCGCCGCGCCGAGCGCGAACAAGTCCGGCAGACCGAGTCCGACCGAATACGCCCACGTCGTAGAGGATATGGGCAGCGACGCGGGCGCGATACTCGACGGAGGCGAGAGCGAGATCGGGGTAGAATCGACCGTTATACGCCTTACCGACGGAGGAGTCGAGATATTGAGACCCGGAAGGGTCTCTCCCGAAGACCTTGAAAACGCGGGGTTCAAAGTCACGGTCAACAAAGGCGTGACTCATCCTGTCGCGAACGACGAAAAGGTCGCCTCCCCCGGAATGAAATACCGCCACTACGCGCCGAAAGCGAAGGTCGTCATCCTTGACGGCGAGAGGACGAAAGTCATCGAAAGGATGAAAGCCGAATATAAAAACGGATGCGGCATCCTGTGTTTTGAAGAAGACGCCGAGGAATTCGGAAAGACGAACGTGCAAACGTTCGGGAGAGAGCGCGACGCAGTTTCGCAGGCAAAACGCCTGTTCGACAGTCTGCGTGCGTTCGACGGGAGCGACGTAAAGATCATTTATTCCCGTATGCCGGACTCAAACGGAGTCGGGCTTGCGGTCACCAACAGACTGCTACGCGCGGCGGGTTTCGCCGTAGAAAAGATATAAACGCAACGGAGTAAACAAGCATGGCAAAAAAGAAAAAGATCGATCCTATCGAAGAACTTCCCGAGGCTCCGATAGTCAACCAACCGATAACGGAGACCATAGAGACGAACTATATGCCCTACGCGATGAGCGTCATAATTTCCCGCGCGATCCCCGAGATCGACGGATTCAAGCCCGCACACCGCAAACTGCTGTACACCATGTACAAAATGGGACTTATGAACGGCGCGAGGACCAAGAGCGCGAACATCGTCGGACAGACGATGAAGCTCAACCCTCACGGCGACGCCTCGATCTACGACACGATGGTCAGACTGACACGCGGAAACGAGGCTTTGCTCCATCCGTTCATCGACTCTAAGGGCACGTTCGGCAAGCAGTATTCGAGCGATCCGCCCGCGGCGTCGAGGTACACCGAAGCCAAACTCGAGCCGATCTGCAAGGAAATATTCGGCGGTATCGAAAAGAACGCCGTCGACTTCGTCCCCAACTACGACTCGACTCTGGAAGAGCCTACCCTGCTCCCCACGTCGTTCCCGAACGTTCTCGTTTCGCCGAACGCGGGCGTCGCGGTCGGTATGGCAAGCACTATCTGCAGCTTCAACCTCGCGGAGATATGCGACGGCACGATCCAACTGCTGAAAAACCCCAAGACCGACGTTGAAAAGATGCTCGACATCATCAAGGCGCCGGACTTCACGACCGGCGCGTCGATAATCTACAACCGCGAACAGATGAAGGAGATATACCTCACCGGAACGGGTTCGTTCAAGGTCAGATCGAAATACCGTTACGACGAGGCAAACCACACGGTCGAAGTGCTTGAGATCCCCTATACGACGAACATTCAGGCGATAATCGCCAAACTTACCGACCTTGTAAAGGAAGGCAAGATAAAGGACGTCACCGACATCCGCGACGAGATCGACATCTCGGGCTTCAAGCTCGCAATCGACGTACGCCGCGGTACCGACGTCGAAAAACTGATGGCAAAGCTCTACAAGCAGACTCCGCTTGAAGACAGTTTTTCCTGCAACTTCAACGTCCTCATAAACTCGTCTCCGCGCACCATGGGCGTTATAGATATACTGAACGAGTGGATCGCGTTCCGTATGGGATGCGTCAAGCGCGAGCTGACCTTCGAGTACGAGCGCAAGAGCGACAAGCTCCACCTTTTGCTCGGACTCGGCAAGATACTGCTCGACATAGACAAGGCGATAAAGATAATCCGCGAGACCAAGAGCGACCGTGACGTCATCCCGAACCTTATGACAGGATTTGACATCGACGAAAAACAGGCGGAGTTCATAGCCGAAATAAAACTGCGCAACCTCAACCTCGAATACATAATCAACCGCGTAAACGAGATCGAAGCGCTCCAGAAAGAGATCGCCGACCTCAAAGCGACCATCGAGGACGACTCGCGCATCAAGGCGCACATCGCAAAACAGCTGAAATCGGTTAAAGACACCTACGGTATCCCGCGCAAGACCCAGCTCATCAGCGACTACGAGGTCGCGGCATATTCTCCGACCGAGGAGATCGAGAACTACAACGTCCGTCTGGTGCTGACCCGCGAAGGGTATTTCAAGAAGATAACGCTCGTCTCTCTGCGCGGCAACGACGAACACAAGCTCAAGGACGGCGACGAGATCGTCGTCGACGAGGCGGCGGAAAACGTCGACGAGATACTGTTCGTATCCGACAAGTGTCAGATATATAAGGCAAAGGTCTCGGATTTTGCGTGCGACAAGGCGTCGTCACTCGGAGAATACATTCCCGCCAAACTCGGATTTGACGAGGGAGAAAAGTGTATATTTATGAGGTCTCTCAAAGAATACCGTGAGAGCGACAAGTTCGTATTCATTTTCGAGAACGGCAAAGGCATCAAGGTCCCGGTCACCGCGTACCAGACAAAGAGCAACCGCCGCAAGATCACCGGCGCGTATTCTTCCGCCTCTCCCATCGCCGCCGCGCTGTTTGAAGACGAGCCGTTCGACTTTGTCATCGTGACCGACGGCAACAGAGGGATACTCATAAATTCCAAACTCGTACCTGAAAAGGCGACAAGGGCGTCCCAGGGCGTGACTCTGCTCAAAGTCAAAGCGAAGCAAAAAGTCATCGGCGCATACCGCGACTACGAGACGCGATTTCCGGGAGCAAAAGATAACCGGAAAATAAAGATCCCGGCGACCGCGGGACAGCTTTGAAAAATTATAAAATAACTCTTGTATTCCGATAAAAAATGTGATACAATGTTTTCAATGAAAAAACTGAAAAACGGGGTGAACGGAATGGCTAAAAACGAAAAGAACAAGAAGAAAAAGGTCGATTCTTCCACGATAGCGGTAAGAGTTATGTGCATTTTTCTCGGCGTTCTTATGCTCGGCGGCGCCGTCGCGATGATCATCAACTACATCTGATCGAAAAAGCAAAAAACGGGAGGGACTTTCAAAC
Source organism: uncultured Ruminococcus sp. (assembly GCA_902785485.1). Lineage (GTDB taxonomy): Bacteria > Bacillota > Clostridia > Oscillospirales > CAG-272 > RUG13077. The sequence continues at coordinate 4,849 of CACZZA010000053.1, read as the reverse complement.
AGAGTCCCTCCCGCGTTTTTTCTTACCGTTTCCGTTATATGATCCTGACGGTACGGGAACACAAACGTTATCCCGTACCGCCGCTCATTTTACAGGATGTTCATATTCTTGATAACAAATCTCGAAGGTCCTTTGTACGCTCCCTCGACTTCGGAGTCGTCGGTGAGGCGCAGAGAGGCGAGTGCTTCGGAAAGGCGTCCGGACATCGTGATACCGCTGACGGGGAAAGTCTTTTCGCCGTCGAACATATACGCGAGCCTTATCTCGCCGCCGATATAGTCGGAATAAACGTCCGTCTGGAGTCCCGACATCGAAACGACGTCGAGCCTCGGGGTCTTTTCAAGCTCCGTTTTCGTGAGACTTCCCTTGCCGACCTCGCAGCAGCGCAGGTCGCCGGTGATCTCCTTTTCGCCGAGATAGCGTCCGAAGCGGTTAGCTCCGAAGTACGACGTTACGACGCCGTCCTTGATTATCTGTCTGTCGCGCAGCGTCGTGCCGTCCGCGTCGAAATAGGACGAGTCTTCGCTGCCTTCGACGATACCTTTCATCGTGACGTTGAGTCTGTCGCCGTTTCCGCCTTCCTGGAGATCGTCGCCGACCTTAAAGCGGTTTGCGCGCATATATACCGATCCGTAATTGAGTCCGCTCGCAAGTTCCGAGAGAAGAGCACGTATCTCGCCCGCGCGGAGCGTGACCATCGTTTTCATCGGTGTCGCCGGTTTTTGCGCCTCGTATCTCGCCTTGACCTGAGCCATCTTTTCGGTGATCTCTTTTTTCAGCTTTTCGCGGTCGAAGAACGTGAAGCGATAGTCCTCGTAAAGCTCTACCGACTCTTTTTCGGTCGTGTAGGTCGGTATCGCCTCGATCATCACGCGGTACGACGTCTCGCTCTTGTCTATCCCGCGGCTGTTGCGAACGCGGCGGGTATCTTTATATAAGAATACCTCAAGCGCGTTTATCGAGCCGCCTTCTCCCGTTTCGCAGGAGAAGACCGTCTCCGCGATCTGCGCGGCAAGGTCGGTAGGATCGTATTTATCGAGGTCTGTCGGCATTTTTTCGTCAAGCGTTTCGTCCGAAGGAAGCTCGTACGGCTCGTTGAACACGAGCTTCGCGCGTTCGACCGCCTTTGCGATCTTGTCGAGGATCGAGTTTTCATCCATCGACTCGTAAACGTCGAAGTCAGAGTCTCCGAGCTTGCCGTCGTGCAGGCAGTAGACCGTGACGTGGGTCGCTTTTGTATCTGTCGCGCGGGAGGTCTCGACCTTTCCGTGCACGAAAAACAGTTCCCGGCTCTCGGTGCGGACTTCGGATATACGGTAGTCCGTTTTTTCTTTATTCTGATCGAGATAATATTTTACGTCTTTCATCCGAGTTTCACCCTCACTTTCAAAGCGGGTCCGCCGTCGGAGACGTTGACCCATTCTTTATATCCCTTGCCGCACATACCCGAGCCGTGGATCTCTTTTTCATCGGAGACCATCGAGATCGATTTGAGCAGTTCGGGAACGGAACCCGACATCACGACAGGGGCGACGTAGTTGTCGGTCAGCCTGCCGTCGACGATCTCGATACCGTATTCGGCGGTACACTGTATCTGCCAGTTCTTCGGGTCCTCCATACCGTTATTGGTCTGGAAAAGCATATATCCGTGCTTGACCGACTTGATCATATCCTCGAGCTTGTCTTTGCCTGTCTCGAAGAAGGTGTTCGTCATACGCGAATACGCTTTGCGTTTGTAGGAATCGCGCCGTCCGTTGCCGGAAGGAGCAACGCCCAGCTGAGCGGCGGAGGCGAGATCGGAAAGTCCCGCCACGAGTACTCCGTCCTTGATTATCTGCGTGTCGTGAGCGAGGACTCCGTCGTCGTCAAAGAAGTACGACGCCGCGGAAACGGCAGCCGCCGCCCCGTCGCGCATATTTGTTATCGGGGACGCTACGTACTTGCCTACGAACTGCTTTGCGAGCGCCCTGTCCTTGACGAACTGATCCATCTCGACGCCGTGTCCGAACGCCTCGTGGGCGATGAGTCCCGAGATCGACGAGTCGGTGATGACGTCGTACACTCCGGGTTCTATCGGCTGAGCCTTTACAAGGTGACGCGCAAGCTCGAGCGGCTCCGCAATATGCTTCTCAAGATCGGAAAGGATCTCGCCGATATTCGCAAAGCCGTTGATATGGCGGGTCTGCACCATTTTTCCGTCGGCGTACGCGATGAGGATAAATCCGTTGCCCCAGCCGTAGCACTGCGAAAGCTCGCGCTTTTTCGAGACGAAGAGCTTTGATACGGTGTAAGGACGCACCATAACTATCGCGTTGAGTATCTTTTCGTCCATGGCGAGGACCTTTTCACTGATCTCCCTGCACTTTCCGAGGAGTTCGGGATCGGAGTATTCGTCGAAATCGCTCTCGCGAATGAAATCGCGCTTCAGCTCCTCCTCGGGTACGGGATCAGAAACGATCGCGCCCTCTGCGAGAGAAGCAGACAGCGCCGTCTCCTTTTTGATCTTTTCGGCGAGCGCCTTTTTGTCGCCCGAGATGTCGTCGGTCGAGTATTCGTAAAACGCCCGTCCGTCGTGGAGCTTGACGACAAATCCGCATTCGCCGTTGCCGTCGCGCACGACCGACATTTTCTTATCCGCGCGAACGACGGTCTGTCTTACGTCCGTGCCGAGTACTCCGACGTACGCAAAGTCGCCTGACAACGCCTCGACAAGCTCCCGAGCGTTCTGTCTTTGTGAATCGAGATAGGTTGAAAAACGCATATTTTTACCTCCGTATTATTCTACGAAATAAAGATCCTGTATCCTGCGGACTCGTATTTCCGCTTCGTCTCTTCCGGGAGAAGCTCGTCGGTCAGAAATCCCGAGATACCGTTAAGAGGCGAAACGTTGACGCACGAGACCGACTCGAACTTGCTCGAATCCGCGAGAACGTAGCTCGCTCTCGACGAGCGGAGCATCGCTTTGATTATTCCGATCTCGTTGAAGCGGAAGTCCGTGATCCCCTTTTCGAGCGACACCGCGTTCACGGCAAGGAGCGCGAGGTCGATGTTATAGTCGCAGATGTCCTTCTCGCACCTCTGTCCGTAGATCGATTTTTCCTGCATATCGAGGAAACCGCCGGGAATTATCACGTTGAAACGGCTTTTTTCAAGCAGGATCGAGATGACTTCAAGGCTGTTTGTGATAACGGTCAGTTTACCGTAGGTTTCACAAAGGTACCGCGCCGCTTCGCTGTTTGTGGTGCCGTTGTTGAGCGCGAGCGTCATCCCCTCTCGCACGATCTGTCCGAGACTCGCGCAAAGTTCCTTTTTTTCGTCATGATGGAATACCGAACGTATCCCGTACGACTTTTGCCTCGGGTCCTCGTCGCTGATGATCGCGCCTCCGCGCACCGTGCGGACGATCCCGCGCCCCTCGAGGGTCTTGAGGTCGCGCCTGACCGTGTCGACGGACACCTCACATAAGTCCGCGAGAGATCTGAGCGTCGCGCGCCCGTTCTGCCGCAGATTGCCGATTATCTGTTCGTATCTTTTTTCGTGTTCCATTTTTTCCTCCGTTCAAAGAAGCTGCAAATATTTCAAGACAAAAACGAATGAAAACATTGTTAATAAACAAAATGAAGTGGAAATAAGAAGTATCTGGGAAGAGAGCGGCGCGTCTCCTCCCATTTCTTTAGACATTACGTAACTCGCCACCGCGGTCGGAGCGCCGAAGACGACGAGCACCGCCGAAAGCGAAACTCCCCTCATACCGAGAGCGACAGCCGTAAGCACCGCCGCCAAAGGGAAAACGGCTATACGCAGCGCGGCGGCGACAACAGCGGCAACCGCGCGCCCTTTGAGATCGGAAAAGCGGAAGGAAACACCGATGCTTATCAAAGCAAGCGGCACGGCGAGAGACGAAAGATTGCTGAGCGTATTTCCCAAAAACGCCGGCAGAGCGGAAAGTCCAAGCGTTTTTTTGAGAATGAGATATATGACTCCCGCGACGTTTCCGATTATCAGCGGGTTCCTGACCGTGGACCTGACGATACGTTTCAGAGTCTTTTTCAGCGAGGTCTCCGTTTCTCCGTTATGGAAAAAGCCGAAGCATATCACCGCGTACACGTTGAGCAGTATCACGACGAAAGGCATGAGAGCGGACGCGGTCTCCCTTCCCGAGTCGCCGAACAAATTGGTGATCAGCGGAAGAGCAAATATGGCGTAGTTCGAGCGGAACGCCCCCTGAATAAAGCTTCCGCAGACAGCTCTGTCCTTTATGAATCGGGGAGTAATGATACACAGGAGAACGAAGAAAAGCGATATACCGCAAACACAGAACAAAACGAGAGTCATCTGCTCCCTGCCGAACATACGGTCAAGGTCGCTCGAACTTACCGAACAAAACAGATTTACGGGCAGAGCGACGTTGAAAACGAGTTTGTCTGCGACGCGGCAATAGCTCTCATCGAGAAATCTTATCTTTTTTAAGAGCATCCCCAGCGCGACGAGCGCGAAGATCGGAAATATGGCGTTGAAACTGTAAAGAAAACTGTCAAGCATCGAACAGCCTCCGTACTGCGGTGAGATTATCGTTTCGGGATGTCGGTATTTGACTTCCCTACTGCTCTATTGTACTACCGTTTTCAATGTTTTGCAATATTTATCTTGCAATTTTTTGCAATCTTTTTGCGTTTTTTGCGGCAACAGGGATGATATTCCTTACAACAACGGAAAAAACGCGTAAAACGCCGACTGTTCCGAAGGACAGTCGGCGAACGATGTGTTCCGCTGACAGCGGAACGTGATGTACGGCTGCGCCGAATGATGCGCCCTTCGGGCATGATGTGCGCCTTCGGCGCGTGAGCGG
>CACZZA010000052.1 GCA_902785485.1 uncultured Ruminococcus sp. | reverse complement strand
TATATCCCGCCGACGTCGTCGCGAACAGTATATCGTCGTTGCTCTCGTTATAGACCTCCGTCCAGAACTTCGAGCAGTAGGAGTCCACCGCGTCCTTCAGCGCGCGCATCGCCGCCTCCGGCTTGCCGTCGTTCTTCCAGTACGCGTCTTCAAAAACGTCGCACCAGTGATCGTCGTCGAACGGCTCGATCTCGGTATAATACGCGTCGAACACGTCGCGCACGTTTTCGACCTTCGCCTGCTTCGCCGCGTCGACGAAGTAGTCAAGCTCCATCCCGAACAGAGCCACTCCCACGAACATAAGCGTTAACCCGATATGACTGTATCCGGTCACGAGGGAATAGACCGTACCCGAGCTTGCGATGAGGTTTTTGTAAAGGTTGACCGCCGCGGTGTCGGAGTCCGCCGTGTAGAGATCAAACCCGACCTGCGTTGCCATCGCGATGAACGGGATCGCGTTCATGGCGTGCCCCAATTCGGACGAATGGTCGATCATAAAACCGACGACCTTGTTCTGCGAAGAGGGAGGCAGGGTCTCTATTCCGAGGTTGATCGCGGCGTCGAAGAAGGTCCACATCGTATTGACTTCACCGAACGCCTCGTACGCCGCTTTCGCGTCCATCTTCGGGTCGAGTTTTGGAAGTTCGACCGCGTAATGCTCAGGGTCTCCCATAAACGATTTTATTTCGTCCGAATATTCGTTCGGATTCGTGCGTTTGAGGATCTCCCAGTAGTTGGATCTGACTTTCAGTTTTATATCGTACGGGTCGTCCTCGTCGGCTTCCGTATAGTAAAGCGACGGATTGTCGCCCACCTTGCGATAGCTGACCCTTGCGGGACTGAACGAGTCGAAATACGCCGTCACGGTCTTCTGCGATTCGTTTACGAACGAGAGGAGGGGCACCCATTCGTTATCCTTGAAATGCTCGACGACGACGTCCGTGTCCGCCTGAACGGAACAGGGAAACGTCACTTCGACGGGAGAGGAGAACTCTCCGTGTTCGCCCATTTCAAGCTCGTACGCGTCATAGCTCGAGCCGTCGGAGTCCTTGCCGCCGTCGTAGACCTTGACCGAAACGCCGCGGCTTCCTTCTTTCAACATACGTGTATCAACGTCTACGGTGACGCCGCAGAGGGTGACGCTCGGAGACGTGAGGCTGACTTCGCCCTTTTCGCTCGTTTGGACTTTTCCGAGGTCGGGTCCTGTCTCTCCGCCGCTTCCTCTGAACCAGCCGCCCTCGCGAAAGCCGAAGATCCCGACGACTATCGCCGCGACGAGCAGGAGAGACACCGCGGCGAGGAGTTTTCCGCGCTTCTTTTTCGGTTTTTCCGCGGTAGGCTGAGGCGGTTGTGGATTCAAAGCGTTCCTTTGCGCGAACTCCGGCGGGATATATACGTTCGGCGGAGGGGTGAACCTTTTTTGCCCGGACTGCTGCGCCTGCGGATTTTGATACGCCTGCTGCCGAGGTCGTTGATATTGCGGCTGCTGTTGCTCCTGCGCGTAAGGCGCCGCCTGCCCGGACGGGACCGGTTGAGCGACCTTTGCGCCGCACCCGGGACAGAACTTAGTTCCCTCGGGCAGTGCTTTGCCGCAGTTTTGACAGAACTTTGCCATGGCGAAACGCTCCTTTATCTGTTATCTTTTAACGTTTTTACAGTGTGAGATAATGTAATCGCTGACGAATACAAAATCATCTTTCGACGCGTAGACCTGATTGTGTCCGAAGCGTTCGTTCACCTTGATCAGATCCCGGCGCGGATAGGTTTTGACCTTCCGGACTTTTGAAAAATCTGTGTACATCTCCGTCCTCTGCGCGCCTATCCCGGCGCCGATAGCGCCGATCCTGCCGGAAGCTGCGCCTGCGAGAGACGTCGCTTTGCCGAGTTTTTTCGCTTTTTCCGCCTGGGCGGCGATCTGTCTGTGGTTTATACCTTTTTCGTCCATCTCGAATTCGACCGTGTAATATCCTCCCATTATAAGGGCGTAGAGCAGATACCCGACTCCGACGAGCAGAGTCATACCGAGAAGGATATACCCGAAAACCGCGAGGTCCGAAAGGGCGGGAAGGTTGCCGTCGATCAGTCCGAGAAGCAGAATGAACGCGAATATCCCGAGCAGGATGAAGAAAAAGATCTTCCATATCAGCAGAAATATCGTTGGGTCCTTAAAAAGGCTCTTTGAGTAAGTCCAGCGGTATTTGCCGTCGGGGGAGAGGGCCGCGCGGGTGTTTTGAATTTTTTCTTTCATAACTCATTTAAGCAGCGGCAGACCGCACTTCAGGCATCTGTCCGCTTCGACAGGGTTGCGGGAGGAACACGAAACGCACGCAATGTATCCCGCCCTCGATTTGTCGTATTTCTCGTAAGGGAAGTGGAACTGCGGATGATAGCGGAACGCTTCTCCGACGTCGAGATAGTCGTACGCCCATACCTGCGATCCGTCGTATTCGACGATCTTCTTTTTCTTTCCGTTCGTCTTGCGAACGACCGTTGTGTACTGCATCACCGTCTCGCGGCTCTCCTCGGAGTTTTTGTGACGGTACGTGAGCTTCGACTTTTTGTCGATGACTACGGCGTCGTACGTGTTTTCAGCTCTCTCTTTTATAAACGAATACAAAGCGAAAAGCAGGAACACCGCCGATACGATCCCGCCGTATATGAGCGCGTCTTTCGTTTCCATTCCGTCTCCGAAACGGCTGTATATGAGAAAGCCGAGAAGCGGCAGAGGTACTAAAATAAACGCGAAGATCCACGCCGCTTTTCTGTTTTTCTTTATCGCCGCCAGGATCTCCGGATGGTTCACGCGGTCGGAAAATCCCGGAACGGGGATGCCGAGACGCACGTCGCCGGCTCCTGCGTACGCCTGAGCTTGATATTGAGGCGCGTATTGCCGCTCCGCCGTTTGAAACTGCTGTCCCCGATCCGCGAAAGGAGCGCCGCACTCGGGACAAAAGCGCGTGTTATCGTTTATTTGCTTTCCGCAATACGGACAGATCATTTTCAACCCTCCCGTTTTGTCTTTTTCTTTATTATTATCACGACTACCGAGGCGACCGCGATGATTCCCGCCGCGCCTCCGGAGATAAGAAGCAAGTTGTTTTCCGTCTTTTCCGCGAATTCTTCCGTACCGGTCGAAAGGTCTTCCGCGAGCTGATAGCGGCAGATGAAGAGGTCGGATATTTCGTCGGTATAGAACGATACGGATTCAACGCTGCCGTCCGGATAGGTTCGGTAGTCCGCTTTTCCGAGCGGAACGTAAGCGCCGTCCTTTGTCAGACGGTAGACGAACAGATCCGCCCCTCCGTCAAGCGTTCCTTTTTCGAGCGGGAGCGTTACGCATACCGGGAAGCCGATCTTTGTATCATCATCGAAACAAACAGGAAACATCCCGCCTTCGCCGGAGTCCGAAAAACCGATCGATCTTGCTATTCCGTCAAGCGCTTTTTTCTCGTCGCCCTCTGAGTCGCCGGTCCGGGCAGACGCGACGGTATCGCTCAGTTTATCAAAGAGCTTTGACAGTTCGTCGTCCGTGAGTCCTTTGTAATAGTCGAGTTCTTCGCGCGACATTCTTTCCGTCTCGATCCTGACAGACGCTCCGGAAAGATCCGGAAGAGGGATTTCCGTATTTCCGCGTTCCTCTTTCGGTGCGTCTTTTGTCTCGGGGGCATCCGCAAGATCGGTCTCAGGAACGTCTGTCGCGTCGTCAGGTTTTTGCGTTTCCGCGTTTTGCGGCAACTCGACCGACAGGCTTACGCGGAAGGGAACCGCCGCTTCTTCGGGTATATGCCTTCCGACCGCAAATTCGCCGTTGCCGGTAAGTATCAGCGGAAACTTGTTCCCGTCCGCTCCCGAAAGATACACAGTCAGTCCCGGATCTTCGGGAAGTCCGGAAAGCACGACGTTTTCATAATATTTAAGATCGAGTACCCCGGACGCGCGCGAGCCGTTCCTTGTCAACGTCACTTTCCGCCCGTTTATCTCCCATTCGCCGTTTCCCGTGTCCACGTACCAGATAAGGTCGCGTCCGGTCGCCGGATCGCGCGGGATATTTGCGCCGGTCGAAGTGAATATCTGTGTTTTGTTTTCCGGCTCCCGAGAGCCGCTTGACTGCCCTCCGGACTTGCCTTCGCCTGAACCGACATCCGTGCCGTTATTCGTGTATGTGACGGATTTTCCGTCCTTCCATATCTTGTCGCCCTCCGTCGGGACGTTTCTGACTCCGTCGTTATAGGACGCCGGCGGCATCGGGTTTCCTGTGAGGATATATCCGCTCCCGGAGCAGTCGGGGCATTTCCATCCGATGGCTTCGGCTTTTTGACAGTTGCCGTTATGACATTTTTCTTTGCCGCTTCCGTCGCATCTGTTGCATTTTTCTCCTCCGGTACCGCGGCAACGGATACATTCGAGCTTTCCTTTACCGGAGCAGGTGCCGCAGGTGCCCTTCTGAGCGTCCGGCGGGATCTCGCCGTCTCCGCTTCGCATATAAGTGTCTCCGTGACAGGACGGACAGACGTAAAAGCCCGAGTCGCATTTGCCCTTGCCGTCTTCTCCGGGGCAGATCAGGTTGCCCGTCCCGCCGCAGCCGTCACAATTCACAAAACCGGTATTTCCGCAGGAGGAACAGTGAAAAGCACCCGTTCCGTCGCAGTGATAACAAACCTCGAGGTCCTTTGCATAAACGCAGAACGAGAACGAAAAAGCAAGCAATATAACAGTAAAAACGATAAGACAAACCTTTTTAGCCACCGTTCCGCCGCCCTTTCTTATGATATATACTTTCTCAATTTTAATTATACCTTACTTGAGATAAAAAATCAATAGCAATGTTATATGAACGCGCTTTTTTCAAGTATATCCGTTCAGTAAAAAGGACTGTAACCCCCCGCAGAAAAACACAACGGTAAATTGAGATCCAGCGAGATGGATCGACGGCTGCGCCGTCATGGATCGGCTGCGCCGACATGTTCTTGTTTACCGCCATGCTTTCCTTGTCAAACTTGATTTTCAGAGTTGCTTTTCGCAAAAAAAACAGAGGCTGTCTTTCTGCAGCCTCTGTTTCCGTAACGGTTATGTTATTTCTTGCTGATGACTTTTTTCTGCCACGACCACTTTCCGCAATCCGGGCATTTCATAAACCGCGTTCTGTTGACGTGCATCGCCGCCGTCACGCCGAGGTAGGTCGGTTCGTACCTGTGGCCGCATTTGCGGCATTCGTAATAGCCTGCGACCTGCTCGATACGCAGAGCGAAGAGCGCGCAGACTATAAACTGAAACATTCCGACGCCGAGCAGAACGTACAGCACCCATTCTTTTTCGGTGTCCTTGAAAAAGATAATCCCGATCGCGATCATAGCTGCGAGAAACGCCAGAGACACGAAGCCTATGACGATCTCGAGGCGTAGAAGTCTTTTGTCCGCCGCCTCTTTTTGTTTTAACGCTTCGAGCAGATTTTTTTCCGCGATCTCATTGTAGTTTTCCATTTGCAATGCCTCCCCGCACAGCAGTTCGTTGACGGTGATCCCGAGCAGAGAGCAAAGCTCGAGCATTATCGACGCGTCGGGAAGGGTCTTTCCCGTCTCCCATTTCGAGACCGCGCGGTCGGTTATGCCGAGTTTTTCAGCCAGGATCGCCTGAGTCATGTTTTGTTCTTTTCTTTTTTGAGCGATGAATTTTCCGATCTTGATCTGATCCATAAAGTCTTGCCTCCTTACACACACGATCTTAACCGAAGCGACCGAAAAAGTCTACAAACCGCAGGTTGAGTCGGGAAGAAATCAACCGTTGGTGGAGAAATGAAAAACCGGGGAAATAGTGAAATATCCCGCTTGCGCGAGATGTGATATTTTTCGCTGACGCGAAAAGTGATATTGCTCCTTCGGAGCAGTGATATTCTATTTGCCCCATACAGCGCGAAGCGCAATAACACTCGACTTCGACCGAATAACGCTGCAATGCGATCAAACTCGCCGAAGGCGAATAGAGTTGGAAAAAGACTCGCCGAAGCGAGTCTTTTTCCTGGGGTGAGTGATGGGACTCGAACCCACGGCCTTCAGGGCCACAACCTGACGCTCTAACCAACTGAGCTACACCCACCGTATGGCGTACCTTGGGGGATTCGAACCCACGACCTACTGCTTAGAAGGCAGTTGCTCTATCCGGCTGAGCTAAAGGTACATATCCTTTTCGGACTTCCGTATTATAGCACATAGAGATTGTTTTGTCAACAAGTTTAAGTGATATTTTTTCATCAATTTTTTGTTGAATTTTTACTTTCTTTGGTCCTTTTTGCTATTGTGATTTTGCTTCAAACGTGCTATAATCATTATAACAGATATGAAAGGCAGTACAAAAATGACACGAATCCTTGAAAATTACGAACCCAAAAGAGCTTGTTTCCATTTTGAAAACATCAGCGCGATCCCGCGCGGTTCCGGCAACGAAAAGGGAATTGCCGATTATCTCGTTTCCTTTGCAGAGCAGAACGGACTATGGTATCACCGCGACGGCATAAATTGCGTACTTATAAAAAAACCCGCGAGCAAAGGTTATGAAGATCACGCCCCGGTCATCCTTCAGGGACATACGGATATGGTCTGCGAAAAAAATCTCGATACCGTCCACGATTTTGAAAAAGACGGACTTAAACTCAAAGTCAAAGACGGTTGGCTCGAGGCTGAAGGGACCACCCTCGGCGCGGACGACGGAGTCGCCGTGGCGATAATGCTTGCTATCCTCGAAGATAAGTCGGCCGCTCATCCTCCGCTCGAATGCCTGTTTACCGTGATGGAAGAGACCGGAATGGACGGAGCGCTCGACTTTGATTACTCGCTCCTTGAAGGCCGTACTATGATAAACCTTGACAGCGAGGACCTCGACTGCGCGACCGTCAGCTGCGCGGGCGGAGCTACAACGACCATGACTGTCAACTGCGACACATCCACCCGTAAAAACAAACTCCTCAAAGTCACGCTCAAAGGGCTTGCCGGAGGTCACTCCGGAGTGGAGATCAACAAGGGCAGAGCAAACGCCAATATACTTATGGCAAGGCTCCTTTCCGCGCTTTATGACAAGCGTCCTTTCAACCTCGTTTCCATCAACGGCGGCAACAAGACAAACGCGATCCCGCGCGAATGCGAGGCGGTCATTGCCGTATTCGATCCCGAGGACTCCAAAGAAACTCTCCTCGAGGCGGCAAAAGTCGTGTCAAACGAACTCTGCGACGAGGACGCCGGCTTCAAGCTCCATATCAATAAAGCTAACGGCTCGGACTTCGTTATGACTTACAAGGATACTTCGCGCGTCCTGCGCGCGATCTGCCTGCTTCCGAACGGAGTTATGGCATTCAGCCGCGACATCAAAGGACTTGTGGAAACTTCGTCCAATCTCGGGATCGTGCGTACGGACGGACAAGCCGTTCGTCTTATCACCATGGAACGTTCGTCCGTCGACTCAAAGCTCGATTACGTCATGAAACAGTTCGATATGCTCGGACGGTGCGTCGACGCCACGGTAGAACATTCCGAAAGACATCCCGGGTGGGAATACGCCCGTGAGAGCCGGATCCGCGACGTTTATTTCGAGTCGTTCAAAAAACTCTTCGGATATGAGCCTAAATTCGAGGCGATCCACGCCGGACTCGAGTGCGGGATAATAGGTCGTTCACTCGGAAAGGTCGACACCGTTTCGTTCGGACCAAAGGTCGTCGACATCCACACTCCCGACGAAAAACTCGACCTCAAGTCTTTCAAGGACGGTTACGAGCTCGTCCTCGAGATGCTGAAAAAACTGTAAAGGCAAACGCTATGGAAGAAATAAGACCCGGACGCTACCGCCATTTCAAAGGAAACGAATACGAGGTCCTCTATATAGCTACCCATTCGGAAACTCTTGAAGCATACGTCGTTTACCGCGCGCTTTACGGCGAACACGGCGTTTGGGTGCGCCCCGCTTCGATGTGGAACGAGGAAATCACGCGGGACGGCAAGACTTATAAGCGGTTTACCTATATAGGTGATTGACCGTGAGGTATGGTCGCTGAAACAGAAAAGACACGGAAAAACGCTTTTCCGGTCTTTTTTTCGTTTAGTTCGGACCGTGTATTGACCGCGTCCGAAAAAAGTGTATAATAAAAAGTGATTTTAACTATTTTCCCGGCGAAAAGGCCGGGGGATCTCAGAAAAAATTCGACAGACGGGAAAGAGCGAGAGATGAGTATAGAAAGTGAGATTTTTTCAAAATATGTTATAAACAAAGACGCGCTTGAAGCGTACGGATTCAAGCCTGAGGGATAAAGCCTTGTTTTCAGGATGCTTCTGCCGGAGGACAGACTTGAGATCGTTCTCGAATACGAAAGCGAATTGAAGGGCAGGATCGAAGACCTTGAGTCCGGAGGGGAATACGTGAATTATCGTCTGCAAAACGCCGTCGGTTACAGCGCGGAAATAAGGCAAAAGTTTGAAGATCTTCTCCTTGACGTGCGTGAAAAATGTTCGACCGACCGGTGCTTCAAGGGCGAACAGACCCGCAAGGTATGCGATCATATCCTTACGTATTACGGCGTCAAACCGGAGTTTTTGTGGGAAAAATTCCCGTCTTTCGCGGCGTTTCGCGAGAGCAAAAGCCAAAAATGGTTCGCGCTTATCGGGAGCGTTCCGAGAAACAAGGTCGACCGATCGTCTTCCGACCACAGGGAAGTTGAGGTCCTCAACGTCAAAGAGCCTCCCGAAAAGGTGAGGCTCCTCCTCGGGAGGCGCGGGTATTATCCCGCGTATCACATGAACAAAAAAAGCTGGGTATCGCTGATCCTTGACGGCGCTTTGCCGGATGAAGAGGTGATGGAACGTCTTGACGAGAGCAGGTCAAACATCTGACTGTATTTGTTTGAAACGGCGGCTGATCATGCGGAGGACAAAGCGGAATATCGGTAGCCTGATCGAAAAACGAAGTAACTGCGCTGACGTTTATAAAGAAAAGCGGCCTGCTATTGACAAAAAAGGCAAATATTATTATACTGTATATATCTATGAATTTTTCACTTGTTTTGAGGACCGACATCAATGACAAGAGAAGGGAAAACAAATGTATCAAAGTTTGAAAAATCTGGGATCAACGGATATAAAGAGGCTCGTACTCGTAGTTGACGACGAGGAGATCAACCGCGAGATGCTCGGAATGATCCTTTCCGACGAGTACAATATTATGTACGCAAAGGACGGAGAAGAGGCGCTTGAACTCATCAAACGCCACAGCCGTCTGCTTTCGCTGATACTGCTCGATCTTCTTATGCCGAAAAAGAACGGCACCGAGCTTTTGACCGAGCTTAAAGCCGACAGGGAACTCTGCCGTATCCCGGTGATCGTTCTGACGTCGGAACGTTCCGCGGAAGTGCAGTCGCTCCGGCTCGGAGCCGCGGACTTCATCCCGAAACCCTACGATATGCCCGACGTCATCAAGGCGCGTGTTCAGCGCACCATCGAGCTTAACGAGGACAGGCTCCTCATCGAAACGACCGAGACCGACGAACTGACCGGACTTTACAGCAAAAAGTTTTTTTACCGTTACGCCGACCAGTTCGACCAGTATCACGAGGACGCTCCGATGGACGCCGTATATATCAAGATCGACCGATTTGACTCTCTGACCGAACTGTACGGCCGTAATTTCGGAGATCAGGTCCTCAAACTGATCGCCGGAGTCATCAAAAAATCGTTTGAAGAAAACGGCGGACTTGCCTGCCACTATGAATCCGACAAATTTTTGATGTATTGCCCGCGCGGCACCGATTACACCGCGCTCGTGAGCGGGATACTCGACTCGGTACGCGATATGTATTCTGCGCGTATCCAGCTTTCGGTCGGCGTTTATCCAGACGCTGACAAGTCGATAGACGTTGAAAAACGTTTCTTCCGCGCAAAACTCGCGTCCGAAAACAACAAGGGCGGGTTCGGAGATACTTACGGACTTTACGATAAGCAGATGCACGAAAAGGCGCTGTTCGAGGAAAAACTTGTCGACGAGATCGACAGGGCGATCTCCGAAAAGCAGTTTACCGTCTTTTATCAGCCTAAATACAACATTCAGGCGGACAAGCCTTATCTCGCGTCCGCGGAGGCGCTCGTGCGCTGGATCCATCCCGAATACGGAATGATCTCTCCCGGTGTTTTCATCCCTCTGTTTGAAAGGTGCGGTCTTATCCAGAAGGTCGACCGCTACGTCTGGAACGAGGCGGCGCGTCAGATCTCCGAATGGAAAGAAAAATTCGGAGTCACCGTCCCTGTTTCGGTCAACGTTTCACGGATCGATATGTTCGACCCCGATCTGACGCAGATCCTGCTCGACATTGTCCGAGACCATTCCATCTCGCAGAAAGATCTTCTGCTCGAGATCACGGAATCCGCCTACACAGACGACTCCGATCAGATCATAGGAGTCGTTCACAAGTTCAGAGAGCACGGATTCTCGGTCGAGATGGATGATTTCGGATCCGGTTATTCGTCGCTGAATATGATTTCGGCTCTTCCCATCGACGCTCTCAAGCTCGATATGAAGTTTATCCGCAATATGACGGAAAGCGAGAAAAATATAAAGATGCTCGAACTGATGATAGGTATCGCCAAATATCTCAAGGTTCCTGTTATTGCGGAGGGCGTCGAGACAGAGGAACAGCTCGGAATACTCAAAGACCTCGGTTGCGATATAGTTCAGGGATATTATTTCTCGAAACCCGTCCCGCCCAAAGACTTTGAAGCTATGATCGAAAGGAAATTAACGCTATGCTGACTATTGAATCGCTCAAAGCGTTCGGCGCGAACACAGACGAAGGCGTCGCCCGCTGTGTCAACAACGAAGCCTTCTATATCCGTATGGTGGGAAAGGCTGTCGTCGATCCGAATTTTGACAAACTCTCGACTTCCGTAGCGTCAGGCGACCTTGACGCCGCGTTCGAGGCGGCTCACGCCTTGAAGGGAATACTCGGCAATCTTTCGCTGACTCCCGTTCTCGAGCCGGTCAAGACGATCACCGAGCTTCTCCGCTCAAAAGAAAACGCCGATTACGCCTCGCTCGTCAACGAGATAATCGAAAAAAAGAACGCGCTCGCCGCGCTGTAAAGGGTCGAAAAATACAAAAAGAGCTGTTTTTCAGCTCTTTTTTGTTATCCTGAAAGTCAAACAGTAAAAATCAGATCACGTAATTGTCAGACGGACTGTACTGCATCAGGTCGGCGATCGACTTTGATTTGAAAAAATCTTTCATATTCTCGTAGAATTCCTGCCAAAGCGGGAGAGTGCGGCACTCTGCCTGTCTCACGCACGGCTTTGCGTGGTCTTCGAGGCACGCAACGGGAGCAAGCTCAGTTTCCGTCAATACGAGAACGTCCCAGACGTTGTATTCGTCCGGACTGCGGGTAAGACGGTAGCCGCCTCCTTTTCCGTGTACGCCTTCGATAAGTCCCCCTTTTGTCAGGGCGGGAATGATCCTTTCGAGATATTTAAGCGAAATATCCTGTCGCTCGGCGACTTCTTTCATCGGGGTAAAACCGCCGTTATAGTGTTCAGCGAGGTCTATAAGCACGCGAAGAGCGTATCTTCCTCTTGTCGATATGATCATTTCAATCATCTCCGAATAATATTTTTCATCCGAGTAATTACTATACCACTAATTCGGTAGGTTAGTCAAGTCTTTTTGAAAAAATGAAGAAAAAATCCGCTCGTGATGAGTCAAAGCGTATCAGAGGAGACGGGAGGGCGGCAGACGCAGTTCCT
>CACZZA010000051.1 GCA_902785485.1 uncultured Ruminococcus sp. | reverse complement strand
GTCGACGAAGTCGACTGAGAGGGCACGCGTGCAGTTGGTTACTATTCGTAAAACCCTCTCCGTCACGGCGGGACGGACACCGCCGCGCCACCTCTCCCATGGTGAGAGGTACCGGGTAGTGTTCGCTCACCGGCTCGATTTGAAATCAGTGCAAACCGTTCGCTAAATTCTTGTTTATATTTCTTTCCCTCTGAAAGGTTTAGAAAAGGGTGCGGGAAAAACCTTTCCTTAAAAGGTTTTTCCCGCGTTCCCGTTTCTTTCGCTTGCTACTTTCAGTTAGCCGCCCTCGGCGGCGACATCACTAGCGAAGCGACATCACTGGCGCCGCAGGCGACGATATCACTAGCGAAGCGACATCACTTCGGCGCGTGCCGCGCCGACCACTGCTTCTGCTATGGCTGAAAGGGTCTTTTCCATCGCGGAGAGGTAGGTCGCGCCGTCGGCGATCTTTTTCGCGTTGACGGATTGGAGGGAATCGAGGGCGACAAGGGACTGATCCTTCGTTTTAGTCGCGTCGCGGACGGTCTTGGCGACCGAGCCGTCGGAGCTTTCGAGGTAGAAGATCGTCCCGGAGTTCGTTTCGTTCACCTTATTCGCGAGGAAAATGACGGTATCGGTGCTCGCCTCGGTCTCGGCGGAGCAGCCGGAGAAGGCGGCGTAAGCCATGAAGCCGTAATCCGCGACGAGATAGCTGAACGGGAAGCGGTCGGCTATTATCAGCGCGTTCTGCGTTCTGTCTGCGAATATATCCGTATATTTTTTGTCGAGCGATCCGAGCTTTTCCGCGTACGCGGCGGCGTTCTTCGCGTAGACGTCCGCCCGCTCTGGGTCGGCTTTCGCGAGCGCGTCCGCGATCTTCGGACACAGGAACGACGCGTTGCGCAGCGAGAGCCAGATATGCTCGTCAAGCTCTTTTTCGTCTCCGTTGCCGCGGTCTTCTTCGTGTTCGCTCTGCATCCCTTCAAGCTCCGTTTCCTCCATGGCGCGTTCGCCGAGCAGGTCGAGCAGGTCGACGACGATGCGGCGTTCGTTTTTCGGGTTTTCGAGCGCCTTTTCGACCCACGCGTCGCTCTCGCCGCCGACGTAGATAAAGACGTCGCACTCGGAGATCAGGATGAGGTCGTCCACCGTCGGCTGGAAGCTGTGGAGATCGACGCCGTTGTCGAGCAGGAGCGTAGGCTCGACGTTCTCTCCGGCGACCTCTCTCGTCCAGTCGTAAACGGGAAACACCGTCGCCACGACCTTGAGCCTGCCAGAGTCGGTATTACGTCCGCATCCCGCGGCGAGCAAAGCAACACACGCGAGTATCAGTATGAATATCACGCATTTTTTCATTTTTGAACCTCCCGGTCACACGCTGAATTTGCGAATTATTCGCAAATTTACATCGCAAGTATAGCATTATTCCGCGGCTTTGTCAATAGAGCGCCCGCAAAATGTGAATTTTTTCACTTTTAAGGGCGTTTTATCTTGAATATTATATATTTCTATGATAAAATAGAAAAGATAAATTTTTCAGATAGCAGAGGCGTTCGTCATGGAATACTTCAAAGGTCTTATTTTCAGGTTCAGGTACAAGGAACTGCGCTATTCATATCTTCCGCTTTTCATTATGATCGTGTTCAATCTGTTTGTGTTCTACGGGACGAGGCTCATCACCTCGGGCGGAAATCACTTCGACATTACGACGGAATTCGACGCGCAGATACCGTTCATCCCGCAGATGATATTCGTATATATCCTCGCGTACGTGCAGTGGGCGCTTTGTTTCGTCGTCATCCTCGGCGACTCGGAGGGGGTGTGCCACAAGGTCTACACCTCGGAGATCGTCGCCAAATTTATCGCGATGGTGTTTTTCATCCTGCTCCCGACCGTGATGGTGCGTCCGGAGGTGAGCGGCGGTGCGCCGTCGTCCTTCCTGCTGAGATTTATATATTCGGTAGACACGCCGGACAACCTGTTCCCGTCGCTCCACTGCCTCGAGAGCTGGTGCTGTTTCCGCGGACTCGTCATGATAAAGCATAAGTTCAAGCATCACACGCTCATCTGCTTCATCAACTACCTGTTCACGATGCTGGTATTCTTCTCGGTGCTTGCGGTCAAACAGCACGTCATACTCGACGTCGTGGGCGGAGTCGCGGTGATGGAGCTGGGCTTTGCGATCACGAACGCGTTCAAGGCGGACAAGGGGATGAAGAAGCTCTCCGACGCTCTGACCAAACGCCTTTTCAAAAAGAAAGCGAAAGTCTGATATGCCGCGTTCACTCGATTTTCTGTACGGAAACCCGTTCGGACGGCTGATCCTCAAAGCGGCGGTCTGCCGCCCGGTATCCAAGCTCGTCGGCGTATTTCTGGATTCACGCGCGTCGAAGGTGCTTATAAAACGCTTCATACGGTCGAACGGGATAGACCTTTCGGAATACGAAAAGCAGACGTTCGACTCGTTCAACGACTGCTTCACCCGCAGGATAAAGCCGGAGCTTCGCCCGATCGACGGCGATCCTTCTTCCCTCATCGCCCCGTGCGACGGGAGGCTGACCGTGATAAAGGCGGAAAAGGACAGAGCGATCCCCGTCAAGCAGTCGGTGTTCACCCTTTCGGGCATGCTGAAGGACGAAGGACTCGCGAAGGAATTTGAAGACGGACTGATCCTCGTGTTTCGCCTCTGCGTCGACAACTACCACCGTTACTGCTATTTCGACTCCGGGCGGAAGGGGGAGAACGTCTTTATCAAAGGCAAGCTCCACACCGTTCAGCCTGTGGCGCTCGAAAGACTGCCCGTATTCACCGAGAACTGCCGCGAATATACCGTGATGGAGACCCGTTCGTTCGGAAGGGCCGTCCAGTGCGAGGTCGGGGCGCTCCTCGTCGGGAAGATAAAAAATCATTCCGGAGAATGCGAATTCCTCCGCGGAGAGGAGAAGGGGATGTTCCTCTACGGAGGAAGTACGGTCATACTCCTGCTGAAGAAGGGCGCGGCGCGGATCGATCCCGATATACTCGCCGCCTCGGAAAAAGGAATGGAGACCCCGGTAAAAATGGGAATGAAGATCGGGGAAAGAATATAAAGATCATCAGAGGAACAAAGGAGCAACGAAAAGATGATTTTACGCCTATTTAAGAGCGTGAGAGAATACAAAAAACCGACGTTCGTCACGCTTTTCTTCATAATTCTCGAGGTCGTAATAGAGTGCTGGCTTCCGACAATTACCGCCGACCTCATCAACCAGATCCAGCAGGGAACGGAACTCAGTACCGTCATCAGAACGGGCGTGTTCCTCATCCTGCTCGCGCTCCTGTCGCTCTCGTGCGGAGCGATAGCGGGGTACTCCTCCGCGAAGGCGTCGGCGGGCTTCGGCAAAAATCTGCGCCACGACGCGTTTTACAGCGTGCAGACCTATTCTTTTGAGAACATAGACAACTTCTCGTCGTCCTCTCTCGTGACGAGGCTGACGACGGACGTGTCGAACATACAGATCGGCTACATGATGCTCATACGCATCGCGGTAAGGGCGCCTCTGATGCTCGTTTTCGCGATCGTGATGGCGTTCCGTATGGGCAAGGGACTCGCGGCGTCGTTCGTAGTCCTCATCCCGTTCTTAGTCATGGGATTGCTGCTCGTCTCGCGCAAGGCGATGCCGGCTTTCCGGCGCGTATTCAAGAAATACGACAAGCTGAACGAGTCGATAGAGGAGAACGTCCGCGGTATGCGCGTCGTCAAGGGGTTCGCCCGCGAGGAATATGAAAAAGAGAAGTTCGCGAAAGCCTCCGACGACATCGCGCTCGACTTCACCAAGGCGGAGCGGATCGTCGCGCTCAACTCGCCGCTCATGCAGATATGCGTGTATTTCAACCTCATTTTCGTTCTGATCGTAGGCTCGAAAATAGTCATCACGTCGCACGCGCAGACGATAAACGTCGGCGAGATGTCGGCTATGCTGACCTACGGCTTTATGATACTCATCCAGCTGATGATGCTGACTATGATATACGTGATGTTCACGATGTCCGCGGAGAGTATAAAAAGGGTGTGCGAGGTGCTTGACGAAAAGAGCAGTCTCGTAAGTCCCGATAACGCACTCACCGAGGTCAAAGACGGCTCGGTCGACTTCGAGGGAGTCGACTTCAAGTATTCCGAAAAGGCGAAGAAATATTCGCTCGAAGGGGTCGATCTCCATATAAAGAGCGGTATGACGGTCGGCATCCTCGGCGGCACGGGCGCGGGCAAGACCTCGCTCGTCCAGCTGATCCCGCGCCTTTACGACGCGACGGAGGGCAGAGTCCTGGTCGGCGGACGCGACGTGCGCGAATACGACCTCAAAACTCTGCGCGACTCGGTCGCGATGGTGCTTCAGAAGAACACGCTGTTCTCGGGCACGATAAAAGAAAACCTCCGCTGGGGCAACGAAGACGCGACCGACGAAGAACTCCGCGAGGCGTGCAGGCTCGCGCAGGCGGACGACTTCGTGATGAGCTTCCCCGAGGGGTACGACACGTTCATCGAGCAGGGAGGCACGAACGTCTCCGGCGGACAGAAACAGCGGCTCTGCATCGCGCGCGCCCTGCTGAAAAAGCCGAAGATACTCATTCTTGACGACTCGACGAGCGCCGTCGACACCAAGACGGACGCGCTTATCCGCAAGGGCTTCCGCAGTTACATTCCCGACACGACCAAAATAATAATCGCGCAGAGGGTGGCGTCGGTCGAGGACGCGGATATGATAATCGTGATGGATAACGGAAGGATCGAAGACGTCGGAACTCACTCCGAGCTGCTCGAAAAGAGTCCCATCTACCGCGAAGTTTACGAACAGCAGACGGGAGGCGAGAAAAATGAGCAATAAAGCGAACACCCCTCCCGAGGGCGCGGGACGTATGAAACGCAAACTCAACTTCGGCGTGCTGGGACGGCTGATAAAGATACTGTTCAAGGAATATCCGAGGCTGATCCCGCTCGTCATCGCGGCGATACTCGTCTCGTCGGTCGTGTCGTCCGTCCCCGCGGTATTTACGCAGAAGGTCATAGCCGAAGTGACCTATCAGGTCGAGAGCGGCGCGTTCGACTGGGACGCGGCGAAGGCGAGGATACTCCCGCTTGTCGCGATACTGATAGGACTTTACGTCCTGTCGATCGCGCTGATCACCCTTCAGGGACAGCTGATGGCGTACATCACGCAGAACTTCTTGGGCAAGATGCGTAAACGCCTGTTCAACGGGATGCAGGACCTTCCCGTCAAATATTTCGATACCCACAAGCACGGCGACATAATGAGCCACTACACCAACGACATCGACACCCTGCGTCAGCTCGTGTCGCAGTCGCTCCCGGCTCTGCTCCAGGCGACGGTCATAGTCGTGACGGTGCTGTTCATAATGCTGTGGTACAGCGTGCTTATGACACTGCTCATCTTTCTCGGAGTCGTCGCGATGTTCGTAGTCTCCCGCAAGGTCGGCGGAGGGAGCGCGAAATACTTCGTGCTTCAGCAGAAGTCCGTCGGCAAGGTCGAGGGTTACGTCCAGGAGATGATGAACGGACAGAAGGTCATCAAGGTCTTCAACCACGAGGAAGAGGTCAAAAAAGGCTTTGACGAGGTCAACGACGAGCTGTACGAGAACAGCCGGCGCGCCCACGCGTTCGCGAATATCCTGGGACCTGTCATAATGAACATAGGCAACACGCTTTACGTCCTCGTCGCGATGGTAGGCGGCGTGTTCCTCGTGACCGGCATACCGAATATCAGCATATCGGGACTCGCGTTCACGATAGATATAGTGATCCCGTTCCTCAATATGACGAAGCAGTTCACGGGCAACGTGAACACCGTCTCCCAGCAGTTCAACTCGATCATAATGGCGATGGCGGGTGCCGAGCGCGTATTCGAGCTGATGGACGAAAAGAAAGAGGCTGACGACGGCTACGTCACGCTCGTCAACGCAGAAATCGACGAAAACGGCAACGTCCGCGAGACCGAACACCGCACCGGCAAATGGGCGTGGAAGCACCCCCACGGCGACGGCACTCTGACCTATACTCCCCTCGCGGGCGACGTGCGGCTCGTCGACGTCGACTTCGCCTACGTCGAGAACAAACCCGTCCTCCATAACGTCAGCGTCTACGCCGAGCCGGGACAGAAGGTCGCGTTCGTCGGGGCGACGGGCGCCGGAAAAACGACGATAACCAACCTCATAAACCGCTTTTACGACATCGCCGACGGCAAGATACGCTACGACGGCATCAACGTCAACAAGATAAAGAAAAAAGACCTGCGCCGTTCTCTCGGGCTCGTATTGCAGGAAACCAACCTGTTCACGGGGACGGTAATGGACAACATCCGTTACGGACGGCTCGACGCGACCGATGAGGAATGTATCGAAGCCGCGGTCCTCGCGGGCGCGGACGACTTCATCACGCGTCTGCCCGACGGGTATTCGACGCTCCTCGCCAACAACGGCTCGAACCTCTCGCAGGGACAGCGTCAGCTCATAGCCATCGCCCGCGCGGCGGTCGCCGATCCTCCCGTTATGATACTCGACGAGGCGACGTCGAGTATCGACACCCGCACCGAGTCGATAGTCCAGGCGGGTATGGACAAGCTGATGAAGGGAAGAACGGTGTTCGTCATCGCGCACCGCCTCTCGACCGTAATGGACGCGGACGTCATAATGGTACTCGACCACGGACGGATAATCGAGCGTGGCTCGCACGAAAAGCTCCTTTCCGAAAAGGGGACTTACTATCAGCTTTATACCGGAGCGTTCGAGCTTGAATGACCGGACGCCATTCGCAAGGTGAAAAAAATGAAGATAACAGACCGCATCAAAAGAGACC
The DNA here is from genome assembly GCA_902785485.1 of uncultured Ruminococcus sp. GTDB lineage: Bacteria > Bacillota > Clostridia > Oscillospirales > CAG-272 > RUG13077. The sequence continues at coordinate 5,235 of CACZZA010000051.1, read as the reverse complement.
GCCCCGGACTCAGCTTCGAGGTATTCCCGCCCAAGACGGGCGACACGCTGAAAAACGTTATGGCGACCGCACTCGAGATAGCCGAAAACAAGCCGACCTATATGTCGGTCACGTACGGCGCGGGCGGCGGAACGTCCGAATTCACGGCGGAGATAGGCTCCGCGCTCCTCAAAGCGGGGGTCACTCCTCTGTCGCACCTGACCTGCGTTTCGTCCGACAGGGAGAGAGTGCGCTCCGAGCTTGACAAGCTGAGGGCGCGCGGGATCGAAAACGTCCTCGCTCTGCGCGGAGACGTCCCGCAGGGGTTCGACCGCGGGAAAATGGTCTACCGCAACGCATACGAGCTTGTCCGCGAGATAAAGGAATACGGCGGATTCTGCATCGGCGGCGCGTGCTATCCCGAGACCCACCCCGAGAGCGAGAACTCCGAGCGCGACATCGAATATCTCAAAATAAAGGTCGAGAGCGGATGCGAATTCTTAACGACCCAGATGTTCTTCGACAACAATATCCTGTATAATTTCCTCTACCGCTTGCTCAAAAAGGGAGTCGACGTCCCGGTCGTCGCGGGGATAATGCCCGTCACGAACGCGAGCCAGATCAAACGCATAATGTCGATCTCCGGGTCGGCTCTGCCGCAGAGGTTCGTCCGCATAGTCGACCGCTTCGGGTCCGATCCCGAGGCGATGAAGCAGGCGGGGATCGCCTACGCCACCGAACAGATAATCGACCTCTACGCCAACGGGGTCAACGCCGTCCACGTCTATTCGATGAACAAGCCCGACGTCGCGAGGGCGATAAAACAAAATCTGTCGGAGATACTTAAAGCATGATCCTCAAGACCTTCGCGGGCGGGATAGACCCTGCGTCAGTCGGTCTCTCGCAGAACGAAACGCGATTTCGCCTCGGCGGTTACGCGGGACATGACGATATTACCGACGGACTTATAAAAAAGTGCGAAAAGACGCTTTTTTCCGCCGCCGCTCCGCGCTGGTGCGCCGTACTGACCGAGGTCTCGTATCCGTCGGAGGATAAAGTCGAACTCGGCTTCGGAGAAATACACAGCCGCGACCTGTATAAAAACCTTTATCCGTGCCGTCTCGCCTACGTATTCGCGCTGACGCTCGGGAGCGGGGTCGACCGCGCGCTCCGCCGCCTTTCCAAAACGTCGGAGGCGGAGTTTTACGTTTTCGACGCCCTGTCCTCCGCTTACGCCGAGGATATTTGCGACGAGTGCGAAAGGCTCCTCAAAGGGGAGGGGAAGACCCGTCCGAGGTATTCTCCCGGCTACGGCGACGTCGCGCTCGAAACGCAGAGACCGCTCCTTTCGTATATCAACGCGCAAAGGCTGACCGGCATCACGCTTTCCGACGCCTGCCTGATGTCCCCCTCCAAATCCATAACCGCGATAATGGGTGTGAACAATGAAGATACTTGAAAAATTAAAGACCGGACGTCTGTTCTTCGACGGCGGCACCGGCACCGTCCTCCAGAGTCTGGGACTCGCCCCCGGAGAGGCGCCGGAGAGCTGGACCCTCACCCGCCCCGACGTTATAAAGTCGCTCCACGAGCGCTATCTCGACGCGGGAGCGGATATAATCAAGACCAACACCTTCGGAGTGAACTGCGTCAAATACGATGCTTACGAAGAATATATCACCCGCGCCGTCGCGCTTGCCAAAGAAGCGACGGGGGAGAGGCGGGACAAATACGTCGCGTACGATATAGGGCCGACGGGACGTCTGCTCGAGCCGCTCGGCGACCTTGCGTTCGAGGACGCTGTCGGGATCTTCGCAAAGGGCGTAAAATGCGCCGCGAAAGCGGGGGTCGACCTCATACTCATCGAGACGATGAACGACCTCTACGAGACGAAAGCCGCGCTCCTCGCGGCGAAGGAATGTTCCGATCTGCCCGTGTTCGTGACGAACGCCTACGACGAGTCGTCGCGCCTCATGACGGGCGCTTATCCGGAGTCGGTCATCGCTCTGCTCGAGGGCATGGGCGCGGACGCGATAGGACTCAACTGCTCGTTCGGACCCGACAGGATGGCGGAGATAGTCAAGACCTACGTCGCCCGCGCGTCCGTTCCGGTCATAGTCAATCCCAACGCGGGACTTCCGTCGGTAAAGGACGGCAGGACCGTCTACGACCTGTCTGCGGAGGACTTCGCCGAAAGGACGGCTGAACTCGCGAGGGCGGGGGCGCATATCGTCGGCGGCTGCTGCGGCACCGACCCGGAATATATACGCAAGACCGTCGAAAAGGTGAAAGAGATACCGTACGTTTACCCCGAAAAGAAAAATCATTCCGTCATCTGCGCTTACACGAAGGCGCTTGAAATAGGCGAAAGACCGCTCCTCATCGGCGAGCGTATCAACCCCACCGGCAAAAAGCGGCTCAAAGAGGCGCTCCGCGAAAACGATCTCTCGTACGTCATCGGCGAGGGCGTAAAACAGGCGGAGGCGGGGGCGCATATACTCGACGTCAACGTCGGTCTGCCCGAGATCGACGAGACTTCGATGATGGTAAAGGTAGTGCGCGAGCTTCAGGAGGTCACCGACCTGCCGCTCCAGATAGACACCGCAAACAGGACGGCGATGGAGAGGGCGTGCCGCGTCTACAACGGCGTGCCGCTGATAAACTCGGTAAACGGCAAGGAGGAGAGCATGGAAGCGGTGCTTCCCGTCGCGGCGAAATACGGCGGGGTCGTCATCGCGCTCACCCTCGACGGGGACGGGATCCCCGACACGGCGCAGAAACGCGTCCGGATAGCCGAAAGGATCGCCGCCCGCGCCGAAAAGTACGGCATAGGGAAGTATCGGCTCGTCGTCGATCCGCTCTGTCTCACCGTGTCGTCCGACAGAAACGCTCCGAGGGTCACACTCGAAGCGGTAAAGGAACTCAAATCGCGCGGATTTTTCGTATCTCTCGGCGTGTCGAACGTCTCGTTCGGTCTGCCGTCGCGCGATATGATAAATATGACGTTTTTCGCCGAGGCGCTCGAAAACGGACTCGATCTCGCCATAATGAACCCGTTCTCGAAGGAAATGACCGATGTTTATCACGCTTTCACGGCGCTCAACGGCTACGATACGGGTTTTGAAGAATACATCGCCTACGCCGAAAAGAGCGTCCCGGAAAAGAAGTCCGAAACGCCCGGAGACGCCGCCTTCACCCTCGACCGGCTCATCGTCAGGGGGATGAAGAAAGAGGCGGCGGAGCTGACCGCGAAGCTGCTTGAAACGACCGACGGACTTGAGATCGTCAACACCCTCATCATCCCGGCTCTGGGAGAGGTGGGAGAGGCGTACGAGAGTAAGCGCGCGTACCTGCCCCAGCTCATCATGTCAGCCGAGGCGGCGTCGGCTTCGTTCGACGTCATCCGCGCGTCCCTGCCGTCCGGCAAGACCGACGAGTCGCGCAAATTCATCATCGCGACGGTACGAGGCGACGTTCACGACATCGGCAAGAATATAGTCAGGGTCCTGCTCGAAAGCTATTCGTTCAAGGTCTACGACCTCGGGAAGGACGTTCCGCCCGAAAAGGTGCTTGATTGCGTCAAAGAGACGGGGTGCCGCCTCGTCGGACTCTCCGCCCTTATGACGACTACCGTCCCCGCGATGAAGGAGACGATAGAACTGCTCCATTCCTACGACCCGGAGATAAAGGTCATCGTCGGCGGCGCGGTACTCAACGAGGAGTACGCAAGGATGATAAACGCGGACGCCTACGGCAAAGAGGCGACCGACACCGTGCGCTACGCCGAGGAATATTATGAGCGCTGACGCGCGTTATGATCGCCCTGCGGGCGAGTTATGAGCGGCTTTGCCGCGTTATGGACGCCTGCGGCGAGTTATGGGCGCTTCGCGCGTTATGGACGCCTGCGGCGAGTTATGGGCGCTTCGCGCGTTATGAGCGGTTGCGGCGGGGCGGCGCTTATGCAAAACATATAAACGACGAACAAAGCCCTGCCGGAAGACCCGGCAAGGCTTTGATCGGTTAAAGAGAATATGAAAAAGGAGAAGATGAATAGCGTTTTGTCTTTTACGAAACTCGCATTATTTCCATCTGCAAGGCGATTATACGAAAATAACCTTAAAAAAAGCTTAAAAAACTCTTTCAGCATTTTTTAAGTTTTATCGGTTAAATTATGTACGAAAGGAAGTGTAGATATGAGACTTCTCATCGTTGAAGACGAAAAAAGGCTCGCGGACGTGCTGAAGACCGCGTTCGAGGAGAAAAAATACATGGTCGACGTCGTTTACGACGGCAAGGACGGGCTCGACTACGCCGAGAGCGGGATATACGACGTCATCATCCTCGACGTGATGCTCCCGCGTATGAACGGCTTTGAAGTCATCAAGGCTCTGCGCGACAGGAAGATCGACACCCCGACCCTCATACTGACCGCGAAGGATCAGCTTCCCGACAAGCTGAAGGGACTCGATCTCGGCGCGGACGACTATATGACTAAACCCTTTTCGACCGAAGAACTGCTGATGCGCGTGCGGGTAATCTCGCGCCGCAAGGGAGAGGTCGTGCTGGACGAAATGACCTATAAGGACCTCGTGTTCAACATCTCGTCGTCGATGCTTTCGTGCAAAGACACCGACAAGAGCGTCCACCTCAATTTCAAGGAGTCCGAACTGCTCAAGCTCCTGTTAGCGCGGCCGGAGGTCATCATCTCGAAGGAAGAGATCATCACAAAGGTCTGGGGCTACGACTCCGACGCGGGAGACAACAACGTCGAGGCGTACGTCTCGTTCCTGCGCCGCAAGATAGGCTTCGTCGGGAGCCGCGTCTCCGTGATCTCGCAGACAAAACTCGGGTATAAGCTGGGCGACAACCAATGCTGAACAAGCTGAGAAGAAAGATCGTCGCTATCAATATGATCCTCGTAGGCGCGGTACTGCTCATAGTCCTCGCCGCGATCTGCGTTCTGACCTACCGGAGCGACTACAACGACATACAGCAGTCGCTCGAGGGCGGCTTTGCGCCCGAGGAACGCCCGAACGAAAACGAAGGACGTCCCGGCGAGTTTCCCGACAGGCGCGACGGACCGTTCAAGGAGAAGATGGGCGGACGTTTTTCCTTTACCTATATATACGACGTCGTGGCGGACCAAGACGGCAACGTGACCGACTACAAGATACACTCGTCCTCCGGCGACGAGGAAAAAGCGCAGATAAACGAGATCGTCCCGCTCATCCTCGCCGAGGGCAAGGAAAAGGGCGT
>CACZZA010000050.1 GCA_902785485.1 uncultured Ruminococcus sp. | reverse complement strand
GCAACCTCAAGCGCCGCAACGACCCGTGACCGCCGCGCAGCGCTTCGTTCCCGCGAAATTCCCGAACCGTCTCTTTTCCCGCTTCCGGCGTTTTGTCAATCGGTCGATTCGGCAGGTTCTTTGTGCGTTTCGATCTTCGCTCTCAGCACCGTTTGGGTGAGCAGAACGTTGGAACATTCCGCTTCGACGGTATATTCGCCGCTCGGAAGGAAAAACAGTCCGAATTCGATAGTCGCCTTTTCGAGGTCTACGCTCATTTCGTTCGGGTGGAGCTTGAGGGACTTCACGACTTCTCCGTCTTCGTCTCTTGTGAGAGTAACTGTAAAGTTCTTTATCTCATAGTTTGACTCTATCCTGCCGGGAATGGGACTCGTTATGACACAGCTGACGGCTCTTTGCGGGATATACGTGAAATACGGCTCCGGCGCGATACCGCCGTCAAGCTCGGGGACTTTTATCGGCAAAAGACCGAGTGAATAGATCTCTTCAAAAGTGTATTCCCTGTTTACCGACCAGTTGGAAGGATGGGAGCGCTCGTCGTTGAAAAGCCTCGACTGGGTCGTCAGATATACCTTGCTCGAAACGGGGTCGATCTCTCCGGCGTCGTTTCTCACGACCGAGGTTTCCGACGTCACCATATACGCCATACCCGACCCCTCGGTCTGTATAAGGAACGCGTCGCCCGGTGCCGTTTTGGAGTATGCGTCGTATATCTGCTCTTTCGGGACCGCTTTCAGCACTGATTCGACCGTATTGCCGTTTTTGGAGCGGGTACCGTCGTATTTTTTCCACGGAACGTTTCCGACAGGGACGACGCCGTTGTCGAATACGACCGGCATCATATCCTTCGTATAGCTGAAATTGCAGCCGGGAGCGACGAGCCGCCACGCTTTCAGGATCGCGTTTGAAGACGTGCAGCCGGGAAAAACGCCGTCGTCATAGTTGAAGATCCCGTCGGAAACACAGTCGCTGAACGTCTCGAAGTCCGAAACGTTGTTCCAGTTGTACGACATTCCGAGATAGGTCTCGTTTTCTTTATAAACGAGGCCGGGATCTATGTCGGTCAGGTCGATCCGGCTTTCCGGCTTCCATTCGACGGAAGCCATGTCAAGCACGTATTCGACGACGATACGCCTCAGGTCGGCGTCCGTCGCCTTGGTTTTCGGGTATCCGAATAGCGCCTGCTCAACGTAAACCACGGTGTCGTCGCTCGAATAAAGGATCTTCTGTTCGGTATCCGCGGACGTTTCCTCGTATAAAACAGTCTCTTCAGTTTCTGAAAGCTCGCTTTCAGAAACGCTTTCTTCTTTGCCGGCGGATAAGCCGTTTTCCTTTCCGCAAGACGAAAGAATAAGCGTCAACAGCAACAGGACGGCAAAATATCTTTTCATTTATAATGATCTCCTTTTCTTCCTGTATCTCGCATGATCGGCGTGTCCCGTGTCAAATCAGTTTTGCTCTGTTATTCTCGTATCTATTATCCGACGGTAGACAGGTCCGAGATATTCCCTCATCATTGGACGGAAGCCGGCGTCGGACACGTCTCCTCCCGAAGTCATAACGTCGTAGACGACGGACGATTCTTTGAGGCTTTTCGCAACGTCGGTAAACCCGCAGCGCTCGTAAAACGCGTGGCGGCGCAGGCGTTCTTCGTAGTTGGGAGACGCAGGATCGCGTTTTTCGAGGGCGAGGAAAAGCACTCCGTCCCTGTATTTTTCCCGAAGGAGCGCGAGCGTTTCGCTGCCGTAGCCTTTTCCGCGTTCTTCGGGCTTCATCGCAAAGTAAAAGAGATAATACAGTTTTCCCTTCTTCACGACGTAAGCGAAGCCGACTAACGTATCGTCGTCAAACAGTCCGAAAAGATCGGCGAGAGGACTGTCCGCGCGCCTCATCAGCATTCCGAACGGGACACGCTCGTCGGGCGGGAACGCCTCTTTATACAGTTTTTTCAGTTCGCCGCGCAGCTTCGTTTTGCGGCTCAGTTTTTCGAGTTTCATCATCCGCCTCCGGATCATCGTTCACCCTTGATTATATCAGCCGTGAGTTATTTTGTCAACCGAGCAAAAAACTCCCGCGAACGCCGTCTTCCGTTCGCGGGAGTTTTATATTTAAGTTTACGCATTGAACCACATCGACGGGTCGAGGACCCGGCGTTCGACGTTTGAAAACGCCTCTTTGAGTTCCGTGAGCTGCTCTTCCGTCAGCCGCGGGGCGTTTTCGACGAGGTCGGCGTTTTGTTCGACCTGTTCGGGGCGCTCGCTTCCGAGAGTAAGGCTGACGATGCCGGGGAGTGAGAGTACGAACGCCACCGCAAGCTCGGCGGGAGTCAGTCCGTACTTTTCGCAGAACGAGCGGAATGTTTCGAGCGTACCGCGAGCGAACTCCATTCGCGGGTCGAGCGTTTCGGGAGTCCGGAACACGAGTCCCTGAAGATATACGCTCCGCGCGAATACCATCATACCCGAATCAACGAGCGACTGTATCCCTCCGTTGTCTATCTGTCTTCTGTCGAACACGTTGACGGGGATCTGAACGGCGTCAAATCCCGATTTTGCGATACGGAAATAGTCGTGGTGCGCGTACGCGGAAACGCCGCAGAAACGGACGTCGCCGCTCTCCTTCAGTTCGTTGAAAACCTTTTTGACGTTTTCTTCGTCGTCGAGGTATTCGTCGCAGGAATGAAGCATAAAAAGCGGTATTGTATCGAGTCCCAGTCTCTTTTTCGAGCTTTCTACCTGCTCTTTGACCGAGCTTCGCAGAGCGTCGAGCGACGAGTGGTCAAGGTGCTTGCCCTTCGTCATGACGAACGGGCGTTCGGACTCGGGAATTTTCTTGAGCCACTTGCCGATTATGACTTCGGAATCGCCGTAGAGTCCCGCCGTATCGAGCGCCGTCACTCCGCGCGACCTTGCCGTATCGAGAATTCGGAATGCCAGCGCCTCGTCGGGTTTGCCGCTCGTATTGTTTATTCCGTAGTTCATACCGAGCTGTACCGTGCCGAGGGACAGAGCCGAAAGCTCTGTCCCTTTTATCACTGTCTTTTTCATCGCATTACCACGCCGTCCATCCGCCGTCGACGGTGATGTTGGATCCGGTCATAAACGAAGAAGCGTCGGAGGCGAGCAGGAGTATCGCGCCGGCGATCTCATAGCTCTTACCGAAACGTCCGAGCATCGTCTTGCCGGCGAGCTTTTCGTTGAACGCGGCGTCGTTCTGATTTTTCGGGTTCGGGAAAGGTCCGGGGGTGACGCAGTTGACGCGGATGTTATACTCCGCCAGAGCGCCCGCCGCGTAACGTGTGAGCTGAGCGACTCCCGCCTTGCCCGCGCCGTAGTTCGGAGGCTGTTTTTGCGGGTTGTCGCCGTATATGCGAAGATCGGGAGCGACGACGCCGTACATAGAGCAGTAGTTGATTATCGAACCGCCGCCGTTCTTTCTCATAAACGGAATGACCTCGCGGATACCGCGGAACGCCGTTCCAAGCGCGCCGTCGACCCCGCGGAAGAACGTTTGATCGTCCATAAACTCGATCTGACTTCCCTTTCCGTAACCCGCGCCGTAAGTTACGCCGTTGACGAGGACGTCGATCCTGCCGTACTTATCGAACACTTTGGTAAAGCACTCGCGGATGGAGTCGGTCGACGACACGTCGCACGCGACGAACATATCGCCCTTCGCCTGTTCACCCTTTTCCCAGCGGTCCTCCGCCTCGCGCATATCCGCGATGACGACGGTCGCTCCGAAATCTTTCAGTATCTTGACGTTCTCATTGAGCAGGTAACCCGTGCCGCCCGTGACTATGCAGACCTTTCCGGTCATATCCATTAGTTTTCTGTAATCCATGACGTTCCCTCCCGTTATTTATTATAAGTACTCTTCTTCAAAACGGATGCCTTTGAGAGCTTTGCGGAATTCTTCCCTCTCCTCGCCGGTGAACCGCTTTTGCGGATAGACTTGATAGCCGGCGTCGTATCCGAGCGTCCCGAGGATGTCCTTGATTCCGCAGACGACGCCGAATTTGAGCAGTATTTCGATCAGCTTGTTCGCCTTGTACTGCGCCGCGCGCGCCGATTCCGTATTGCCCGCCTTATAGGAGTCGTATATCTTCTTTATTACCTTCGGCATAACGTTGTAGGTCGCGCCGATGCCTCCGTCCGCTCCCATGGTAAGTCCGCAAAGCAGGGTCTCGTCGGGGCCGTTTATAACGTTGATATTTCCTCCGCGAAGCTCTTTGATACGGTGCATCGTGAAGTAGTCGTAATTCGTCCACTTCAGTCCGATCATGCCGGGAACGTCCATCAGTCTGTCGACCATATCCCAGGTGATGTTGACGCCGGACAGGGGCGACGCGTACATCAGCACCGGGAGTCCCGACGCGTCCGCCAGTTCATTATAATAATCGCGTATCTGACTCTCTCCGTAGTGGAAAAAGAACGGTGGCACGGAAGAAATGGCGTTCATTCCGCTCTGTGCGGCCGCTTTAGCAAGTTCTTTCGCGGACGTGAGGTCGATGGCTCCGACGTGCGCGATGAGATTACACCTGCCTCCCGCTTCATCCGCGGCTATCTCGTAGATGCGTTTTCTCGTCTCTTTCTGGAGAACGGGTCCCTCGCCGGTGCCGCCGGTGAGATAAAATCCCGAAAACCCTTCTTTAAGATGCCAGCGCATCAGGCGGCGCATGGCGTCCTCGTTGACCCTCTCGTTTTCGTCGATGCATGAAACGAGCGCCGACATTATACCGGTGAATTTAACGTTGTTCCCTTCCATTGTGTTTTACTCCCTTTATATTCTGACTTTTGCTATGAGTTTGCGTACCTTGTGGCTTGAATCGGTGTCGCACCCCGGCGCGTGGCATTCGCCCGGGAAGAGGAAGATCACGTCGTCCTTCTTCATATATTCGAGCGAAAGGCGTTCCGGGATCTTGTAAAGCGCGGCCTCGATCGCGGGGTCGTATTCTTTAACGGCCTCCCCCGAGCCTGCGGTCGGGCAGACCGCGATGGTCTCCTCCCCCTCGAGAATGAGCATCACGTCGATATAGTCCTTATGGACTTCAAGAACGGACGCGTCGAGGCTTTTCGTGTCGTACTCGACGGAGTTGACGTAGAGCGCGGCGCCGAGAACGTCCGTACGCCCCTTTGCAAACGGCGCGGAGCGCAGAGCGAAAAGCGCCTCGCATACCTTATCTCCGTTCGGCAGGAGGCAGGAATATTTGTTGAGTTCGCTGAATTCGGTGTGAAGCATAGGCTTAACTCCTCACGTTTTTTTATATTACTGATTTAATTATAGTCCCGTCCCCGGTTTCGGTCAATCTCACGATGCGACACCTTTTCGCGCGATATGTCTCAAAACAAAACGAATACGCCGGACTTTTCAGACGAAAAGCTCCGACGTATGTTTTTATCTGTTCAAAAGGAAATACGACAGATCCATTATCTCCTGGGTGCCGAGGGTGTTGAACATACGGAGTTCTCCCTTTTGCGCGGAGTCGTTCAGAAGCCCCTTTTCTTCGAGACGTCTTTTCGTTTCGCGGGCGGTACCGCTGCCGCCGTCAAAGATGGTCGCGCGGTAACCGAACGCTTTGTTTACAGCCTCTTTGATGTGCGGATAGTGGGTGCATCCGAGGACGACGGAATCCACTTTGAGATAACGGAACGGACTGAAAAGCTCCTCTAAGTGTTTGTCAAGCTCAGGACCCTCGACTATCCCGCGTTCGATATACTTAACGAGGTCGGGACACGGGAGCGCGATGATATTGGCGTCGTTGTCGTACTTGCGGGCAAGCTCGTCGAACTTATCCTGTTTGAGCGTCAGAGGCGTCGCCATAACTATCACGGTTGGGTGTATCTTATAGAGAACAGCGGGTTTGACCGCAGGCTCGATGCCTATGATCGGAATATCGGGATACTTCTCGCGAAGTCCCTTCGCCGCGACGCTCGTAGCGGTGTTGCAGGCGATTACGATGGCTTTAGCGCCCTTTTCGAGCAGAAAAGTCACGTCGTCGTTGCTGAGTTTGATTATTTCTTCCGCGGACTTCGTGCCGTACGGTGCGTTTTTTGAGTCTCCGAGGTAGATATAGTTCTCATTCGGAAGGAGCTTCATAAGCTCCTTTAATACCGAAATACCGCCGACTCCCGAGTCGAATACCGCGATGGGATCGTTTTTGTTCATAATATCGCCTTTCTTCCGTTCCGGTCATTTTCCGAAACGGGAAACGTATTTGCGTACCGCCTCGTCCCCGACTTCGGACGTTTTTGCGTTGCCGCCGAGGTCCGGGGTAAGGTATCTTTTTTCGCAAAGTATCTCTTCAATAATATCAATCAGCGCGTCCGCCTCTTTTCTGTGTCCGAAAAACTCCAGCATCTGGCTTGCCGACCAGACAGTCGCGAGCGGATCCGCGATCTGCTTGCCCGCAATATCCGGAGCGGAGCCGTGGATCGGCTCGAACATCGAAGGATATTTTCTCTCGGGATTGATGTTCGCGCCCGCGGCAAGTCCCATTCCGCCGGAGATCGCGGCTCCGAGGTCTGTCAGTATATCCCCGAAAAGATTTGACGTCACGACCACCTCGAAACGCTTGGGGTCCTTGACCATAAACATACTCGCGGCGTCTACGAGCAGGCTTTGAGTCCTCACGTCCGGGTATTCCTTTGCGACTTCGGCAAAGATCTGATCCCAGAAAACCATCGAATAGTTGAGCGCGTTGCCCTTGCTTATGCTCGTGAGGCTTCTTCCCTGCGCTCTCGCCGTTTCAAACGCGTAGCGGATGATCCTCTCGCACCCGAACCGCGAGAAAACGCCGTCCTGTATGACGACTTCGTTCGGTTTTCCCTTGTAAAGCCAGCTTCCGCTCCCCGCGTATTCCCCCTCGGAATTTTCGCGTATGAAGAGCATATCTATATCTTCGCGTCTGACGTTTGCGAGCGGACACGGCGCGCCTTTGAGCAGTTTAACGGGGCGGAGGTTGACGTACTGATCGAAGCCCTTGCGTATCGTGAGAAGGAGGTCCCACAGCGAGATATGATCGGGCACTCCGGGAGCGCCGACCGCTCCGAGAAATACGGCGTCGAATCCCTTCAGCTTTTCCATTCCGTCTTCGTCCATCATTCTTCCCGTTTTAAGATAATATTCGCATCCCCACGGAAAGAACGTGAATTCAAAGCCGAAAACGTCCGAACAGTCAGACGCCGCTTTGAGGATCTTGACTCCCTCGGAAATGACCTCGGGACCGATCCCGTCTCCGGCGATGACAGCAATTTTATGTATTTGTTTATTTGACGCGTTCATTGTTTTCTCCTCCGGACGATACCGTTTTCTGTATTGATTATAGCTTTTTCCGCCGCTTTTGTAAAGCGTTTTGACGTTATTTTTCACAAATGTCCGAAAAAATATCGGTTTCCGTTGAAAAAAGAGAAAAATTATGTTATATTAAAAGATAGTATTCCTTTTTTAAGGCAGAAGTTAAAAATCAACCGGGCGGAAGTCAGTATAACGGAGAAAAAACATGGATCAAAGGAACCGCAACAATAATATCGGCAGTCGCAGGACGAGTTTCCCGTCGCGTACGCCGTCGACCGCGAGAAAACGGAAACCCCGCCGCAAAAAGAAGTCGGCGGCTCCCGTTATTGTCATCGTTGCTTTTGCGGTCATTCTTGCTCTTTTATGGATCATAAACGGGTTCCGCATCGAGATAGAGTTTCAGGGAGAGGCACCGCTTGAACGCGTATCCTTCGGAGGAAGCTACACCGCCCCCGAAGCAAAAGCCTTTCTTAAAGGCAGGCTCATTTTCCGCGACGGGATCGAAGTCGAAACGGAGCAAAGCGGAAAAGTCGACGTAAACAACGTCGGAAGCTACACCCTCGTCTGGAAAGCGAGCAAGCTCTGGTACTCCGCGGAAAAAACGCTGAAAGTCGAAGTCATAGACGACGCTCCTCCTGTCATCACGCTCGTTCCCGACGAACGCGAATACGTTCTTCCGGACGGAAATTACGACGACCCCGGATATTCCGCATACGACGCTCAGGACGGAGACGTCACCGAAAACGTCAAGGTCGAGATACGTGACGACGGAGTCGCCTATACGGTCACCGACAGCGCGGGAAACCGCGCCTCGGCGTTCCGCGAGGTTTTGTTCAAGGATCCCGAAGCTCCCGTGATCACACTTGAAGGCGGGGCGTTTCTCACATTGACGGCAGGAAAAGACGAATACAAAGAACCCGGATTTTCCGCAACAGACAATCTCGACGGAGACGTCACGGAAAAAGTTGAGATCGAGGGGAGCGTCGACGTATCAAAACCCGGTCTTTACAGGCTGACGTACAGAGTTTCGGACAGTTACGGCAACGTCGCGGAGGCGGTACGCACCGTGACGGTCGCGGCGGAACCCAATTCGAGTATTACGGACGAAAACAGTAAATTCATCTATCTTACGTTCGACGACGGCCCCGGCACCTACACCGCGGAGCTGCTCGACATTCTGGCAAAATATCAGGTCAAGGTGACGTTCTTCGTGACGTCTCTCGGAGATCACACGCTCATCAAGCGTGAAAAGGACGAGGGGCACTCGGTCGGAGTCCACACCTACTCACACAGATACGATATAGTTTACGCAAGCGACGAGGCGTTTCTCGAAGACCTCACAAAGATCAACGAGATCGTAAAAGCGCAGACCGGAAGCTATACCTACCTTTTGCGGTTTCCCGGAGGAAGCTCCAACACGATAAGCCATGACAACGCCGGGATAATGACCCGACTCGCAAAAAAAGTGCAGGAGATGGGGTATCAGTATTTCGACTGGAACGTCGACAGCGGAGACGCGGTATCTAAGCCAAAGAAAGAGAACATTATAGAGGCGGTAAAAGCCGGCTGTTCCAAGAAAAAGAATTCGGTCGTATTGATGCACGACGTCAAACGCGAAACGGTCGACGCCATCGAAGACATTATCGTCTGGGGCCTTGAAAACGGATACACTTTCCTGCCCCTCAATATGTCGAGTCCGACCGCTCATCATAAAATTTACAACTGAACGTAAGAAAAAACGCTTCCTGAAAACAGGAGCGTTTTTCGTTATTTTTCGTTATTATCAAAATGTGTCCGCAAGGCGCTGAAGGAGTTCGATCTTCTCTTCTTCTACCGGCGCGTCGAAGTCCCGGAACGTATTCCCTACGACGCTTTTTCCCGTCAAAGTGCGGTACCAGACGAGTCCGAGGGCGTACCGTCCCGTGCCGTATGAAGCGTGGTATGTGTCGCGGTGGATGTCAGTTATCCCTTCGTCGTGCATCTTGCCGAACATCTCTCCCGCGGGGATTATCCCGTCGGCGTTTATCATCCTTGCCGCTTCGCGATAAGCCGAGATCACGTTTTCGCGCATTTCTTCGTACGACTCGAAACCCGCCGCTTCTTTTATCCGAGGACACCCGTCTTCATACGCCCACGTTTCATGGATATACAGTTTGGCGTTCGGCTGGACTTTTTTGACAAACTCGACTATATTGCAAAGATACGGCAAGTACGTCTCGATATGCCCGGAAGCGCTGCTTTGCTGCTGGAGCGCGATAACGTCCCAGCTGCGGTTATACAGACACTCGTTCAGCGAAACGTAAAACCCCGTCCGCTCGCCGTTGTACAGAAGCTCGTAATCTTTTTTTTCGCCCAACAGATCGCGCCAATGCCTTTCGAGCGAGCATCCGCCGATATACGGAGCGCAGGTGTTGATAGTATCGCCTCCCGCTCTCGCGATCCGGTGGAGATAACGTTCTGCGTCCATCGAAAAACTGTTTCCTATCATTAAAACGTTCATAATAAACCTCGCGTATTTTGAATTACCGTGGGATATTTTCATTATAATACTATTATACTCCTCTCGCTTCACTTGTCAAGAAGTATGGAAACAGACGGGATTATTAACAATATGTAAACAATTCCTTTTCCCTCTTTCTTTTTCGTATCAGTTCTGCTATAATTAGTTTGCTAACAAAATAAAAAAAGCAACACGAAAGGAGCAAAAATCATGTCTATCTACGATTACAAAGTTAAAAAGAGAAAAGAAGGCGAACTCGACCTTGCCGAGCTTAAAGGCAAAGTCATACTGATAGTCAACACCGCGACGGGGTGCGGCTTCACTCCCCAATATGAGGGCATCGAGGCGCTCTATGAAAAATATCACGACAAAGGATTCGAGGTGCTCGATTTTCCGTGCAATCAATTCGCGGGTCAGGCTCCCGGAAACGACGAGGAGATCCACGAGTTCTGCACACTGAAATACAACACGCAGTTCGATCAGCTTAAAAAGATCGACGTCAACGGAGAGAATGCCGAACCCCTCTACACCTTCCTCAAACAAGCCTGCCCCGAGGAGGAAGTCTCCGGGATCAAAGCGAAAATGGCGATGAAGGCGATCTCGAAGCTCAGCAAAACGACGAAAGAAAAAGGCGACATCAAGTGGAACTTCACGAAGTTCCTCGTAGACAGAGAGGGCAACGTCGTCAAAAGATACGCTCCCACCACGGAAGCAAAGGCGATCGAAGCTGACGTCGCCGAGCTGATATGAGCGGCAAGAGCGAGACGCTGAGACTAAAAAATCAACTTTGTTTTCCCCTGTACCTCTGCGCGAAAGAGATCGTCAACAAGTATGCGTCTCCTTTGTCAGAACTCGACCTCACCTACACGCAATATATTATTATGATGTATATGTGGGAAAAAGAGTCGTCCAATCAAAAAGAAATAGCGCAAACTCTCCTGCTTGATCCAAGCACGCTGACTCCCCTGCTCCGCAAGCTCGAAGCAAAAGGCTTTATCGTCCGCGCAAGGTCGGAAATAGACGAGCGAAACGTGATATTCTCGCTCACTGACAGCGGACGCGAGCTGGAAAAGCGCGCGCTCGGGGTGCCGGAGATGATGAAAAGCTGCCTCGACCTCACCGAAGAAGAAGGACTTCAGCTCTACACTCTGCTATACAAAGTTTTGATGAATCTTGAAAGGAATGAAGAATAATGGCAGTTAAAAAATTGACAACCGATACTTTCAAAAAAGAACTCTCTAGATGCGATTATACTAGATCTATCATCAGAGACAACACGTAATGAGATAGCAAAACAATATACAAAGGTAGTATATAAGATTGCTCGTCAGTTTGTCGGAAAGTCTAATCTTGGATTTGATGAACTAGTATCTGCTGGGTTTGATGGTTTGATACTGGCAATGGATCGTTATGGTAAAAAGAATGTCAAAGGTTCTAATGAAGATGCAGAAGAATACAATTTAAGAGTAGCTTCAACAACATTCTTTACATATGCATCTTATATGATTCGTGCAATCATTCTTGAAGAGATCAAGAACTTCTCACATATTGTAAAGATACCTATAATCGTGCAAAACAAAGAAAAGCATGAAAAGGGATACAATACACGAAACATAACATTGTCTGGCGATCGTACAGTATCTGGATCTGATGATGACAATTCGAAGACATTGTTTGACTATATTGGATATTCAGAAGAAGGAGGTAGAGAGATATCTCGTGAAGATGAGATGAAGTTATGGAAAGAAGTGTTTGACATTCTTGAAACGAAGTTCGGCAAGAAGATCATGGAAATATACTACAGTGCAACTGGTCTTAACGGGCATGATCAAGTCAAGAAGACCGAGCTTGCAAAGAAGTACAAGACATCAAACTCTAACATAACATTCTATCTCATGAAAGTCAATGACTTCTTGAAATCAAACCCACGAATTATGCAGAAGTTGATGAACATCCGCGAGCTTACGATGGAGAACCTTCATGATATAGATACAGATGATGACATTTATGACTCTGTACATATCAGTATTAATGAAGACATAACAACAGCGTAAGCAACAACCGACAAAAACATTCTTTATGAATCTTAAATGAAATCTTTAATAATGTACATAAATGAAGAATTCTCAAAGTACCAATTGAATAATGTTGAGGTAGCATATGATATACTACCGCATACATTCTATCTTACTGCACCAGAATTCTATCAAGAATCAGATATTGAACAATACTTATCTGACTATCTACTACAAAAGCTTCCCGGAGCAATGCATATCGCAGACCAATATTTTGGAAATAACACTGATAGTATCTATGATGTCTATTTCTCCTGGAATGCATTTGAACATATCACAATGCCAATTGATGAAGATTCGATAAACTTACCGTTTGAGCCACGTTATGACTTCAAGAACAGTGGGTCAAATGTGAAGCTTGATGTATTTAAGTTAGACAATCCAAAATACAATATAAAATTTGATAGGTTTGAGATATTGAATGGATCAGATGAAAATGTACGGAAT
>CACZZA010000049.1 GCA_902785485.1 uncultured Ruminococcus sp. | reverse complement strand
ACGCGCCGAAGGCGCACATCATGCCCGAAGGGCGCATCATTCGGCGCAGCCGTACATCACGTTCCGCTGTCAGCGGAACACATCGTTCGCCGAGTGTCCGAAGGGACACTCGGCGTTCGGCGGAGGGGAGTTTTTTTATTTTGCCTTTTGAGCGGGGGATGATTAGAGACGGGTTTTCGCGGCAATAACTATACCGTAGGCGGGAGGTGCGGTGGCTATGGCGGATTTTGATGAAAGAACGGAGAAGTTTGAAAAGGCTTTGAGGCTCGGGGAGAGCTTCGATATCGCAAAGCGTGAGCTGCTCGCCTTGGGCGGAGTAGTGTACGTATATTACGCTGACGGATGCGTCAAGGACGACGCGGTCGAACGTCTGCTTATCTCTCTCTGTTCTCACGGGGAGCTTCGTGACGGCGCGACTCCCGAGGACGTGATAAAGGCGGCGTTTCCCTATCTCGACGTCAAGCGAAAGACGGACGTCGGGGAGCTTGTGCGGTCGGTGCTGTGCGGCGAATGTGTGTTTCTTTCCTCCGTCTGTTCCTACGGACTTTCGGTCAACGCGCGGGCATTCCCGTCGCGGGAGATCGACGAGCCGGAGAACGAAAAGGTCATCCGCGGCGCGCGTGACGGGTACGTCGAAACGCTGCTGAAAAACACGGCGGTCATACGGCGGCGCATCCGCGACCCTTCCCTGACCTTCCGCAGGCTGACGGTCGGCAGGTCTACAAAGACCGACGTCGCCGTCGCGTATATGGCTGGCAGAGCGGACCCCGCCCTCGTCGAGCGCGTGACCGAAAAACTGACACACGCGGACGTCGACGGCGTTATTATGGGGCATCAGTCGCTCGCCGAAATACTGATAAAGGAAAAATGGTACGATCCGTTCCCGAAGATACGCTACACCGAGCGTCCCGACGCCTCGTGCGCTATGCTCCTCGAGGGGAGCGTCATCATCCTGTGCGACTCGTCGCCCGAGGCGATGATACTCCCGACGTCGATCTTCGACTTCATGCAGGAGACGGGCGACTACTACCATACGCCGCTGACGGGGACCTATCTGCGCATCCTGCGCCTCGTGATCTATTTTCTGACGGTGTTCCTCATCCCCGCGTGGTATCTGCTGATAAAGGAGCCGTCGCTCATCCCGCCCGCTTTGAACTTCCTCAAAATATCGAACGCGGGAGGACTGCCGGTGATAGTCCAGCTTTACGTCATCGAATTCGCGATAGACGGACTGAAACTCGCCTCGCTTAACACGCCGAGCGCGCTAAACAACAGCCTCAGCGCCATCGGCGGACTCATCCTCGGCGACTTTGCCGTGCAGGCGGGGTGGTTCGCGCCCGAGGTCATTCTGTACAGCGCGTTCGTGTCGATAGCCAACTTCACCCAGCCGAGCAATGAGCTGGGACACGCGTTCAAGTTTCTGCGGCTTATGATAACGACGCTGACCTTTCTTTTCGGACGGTGGGGATTTATCTCCGGCGCGCTCTTCTCGCTCCTGCTCCTGCTCCTCAACAAGACCGTCGACGGCAGACGCGGGTATCTCTATCCGCTCATCCCGTTCGACCGCAAAGCGCTGAAAGCGCTGATCGTCCGGGAAAGACTGAAATAAAAAAGGGAGAGACTTTTCGTAAAAAAGCCTCTCCCTTGAGCTTTTATAATACTTTTTCAAACAGCGAGATAAAAAATCCGTCTGTGCCGTCCGTATCGGGAAAGAGCGTCAACATTCCTCCGTCGGACTTTTTGCCGTTCGGCAGAGAAAAGTCAACGGGACGGAAGTCCGTCCGGCTATCGAGGAAACGCCGCGCGACCTCCTCGTTTTCACGGATATTGAGCGTGCAGGTCGAGTAAACGAGCCGTCCGCCGGGTTTGAGATACCGTGACGACGCCGACAGGATGGAATACTGTATCTCCGGCAGTCTTTCGACAGCGGACTTGTCTTTATACCGCAGTTCCGGCTTTTTCGCTATGACTCCGAGTCCCGAACACGGAGCGTCGACGAGTACGCGGTCGGCTTTTCCTTCAAGCTCCGGGACAGTCTTCGTCGAATCGTGTTCTCTTGTCTCGATTATATCTATCCCGAGGCGTTTCGCGCCCTTCCCGACAAGCGACAGCTTGCTCGCGTGAAGATCGAACGAATACACCTTTCCGGAGTTCTCCATCCCTATTGCGAGCGAAAACGACTTTCCTCCCGGACAGGAGCAGACGTCTATAACGACGTCGCCTTTTTTCGCCCCGAGAGTCAGCGCGCACGCCTGAGACGCCTCGTCCTGTACGAAAGCGCGCCCGTCGGCTGTTTCGTCGAGCGTTCCGATACGCGCCCCGTCGTCAAGCCTGACGGCAAACGGGGATATATCCCCCTCGCGGCAGAAGATCCCGCGTTCTTTTAATCCGGAGATCAATTCTTCGCGCGTCGTTTTCAGCGTATTCACGCGCAGTGTCGGGAACGGAGCTTCATTCTGCGCTTTGAGTATGCTTTCGCATTTGCCGTATCCGTAATCGTCCGACCACATCCGGCAGAGCCATTCGGGATATGAATAGTAAGCCGAAAGGTACCCGATACGGTCGGAAGAGGAGTCGGGATATACTCCCTCGTCCTTCTTTTCGGCGACGCGGCGAAGCAACGCGTTTACGAACGCTCCGGCGCTTTTTTTGGACTTTGATACGAGGGCGACGCTCTCGTTGACGGCGGCGTACGGAGTAACGGAGTCCATATAAAGGAGCTGATACGCGCCCATACGCAAAACCGTCAGTACGTCGGGGTCGATCTTTTCGCAGGGCCTCGCGGAATAATGACCGATCACGCGGTCGAGGCTTATCATCCGTTCGGTGACACCGTAAACGAGCCTCGTATAAAACGCGCGATCCGCGTCGGAAAATCCGTATTTTTCTATCGATGAGTTGATCTCAAGGTTTGAATAGCTCCCGCTCTTGCGCATTTTTTCAAGCGAGAGGAATGCGGCTTGCCTTGCGTTCATCTGCGCCTGTCGCTCCCGCTGACCATTATGATAAGGCGAAGAAGCTGCATCAGGCTGACCGCGAGGGACGCTACGTAGGTCAGAGCCGCGGCGGTGAGGACTTTTTTAGTTCCTTTGAGTTCGTCTTCGGTGAGGATGCCCATTTCGTTTATATTGCTCACCGCGCGAGAACTCGCGTTGAATTCAACGGGAAGCGTGACGAGCTGGAAGAACACTGCCAGACCGAAAGCGATTATCCCGACGTAAGCAAGGTCGATCCAAAACGCCGAAAATGACGAAAGTATGAGACCCGCGATAACGAGCGGGAACGCGAGCTTGGACGCCACCTGCGTCACCGGGATTATCGCCATACGCAGTCTGACGGGACCGTAGTTTTCGGCGTACTGTATCGCGTGTCCGACTTCGTGCGCCGCTATCCCGATGGAAGCGACGGAAGTTCCGTTGTACACTCCCGACGACAGATTTATGACGTTCGCCTTCGGGTCGTAGTGGTCGGTCAGTTCGCCCGCTATGCAGTTGACCGGCAGGTTCAGTCCGTGCTGACGAAGTATCATCTGCGCCGCCATAGCGCCGGTGAGTCCGCGGGCAGACAAGACCTTGCCGTATTTTTTATACGATGATTTGACTTTTGCCTGAGCTATGACGGAAAATATTATCGCAGGGAGGACCAGCACGATATACATAAGATCGATGCCGTAAAAATATCCGAGCATTTATTATCTCCTTTCAAGCTTTTTCGGAAGTGAACACGTCCCCGACGTTTATTTTGCGCCCGTTGATGAAATCCTTCGCGGACATCCTTCCTTTTCCCTCGGGAACGAGAGTTTCGATCGCGATACCGCCCTCTTGGCAGGCGACGTGGATGAGTCCGCCTTCGAGGGAGGTGACTTCGCCCGGCTTTCCTTTGCAAGGGGATGCGTCGATCCTGGCTTTGACTATCTTTATCATCCTCCCGCCGAGGAACGCGTACGACAGCGGGAACGGACTCGTTCCGCGGATCAGGTCGTTTACACGTTTCGCAGGCGCGTCAAAATGAATGAGACAGTCTTCTTTTTCTATCTTTTTGGCGTAGGTGGATTTGGAATCATCCTGTTTGTGACGTTTGATATTTCCCTTTTCAAGCGCGCCGAGCGTGCTGACGATGGCGTACGCGCCGAGGTCCGCGAGTTTATCGTGAAGCGTCTCGAAGTTATCGTCTTCCCTTATCGCGATCTCGTACATTTCGATCATATCGCCCGTGTCGAGACCTTCCTCCATAAACATCGTCGTGATGCCGGTGGTCTTTTCGCCTTCGATCATAGCGCGCTGTATGGGCGCCGCTCCGCGATAGCGGGGGAGCAGGCTTCCGTGAACGTTGATACAGCCGTATTTCGGATAATCAAGCACGTTTTTCGGCAGGATCTTGCCGTACGCCGCGACGACGATGACGTCGGGATCGAGTTTTTTCAGTTCGTTTTCAAACTCCTCGGTCCGTAAGGTCTGCGGTTGGAGTACCGCTATCCCGTGTTCTTCCGCGTACACCTTGACAGGAGGAGGAGTCAGTACGTTTCCGCGACCCTTGGGTTTATCGGGTTGAGTCACGACTCCGACTACCGGGTAAGCCGCGCCGACGATCCCATCGAGGATGACCCGCGCAAAATCCGGCGTCCCCATAAACAGGACTTTCATCATTCTTCTTCCCTGCTCCTTGTGAATTCTTCAAGCTCCTCTTCGGAAAGCATCTGCGCTTTGTCGGAATAAAGGATACCGTCGAGGTGATCAAGCTCGTGGCAGAAGCACCTTGCGGCAAGCTCGCTTCCCGTTACTTCAAATTCGTTCCCGTCGCGGTCGGTCGCGCGTACGGTGACCGTCATCGGGCGGTCGGTGATGCCGATTTTTCCGGGAACGGAAAGGCATCCCTCGAGGTCGTGCTGTTCGCCCTCGCGCGCAACGATAACGGGGTTTATAAGTTCAATGAGGTTTCCCGGCTCGACTTCGACTATTACGACACGGCGCAGTACCCCGACCTGAACGGCGGCAAGTCCGATGCCGTCCGCGGAGTGGAGCGTATCGCGCATATCGTCGAGCAGACGGATTATCCGCGGAGTTATCTCCTCTACCGGGCGCGAGATCTTGCGCAAAGTAGGGTCTCCTTCTTTTATTATTTTCAAAACAGCCATGTTTCTTTCCCCCTCAAACGATGTTCGGATTCATATCAAAAGTCGTCTGTATTTTTTTGCCGAACTTCTTTTCACATTCGGCGTATATCTTCGAGAACAGCGCGCGGCTGCGCTTGTCGCTGCGGCATTTTATCACGGTCTGCACCCTGTATCTCTCTTTTATCTTGTACACCGGAGCCTCAAAAGGACCGTACAGCGTCAGTTTTACGTCGGAGTATTCCTCGCGCACTCCCTCTTTTATCATTGACGAGAGCGTGACCGCCGCCGCCATCAGTTCGCTTTCACTCGTACTCGATTGAGTTATGAGCAGCATATCGCAGAACGGCGGAAAAACGTAGGATTTACGGAGCAGTATCTCGTTTTCGTAAAACGAGCGGTAGTCCTGGCTCGCCGCGAATTTGAGCGTAGAGTGGTCCGGGCTGTACGTCTGTATGACGGCGACCCCTTTTTTGTCGCCGCGCCCCGCGCGTCCGAGGCATTGAGTGAGCAGGTCGAAGGTGCGTTCCGACGCGCGATAGTCGTCCATATAGAGCGACGCGTCCGCCGAAAGCACTCCGACGCACGTCACGTTCGGAAAGTCGTGTCCCTTGGTGACCATCTGCGTTCCGAGCAAAATGTCCGCGTCTCCGCTCCGGAAGCGGTCGAGAATGTCGTCGTAAGAGAATTTTTTCGTCGTAGTGTCCGCGTCCATTCGCATTATCCGCGCGTCCGGGAACAGGAGGCGGATCTCCTCCTCCGCCCTCTGAGTCCCCGCTCCCAAAAATTTAAGATACGGACTTCCGCAGGTCGGGCATTTTTCGGGTACGCGGTGTCTTTCGCCGCAGTAGTGGCACGAAAGCCAGCCGTTTTTTATCCTCGCCTGCCTCTCGTCCTCTCCCTCGTCCGCGAATACGCGCCCCGGAGAGTGGAAAGTCATCGAGACCGAGCATCTCGGGCAGACGACGGGACTCCCGCAGTTCGCGCAGGAAATGAGATTATTGTATCCGCGGCGGTTGATGAACAGGATCGCCTGTTCTTTTTTTCCAAGCGTTTCGCGTAATGTATTGAAAAGCGTCTCTCCGACCGACGTCAGACTCGACGTCACCGGTTTGTCGATACGCATATCGATTATCTTTGTTTCCGGAAGGACGGCGTTTCCGTAACGCTCCGTCAGCTCGATCAGCGAATAGATCCCCGCCTTCGCCTTGTAATAACTCTCGAACGAAGGGGTCGCCGACGCAAGGAGCATAAGGCATTTGTTGTAAGCGGCGCGGAAACGCGCCACGTCGCGCGCGTGGTAGCGCGGAGACATCTCCGATTTGTAAGTATGCTCCTGTTCCTCGTCGATGACGATGAGTCCGAGTCTCTCGAAGGGAGCGAAAACCGCCGAACGGGTACCGACGCAAACGTCGACTTCGCCGTTTTTTATTTTTCTCCACGCGTCGTACCGTTCACCGTCTGAGAGCGACGAGTGAAGCACCGCGACGCGATCTTTGTAATACGCTTTGAATATCGTTACCGTTTGCGGAGTCAGCGAGATCTCCGGAACGAGGACTATCGCCTGCCGCCCCGATTCGATCGTGCGGTCTATCGCCGCCTTGATGACCTGAGTTTTGCCGCTCCCGGTGATCCCGTGGAGCAGAGCCGCCTTCGGTTCTCCGGAGTCGATGAGCTTTTCGATCTTTTTATAAGCCTCGTTCTGGTGCGGGGACAGAACGTCGTTTCGTTCCTCTCCTATATTTTTCTCCGAATACGGATCGCGGTATATATCGAATTTTTCGAGCCGTACGAGTCCCTTTTCACAGAGATTGCGTATATGCACCCTTTCGCAGCCGGAAAAACCGCGAAGCTCGCTTTCGGGAAGCCTGCCGCCCGCGTCGATGAGGCTGGACAGAGCGGTCTTTGCGCGCGAAGCGCGCATTTTGTCGAGCGCCGCCTGCGCCTCGTCCGCGGAAACTGCGAGGCTGACCATATTTTCAAACTTGCGCCCGGCGTCGGTTATCTCGGTGCGCTTTGATACGATCCCTCCCGAAACGAGAGACGAAAGGATCTTTCCGACCGGCTCGCCGAACTTCTTTTTGAGCTTTGAGGCGTTTGCCTCTCCTTCTCCCGCGATAAACCGCGCGACCTCCGCCGAACGCTCGTTCAGGGGAGCCAAGTCGGCTCCCGGGACGACCGAATAAGTATCGGTCAGCCTCCCGAACGCGTAGAAAGGGATCGCCGACGTCAAAGCGTCTCCGACCGTGCAGAACGTCTGCTCTTTCATAAACAGCGCCGTCTCGAGCATTTCATCCGATACGCAAAGCTCGTCGGTCACCGAAGAGACCGGTTTCAGCGTTTCGTATTCGCTCCTGTCGGAAGTCGAAAACACGACCGCTCGAACGCTCTTGTTCCCGCCGCCGAACGGTACTCCGACGACGGATCCGCGCCCGACGCTCTCTTTGAGACTGTCGGGAACATAATACTCGTACAGCTTGTCGATAGAATAGGGCGCGTCCAAAATATGCACCCGTACGAACAAGTCGCTTATTTTGACGCACCCCCTCGATAGATATTGTTTACCGTCCGATCAGTCGAGATTTTGACCTCTTGACTCCTCGACTATCTCGTATTCGTGGCTGGCGAGATTTTTGATGGCGATCTTGACCGCCTTCTCGTCGCGGTATTCACTGTTGATGAAGCTTGCAAGGCTCTTGTCGGTCTCCCTGTTGGAGATGAGCTTTTCGGCATACTCGCGCTGCTTGACGTACTCGTCTGTGACCATACGGGCGCACTTCGACGTCGCGATGACAAGCTCGTAGCGGTTGTATTTGCCTCCCTGAAGCAGTTGTTCGAGGGTGGGGTTGATCATACTGGTATAGTTCTCACTCATAGAATTTATCTTTTACCTCCGTGCATCTTTTTGCGCGTTTTTTCTCACTTTTTACGATACTGATTATATCCTCGGCGGCTTCGTCGATCCCGCCGTCCTTGTTGACTATGACGTAGTCGTATTTGTCCATGAATCCGAGTTCGTATTCCGCGTGCGCGAGCCTCTTTTCGATGACCTCGGGAGTCTCCGTCCCGCGTCCGTAAAGTCTCTTGCGAAGCTCCTTGTAGGACGGAGGCAGGAGCAAGATAAGCACCGCGTCGGGAAAACGGCTCTTTATCTGCATCGCGCCCTCGACCTCGATCTCGAGCAGAACGTTTTTTTCTTTCAGGGTCTCGAACACCTTTTCCTTCGGCGTGCCGTAGTAGTTGCCGCAATATTCGGTGTATTCAAGCACCTTTCCGTCCTTTATCAGTTCCTCGAACTGTTCCCTCGTCATATAGAAATAGTTGACGCCTTCCTTTTCGCCCGGACGCGGAAGACGCGTCGTGGCGGAGACGGACAGGTGGAACTCGTCGGACTTTTCAAAAACCTTTTTTATTACCGTTCCTTTGCCGCTTCCGGCGGGACCGGAAATGACGACAAGCAGATTTTGTTTCATATCAGCCCTCCGTTTCGTCTCCCGAATCGGTCTTGCCGTTGATCCTGTCGGTGATGCGTTCGGGCGTCAGAGCGGAAAGTATGACGTGTTCGCTGTCGGTGACGATAACGGACTTCGTCTTGTGTCCGCACGAAACGTCGATCACGCGACCCGCTTCCTTCGCCTCGGCGACGAGTCTCTTTATCGGAGAGGATTCCGGCGAGGTCAGAACGACGATGCGCTCGCAGGAGACGGCGTTCCCGAAACCAATGTTGATAAACTGCATCTTTCGTCCCTCTTTATTCGAGATTTTGTATCTGTTCGCGGATCTTTTCAAGCTCGTTCTTCATATTTACAACGATGTGAGCCATCTCGGCGTTGTTCGCCTTCGAGCCTATCGTGTTCGTCTCGCGGTTCATCTCCTGGAGCAGAAAATCGAGCTTCCGTCCGACCGGCTCGTCCGACGCGATTATCTTGTCGAACTCGTCGAAGTGACTGCGGAGCCTTACGGTCTCCTCGTCCACGGCGACCTTGTCTGCGAAGATCGCGACCTCGGTCAGTATGCGCTGTTCGTCGACCGTGATCTTGTTGTCCTCGAGCGCCGCTCTTATCCTCGCTTCGAGCTTCTGAGCGTAGGTCTCGACGGACTCTTTGGACATTTTTTCGATCTGCGACGTCATTTCAAGCAGATTTTCTTTTTTCTTCACGATGTCGTTCTTCAGTTTTTCACCTTCGCGTTCACGCCCCGCAAGGAAAACTCCGATCGCCTCGTCAAGTACGGGAACGAGGATGTTCCAATCCTCCTCGGCGTCCTCTTCCGGCTTCTGCACCGTGAAGATGTCCTTGTTCTGGGCGACGGTCATCGTCGTTACGTCGTCGGCAAGCATGAACTTGTCGCGCAGGGCGCGGAGCGCTTCAACGTAGCTTTCCGCGTACGCCTCGTCGAGCCTCAAGGTGACGCCGCTGTCTTCAAGCACGTCGACGCCGATATACAGGTCGACCTTGCCGCGCGAAATGCCTTTTTGCTGGATATACTCGCGCACACGCTCCTCAAGAAACGAGAACACGCGCGAGATCTTGACGGAAAGATCAAGATACCGCGAGTTTACGGATTTTATCTCGACGGTTATCTCCTTTCCGTCGCAGGACGACGTCGCCCTGCCGTATGAAGTCATACTCTTCACCATATCGTTTGATCTCCGATCTTAATGTGAAATAGTTTACTTTATATTATAACTCTTTATTATTATTTTGTCAATAAATAAAGGGACAAATTCATTTTGATATTTGTTCACCGATTATTATAAAAATGTGATTGAAAAAGGCGCGCGAATATGTTATACTGATTTGAATAATATCATAAGAGAGTGAAACGATGTTCGGATACGTGCGGCCGAAAAAAGGCGAACTCAAAGTCAAGGAATACGAATTGTACCGCGCCGTGTACTGCGGTCTTTGCAGGACGATGGGGCGGAGGTACGGCCATTCCTTCCGCCTGTCGCTCAGTTACGATTTCGTTTTTCTCGCCCTGCTCCACCTCGACCTCACCGGAGAGGAGTGCGCTTTTGAAAAAAAGCGATGCCCCGCCCACCCGATGAAAAAGCGGCTTATGATGAAGGAGAACGACGCGCTTCGCTCCTCGTGCGACGTCGCCGCGCTGATGCTGTATCACGACCTGCGCGACAAGATCGCCGACAGAGACGGCGCAAAATCGTTTCTCGCGCGGCTTACCCTTCCGTTCGCCTCGCGTTTCAGGAAAAAGGCGATAAAGAAATACGGGTGCGGATCGCTCGATACATTTATGAGAGAAAAACTCGACGCGCTCTCCGCCCTCGAAAAAGACGGATGTACGGAACCCGACCGGGTCGCGGGCGTGTCCGGCGAACTGCTCGGAAAGTGCGCGGAATACGGACTTACGGAAGAAACGCACAAGCGTATAGCGGCGGAGATCGGTCTGCGTATAGGACGCGTGATCTACCTTATCGACGCCGTTGACGACTTAGACTCGGACGAGGAAAAACGGCACTATAACCCCCTGATCGCCGAAAACGGATCGGCGCGCGAGGCAAAAACCAAACGGCTCCGGCTCGAGACCGCGCTGCTGCTCGACTTAAAACGTGCGGACGACGCCCTGTCGCTTTCCGACGGAAAAGATCCCGGAGTACGCGCCCTGCTCGAAAACGCGTTCAGGCTCGGACTTCCCGAGACTGCGGACGAAATATTCAAGGAGAAAAATTACCATGACTGATCCCTATAAGGTCCTCGGCGTAGAAAGAAACGCCACCGACGACGATATAAAGAAAGCGTACAGAGAACTCGCGCGCAAATACCATCCCGATTCCTACGCAGGCAGTCCCCTCGCGGACCTCGCAAGTGAGAAGATGAAGGAGATCAACGAGGCGTACGACGCTATCCGCAAGGAGAGGAGCGAAAGACAGAACGGAAGCTACTCCGACGCGTCATCGACCTACAGCTCGGCGTATAACGGCGAATACGCGCAGGTGCGGGACCTGCTCAACCGCGGGAGACTCGACGAAGCGGAGACCATACTGAATTCCGTTCCGTCCGCCGAACGCGGAGGCGAGTGGAATTTCCTTATGGGAATGGTCCTTCAGCGCCGCGGCTGGTACTACGACGCGCAGAAGTTCTTCGAGACCGCCTGTTACATCGACCCCGAGAACGCGGAGTACAAAAACGCGCTCAACGCCCTTCGCAGGACCGCGGGAAGCTACGGGACATACCGCAGTCAGAGCGGGAGAGGAGACACTTCGCTCTGCTCGATGTGTACCGCCCTGCTCTGCGCCGACTCGTGCTGTGAGTGCCTCGGCGGAGATCTGATCCACTGCTGCTGAAATGAAACAGAACACGAAAAAAACTGCGTTCGCCGCGATGATGACGTCCCTCGGGGTCGTCTTTATGTACCTCGGCTCGCTCGTCGAGATACTCGACCTGTCGACCGCGGCTCTTGCTTCGCTTATCATCGTCGTATGTATGGTCGAACTCGGCTCTTTTTACCCCTACGCCGTATTTGCGGCGACAGGCATCCTCGCCTTTCTCGTCCTGCCCGGAAAGACCGTGTCACTTGCGTATATCTTCTTTTTTGGACTCTACCCGATAGCGAAAAAGTATCTCGAAAAGATAAAACCCCCGTTCTCGCTGATATTGAAGTTCGTGCTTTTCAACCTCCTTCTCGCGGGATATTACGTCATCCTCAAACTCTTTTTTCCTCAGGCGCTCGAGGACTTCGGACTTCTGCTCGCCATCCCCGCAAATATCGCGTTTTTCGCGTTCGATCGAGTGCTGACGCTCTTTATGTTCGTCTATCTGCGAAAGATCCGTTCGACCCTTCACGTAGACAGATTTTTTCGCTGAAAACACAAAAAAGTTATGCTTTTCTCTCAAAAGACATAACTTTTTTTATTTTGCCGCATATACTGTCATCAGAAGGAAAAACACGGGGGATGCGCCATGTTGAATGGAAATTCGTTATTATCAAGCGTTGGACTCGCGGCTCTGTCGTTCGGAGCGGGAGCGCTGTTGGCGTCGTTTCTGCCGACTAAGCTCTTGTCGGTCATCCTCGCCGTCATCCTCGCCGGCGTGGGGCTTATCTACGTTATGAAAAAAGGCAGGTGTTAGATAATGAAGATAGTCGTACTTAAATCGCCGAGGCTGTTTGCGCCTCTGCTCAGAAAACTTCTTTTAAGAAACAAACGAAAAAGGGAAAGAGCATGAGCCGAAAACAAAAAAGGACCCGTACGGTCCTTTTTTGTTTATTACAGCCGTTT
>CACZZA010000048.1 GCA_902785485.1 uncultured Ruminococcus sp. | reverse complement strand
TAAAAATGAAAATGTAACGGTTTTTCCTTTTTTCTGTCTTTATGGGTGAAAGGCTTTTCGGGAAGGAGGTACGGGATGCACGACGCAGGAATAATAGATCTGTTTTTCGACCGCGACGAGAACGCGCTGCGCGAGACCGAAGAAAAATACGGACGCTATCTGCTGAAAGTAGCGAACAACGTTCTCGGCGACGCGGAAAGTTCGAAGGAGTGCCTGAACGACGCGTATTTCAGGGCGTGGAGATCCATTCCGCCGCAAAGACCGGAGTCGCTCCGGGCTTATCTTTCAAAGATCGTCCGCAACCTCGCGCTCAACCGATTGGAAAGCGAAAACGCCGTGAAGCGCGGCGGGAGCGAATGTTTTCTCATCTTTGAGGAACTTGCGGACGCGCTTCCCGACTCGGAAGAGGCGACGGATAAGTCTGATTCGGAAGAGATCTCGCGCGCGATCAACTCGTTTCTCGAAAAACAGGACGCAAAGAAAAGACAGATGTTCGTCCTGCGGTATTTCTGTTCGTTTTCAGTAAAAGAAACGGCGGAAAAATGCGGGAAGAGCGAGTCCGCGGTAAAGGTCGCTCTGATGAGGATGAGGGGCGAACTCAAAGCGGAACTTGAAAAAGGAGGGATCACGCTTTGAAAGAGAAAAAAGAATACCGTCTTTTCAAAGAGATCGGCGGTATCGACGAAAAATATATTGAAGAAGCGCTCGGAAAGTCCGAAAAGAAAGGCGCTTCGCGCGCGGCGGTCATTCTGATCGCGGCGGCTCTCGCCGTCGCGGCGGCGCTGCTTGCCGTCGTTCCCGCGCTCAACAGACCGCAGGGACTGGTCGCTCCGATCGGGACTGATCCGGCGCTTGAAACATACGAAAACGAAAGCAGTATCCCCGATACCGACTATGAGACCGAAGCCCTCTCTCCCGAGAGCGCGCCCGGAACGGAGCCTTATTCTCCCGAGTACGATCCCCTGTTTTCCGAGACCGGCGGAGTAGGCGGAGTCATCAACTCGTGCGAAATACATTCTCCCGGCTACCACACCGTCAGCGTACGGCTTCTCAACTTTGCCTGGATAAAGCGCGAGGATTTCGTCGAATGGGTAAACTCTCTCGAGGAAAACGACCCCGAGTCCGGCTGTCCGGTAAAGGTCAACGTAGTCGACTTTGTCCGTCATTTCAAAGTTCCGAGAGAAACGTTCGAAAGATACCTCGCCGCAAACTATTATTCCTTGAGTATGTATTACGATCTCGACGCTATCTACTCGGGCGAAGAAGAACGTCTGAACGAATGGATCTATATGGATCATAAAGAAAACTACGAAAAAGCGGAGGGGTGGCAGAAATGGGTGATTTATACTTATAAGATGTTGCTCGCGGAACTGACCGTGAACGACGAGCGGTTTTCCGCTTCAAGGGACGAATATTACGTTCCGAGAGATCCCCCCGCCGGACCGGAAGTGATCGAGAATCTTGAAAAAACAAGGCTCGAAGATCCCCGCTTTTACAAAAGGTTGTACGTTTCGGCGTATTACCGCTTGAACGACAAGTACCTCGACTCCGGCTACGCCTTCGTAATGACGCCCGTCGCGACTCTCATACGCGACATAGGCATAGACAAAGAGACCGCGAAAAGCGTTTACGCGGACGCCGTTATAGCTTCGAGATGGTGCAAGCATTGGAGGATCGACTTCGACAAACTCTACTCGGACCTCGACTACTACGCCGACCTGTTGGGCAGCCCCGGTTACGAATACCCGCAGCTCGTCGACGCGGAATATCTGATAAAATAAAACAGAGGCTGTTTCGGCCTCTGTTTTCGTTTTTTATCAGTCTTATTTATTCGGTCCGAGTTTGACGGAAGACGTTCCGCTCTTGTAATCGTACTCGGCAAAAAATCTCTTGAGTCTGACGACGTCGAGCGAGTCAACCGTCCCGTCTCCGTTTGCATCCGCGCCGGGAGAGAGAGTGACGCCCGTGCCGGCAAGATGATTTTTCAGTCTGACGATATCAGCCGCGGTGACGAATCCGTCGCCGTTGGCGTCGCCCCATACGGCATCCTCGAGATCGTCGAAGGGAATATCCACGTCGCCGGTGTCAAGACCTATCACGCATTTATTATCGCCGATCTCGCCGTAAAGCACCTTGACTCCCTGTCCGAGCGTGAACTGATCCGCGGGGACGTTGGTCGATTCAACGCTTCCTTCAAGCGTGAGCGTACCGCCGTTGACGGTAACGTATCCGAGTTTTCTTATATTTTCCGTGTCTTCGGGGTCAGGCTCGGCTATGATGCCGCCGGCGCCCTTAAGCGTCAGCTTCCCGCTGTTGACGGTAAGATAGCTCTTTTCCTTATCGTTTCCGAGAAGCAGACCGGCGTTTTTGGCGTTCGCCGTGATCTCGGCGCCGTCGACCGTGATGCTCCCGTTGTTGAGAACGAGTCCGCAGTAATTATCGCTCGTTACTTCAATATCTATCTTTCCGCTGTTGTAGTTAGCCTTTCTGTTGACCCAGATCCCCGCCGCTGCGGAAGTGATATCGAGGGTGGGACCGTCGACAGTGAGGTCACCGGTAACGTACAGACCGTAGCCGTAATACTGAGTGTCCTGGACTATCGTCAGCTTGCCGTCGCCGGTCAGCTTAACGTTGTGGGGAATAAATGCGTATTCCTCGTCCTGATGATACGAATCTATGCCCGTTCCCCCTGTCTTCGTGATGAAACATTCGCCTTTTATCACGATCTCAAGGTCGTCGAGAAACGTGATGATACCCGAATAGAGCCAGTCTTTGTCGGCGCCTTCGGTTATATTCGCGTTTTCGAGCGTCAGTACGGACTTCTCCGGATCGAAGGTCGCTTTTCCCTCTCCGCAGGCGATCTCAAGACTGTCGGACGTCACCTGTTGTCCGTTTACCCAGAGTTCATACTCCGTTGCGGCAAATGCCGTCAGCGACGCCAGAGCCGCAAACAGCAGCACTGAAACGATAAGCGTCGGGATCACGATGATCTTTTTCATAAAAGGTGCACCTCTCTCTTTTACTAAGTTTTTGAATTCTTATCCCTGAACGGACCCGTCCGAGTCCGGCAATGCGATTTAAGATCAGTCTCCGATCAGGTTGTCACAGACTTACGGATGATTTTTTCGGTTTGTCACGGTCCGAGTTTGACGGAAGACGTTCCGCTTTTGTAATCGTACTCGGCAAAAAATCTCTTGAGTCTGACGACGTCGATCGAGTCTACCGTCCCGTCTCCGTTTGCATCCGCACCGGGAGAGAGAGTGACCGCTGCGCCGGCAAGATAATTTTTCAGTCTGACGACGTCGAGCGCGGTGACGTATCCGTCTCCGTTCGCGTCGCCGCGGAGCGCCGTTTTCTTTGTCAGGACGACGTTTTCCGTGACGTCTGAGTCGTTCACGATGACCGTTCTGGTCTCCGTGACGTATCCCGTCTTCGTCACCTGGAGCGTGTAGCTTCCGGTCCTGACTCCGGAGAAGGAATATTTTGCCGCGGTCCCCGCTATCGCTTTTTCAAACTCCGGTTCGGGGTATCCGCTCCTGTAAAGGCGTACGTACGTCGTGACCGCGGGACTGTCCGCCGAACGGACGAGCCCCGAAACGGTGACGGTATGCGCCTCCTCGCAGACGAAGGTGTACTGGACTCTTACGCGAGTATTGCTCCCGTCGGCTCTGTACACTATTTCCGCCGCGTTTCCGTTCACTTTTGCAGTCGCCGTAATCCCGTCGTCTTTTGTATTCGAAAATTCGTATCCGTCGTCCGCGTTGACGTCAAATACCGCCGTGTAACTGCGCCCAACCGTAAACGTATCGGTTTCGTAGAAGTACTCAGGTCCGTTCGGCGAGTCGTCGCGCCACATGATCCCGCCGCGCATATAGTATTTTTCGGACCATCTATCTTGTTTATCCACTCCGGAAAAAGCGTATCCGCTCCCGAGATTGACCGCGGTATAATGCGGTCTTTCTCCCGCGACGGGAGGCGCTATCTGAAGCGCGATCTCCTCGATGACCGAGTCGTTGCAGACGCCCATGTCGCAGACGACGTAAAACTTTTCCCACGGTTTGTCGGTCGTCGCGGAGAGAACAGTCGAAGAATACGAGATGACCCCGTCGCGGTTCCCGTTGACTTTAACGAATCTGCCCTCCGCGTTCATAAGTCCATTTCCCGCGGGGAACATATAGCTCGAGCCGGGCGCGACGTATACCTCGAACACGATCTGATATTCGTGATCCGCGACGAACTTTTCTCCCGAAGCGAGCGGCCTTCCCGCCGTGGAGTCGTACCACTTCGCGTTTCTCGCGCGGTATTTCGTCATATCGTCCGTCGTGACGCTGAGGCTCGACGCGACTCCCTCTTTAGGCTCCTGCACCGTGAAGCCTGCGTCCTCTATCAGCGCTTTGCAGGGCTTGAAGCGGATATACATATCGACCTCGTGGTCGGGTCTGTTCGTCGGAGAGATGACGTGAGTCGAGATCTCTTCTTCTCCCATATCGGGGATAAAGGTCGCCCACATATCGCTCTTTTTCACTCCGTCTTCTTCTCTCGTCGAAAACAGATTGTCGCCCGTCACGCGCACGGGCACGATGAGGATGTATTCTCTGCCCTTGACGAACTCCTCGTCGAACTTAACGGGAGCATAGGTCTCCGCCTCTATCCAGCAGACGTCGTTATAATACGCGCCCTTGGAGGTAGGTCTTATCTCCACGTTGGAGCCCGCCGATCCGTCGCAGGTCACCCTGACGTGCGGATAGTTCTCGGGAGTCGCTCCCGCGATCGGACCGGCGATACCGTACACCTGGAACGACACGTAATCCGTCGGAGCCTCCCTTATGTTTTCAAACGTACGGACGACGCTGCAGTATTTTCTGTCTCCGTAAAAACGGGGCTCCGCTTCCTCGCCGTTCAGAAAAGCTTTTCTCGGAGAGAAGACGTCGTTGTAATCTATAACAAGATCTATTTCGACCGAGTACGTGCGTCCCGTGACGAATTTGTCGCCCTCTTTGAGATACGTCCCCGTTGTCTCGTCGCGCCAGGTGACTCCCTTGACAGTGGTGATCTTCGACGGATCCGCGCTTTCCATGTTGAGCTTCGTGCGGACCGAATAGCCGGACTGATATTTTGTCCTTCCAGTATAGTCTCCCACGTCCGCGCAGAACGACGCTTTTCTGCCGCCGCGCGGCGCGTCTATGCAGGCTTCGACGACTTGTATCTCTCCGTTCTTCGGGAGAGTCGTTCCGAAGGTGTATGAAACGAGCAGGAGCTGCCACACTTCGTATTCTTTGTAACGGGAGACCGTCGCCTCGAGTCCGTTCACGGTCGCGCTGACCGCGGGTTCGAACTCTTCTCCCTCGCCGTAGATCCTGAACAGAGCGGGATAGTTCGGTTTGTCGGCTGAAACGAGCTCTCCGGTGATCCCGACGACTATCTCGACACGGTATTCGTGCAGGAGCTGAAAGCTCTTGTCCTTCTCAATGTTCGGATTGAGATATCTTTTGTCGGTCAGGTCGTACCACGCGACTCCGTTTTTGAAATGAGACGCGTATTCCACGCTTCCGAAGGTTCCGACCTCGATCGGACAGACTTCGTACCTCGTCGACTCCGTCGCCGCCTCGAACTCGACCTTAGAATAATTGACGAGCGAGTTGTCGACGGGACTTCCGCTCAAACCGATACCCGGCTCGTGAGGGATGGTCAGCTCGATCCTGTCGATGCCGCCGAGCAGCTGAGGCTCGGCGCTCACGTAAAAAGCAGAAAACAGAGCGGCGCAAAGGAGGAGCGCCGTCACAGACGCGATGATCAGAAAGAACTTGTTTTTCATAATACTCAAACTCCCAAAATCATTCGGTTGTCGATAGTTACATACTTATTATAGCATAATTAACGGGAAAGTCAAGGAAAACTCCCTCCGAAGGTCAGACGATTTTCGGAGGGAGAGTCTTATTTCTTTTTTTGTCCGTTCGCGGACGGGGACTGTCTTTTTGCGCCTCGCGCCGGTCTCGGCGGACGCACAGCGGATCCGTTTTGCTTTTTTCCGGGTTTTCCGGTGGTCGCTCCGCCGCGGGGGCGTTGCTGAGTTTTTCCTTTTCCCGGAGACGCTTTTTCTTCCTTTCCGCCGCCATTTTTCTTCGGCGCCTTCACGCTTATATGAGGACCGGCGAGGAGTTTTTCAAGGTCGCGTTTGCCGGTCTCGGAGCAGTAGCGGAACGCCTCGCGGATCTTCGCCCTGTTTTCGGGACGTCTCCACTGGAGCAGCGCGCGCTGGAGCAGTTTTTCACGGTAGTCGGTCGAGACGTAGACCTCCTTCATCGTGAACGGGTCGAGTCCCGTGTAATACATCACCGTCGAAGCGGTGCCGGGGGTGGGATAAAAGTCCTGCACCTGCTCCGGGTCGAGTCCCGTCTCTTTCGTATAGAGCGCGAGCCGCGCCGCGTCGTCCATCGTGCATCCGGGATGCGACGACATCAGGTAGGGCACGATATACTGTTCCTTGCCGTATTCCGCCGACAGCTCGAAAAACTTTTTCCGGAAACGGTCGTAGACCTCGACCTTCGGCTTGCCCATCATTTCGAGCGCATTGGGAGCGCAATGCTCGGGCGCCACCTTCAGCTGACCCGAAACGTGATCCCGCACGAGCTTGCGGAAAAACGCGTCGCTCTTGTCCGCTAACATATAGTCAAATCTTATCCCCGAACGGATGAACACCTTTTTCACTCCGGGTATCGCGTCGAGCTTTTCGAGAAGTTCGACGTATTCCGTGTGATCCGCGACGAGGTTTTTGCACGGAGTCGGGAACAGACAGCGTTTGTCCACGCAGACGCCGTATTTCTTCTGTTTTTCGCACGCGGGGTTGCGGAAGTTCGCCGTCGGGCCGCCGACGTCGTGGATGTATCCCTTGAAATCGGGGAGCGACGCGAGGAGTTTCGCCTCCTCGACGCAGTTGTCGACCGAACGGCTCCGCACCGCCCTGCCCTGATGGAACGCTATGGCGCAGAAATTGCACCCGCCGAAGCAGCCTCGGTTATGAGTGACCGAAAAACGCACCTCTTTGATGCCGGGGACGCCGCCGTCCTTTTCGTACATCGGGTGATACGTCCGCGCGTACGGGAGCGAATAGACCTCGTCGAGCTCTTCCCTTTCGAGCGGAGGCTGAGGCGGATTGACAACGAGCATTTTATCATTGTAATACTCGACTATCGCCTTGCCCGAGATCGCGTCGTTGTTGAAATACTGTATTCTGAACGCCTCGGCGTATTTGCGTTTGTCGGTCTTAATCACGTCGTAGTCGAACCCTACGGGCGCGCCGTCGTCGGAATAACCGAGCGCCGGCTCGAATGAGAGCCTGTCGCCCCGTTTGGCAAGGAACGCCGTGCCGCGCACGTCGCGTATCTTTTTTACCGGTACGCCTTTGTCGAGCAGCTCGGCGAGCCGCACGACCGAGCGCTCGCCCATACCGTACATCAGTATATCTGCGCGCGAATCGATGAGTATCGAACGCCTCACCGCGTCCTGCCAGTAGTCGTAATGCGCGCACCGCCGGAGCGACGCTTCAAGTCCGCCTATAAGGAGCGGAATATCGCCGTACGCCTCGCGTATGCGGTTGCAATAGACTATCGTCGCGCGGTCGGGGCGGAGTCCCGCCTTGCCGCCCGGTGAGTAGTAGTCGTCGTTCCTGCGTTTTTTCGCGGCGGTATAGTGCGCCACCATCGAGTCGACGTTGCCCGCGCCGACCAAAAACCCGAGTCTCGGACGTCCGAAACGCCTGAAATCGTCAGTCGTGCGCCAGTCCGGCTGCGCAAGCATCGCGCAGGTAAAGCCGTGCTTTTCAAGCACGCGGGTTATTATCGCCGCCGCGAACGACGGGTGGTCTACGTAGGCGTCCCCGCTGACGTAGACGAAATCCGGCTGACCCTCGAGTTCTTCCGGCGTGACGGGCATAAATCGGGTGTTGACTTCCATTTCGCTTCCTCTGTTGAAACGGGCTGTCCGCGTGGGCAGCCCGTCAAAGTATCGTTTTTGCTCGGTTTACGCGGCTTCCTTGGTCTCGCCGTTTTCTTCGTTTTGTTCGTTTTGTTCGTTCTGTTCGGCGTTTTCGTCGGTCTTGTCGGGCGTTTCGTCCTCTTCTCCCGCCTTGACTTCATCGGTCACGACGCCGGCGATGTTGTCGCGTCTCGCGCAGAAAGCGCAAAGTCTGTTGCGGTTCGCCTCGAACGCCTGGGCGACGGTCCCTTCGGTGAGGGTCTCGCTCTGGTTCAGGCTCTGGCAATCGGTGTGGGTATGGTAGACCTTACCCGAAGGAGCCCAGTAAACGGTGCCGGAGATCGCTTCTTCCGCGGCGGAAAGGCTCTCCTGAGAGGTGGGGTTGAAGTCGTAGCTCGTGAGTCCTCCGATGATGAGAGCGACGGCGGCGACCGCGGCGGCGATGGCTTTGGTCTTCTTGTCGGCGTTCTTGTCAGTCAGCGCGATAATGATGAAAGGAATGAATGCGAACGCGGAGACGATGACTCCGAGATTGTTCCACAGCCAGAATTTGAGCTTGTTTTTCTCGGACGCGGGTCTGATGCGGTTGGCGTGCTTCCAGAGGCTCGACGCGATGATGACGCAGATAAGATCAGCGACGAGGAACACAATGACGAGGATGAGTTTCTTGTTCGACTCCGGGTCGGACGACGCGAATATCTTGCCCGCGAAGGTGAGTATCGCAAGGACTTCGCACGCGATCGCCGCGATCCAGAGCAGGATCGCTCCGATGCGGTAGCCTGCGGCGTTCCCTACGGGACGCGCCTGCTGATATTTCTGTTTCGCCTCCTCGGAAAGAGGCTGCGCCTGGACTATTTTTTTCTTTTTGGGTTCTGCCATGATAATTCTCCTTAAACAATATTGTCGTGTATCGGTCTGTTCATTATTATATATCAAAACCGCCCGGCTTGCAAGACTTTTTGCATTATTTTGTTCTTTTTAGAAGTTTTATTTTGCAAAACGCGCTTTTTTCTCTTGCGTTTTTGAGAAAAATATGATACCATTCATACAGATAATCACCGGGAGACCGGTAATGAACGGGAGAAACAAACTTATGGATATTCAGGAATTACTCGGACAGCTCGTAAGCTCGGACAGTCTTAAAAACATAGGAAAGGCGGCGGGCGCGAGCAAAAAAGACGTCAAAAACGTTCTGACGTCCGCGCTCCCCTCGCTCGTGGGCGGACTTCAGACTCAGGCGAGCGGCGACACCGCGGAAGGCTTCGCGAACGCCCTCAACGACCACGCGAAGGCAGACACCTCGAGCATAGGCTCTTTCCTGTCGAACGTCGACCTCGAAGACGGAGGCAAGATCGTGGCTCATCTGCTCGGCTCCGACGCCGACAAGACCACGAAAGCGGCGGCGCAGAACGCGGGGGTTTCGACGAACAAGGCGGGAAGCATCCTGTCGGCGGCGGCTCCTCTGCTCATGAGTCTCGTCGGACAGCAGACCGGCGGACAGAACACCGGCTCGGGAGTAGGCGGCGTTATCTCCGGTCTTCTCGGGAACGTCGACCTCGGGAGCGTTATCTCCGGACTCGCGGGCGGCTCGTCCGGCGGCGGCATCCTCGGAACGATCATGGGATTTTTCAAGAAATAAGACGATCAAACGAAATGGCTTCCGGGGACGGTCCGGAAGCCTTTTTCAATGCGGAAAAAACAGTTTTTTAGCAAAATATTCTTTCGTTCACATTTTTGTACTTGACTTATGCGCGAAAATATGACAATATAGTATAGATATGATTTACCCGGAAGGAAAAGAGAATATGGAAAACAAAAAGATCATCGAAAGGCAGACGCTGACAGGAGAACGCGCCCTGTTCGCTTCAAAAGGGATAAAGGTCGTCGATTCCGTCTTCCGCGACGGCGAGTCTCCGCTCAAAGAAAGCTCGGACGTCGAGCTTGAAAACTGTCTGCTCCGCTGGAAATATCCGCTCTGGTACTGCAACAACGTAAAAGCCGTCCGCACGACCTGGTTCGAGATGGCGCGCGCGGGAGTCTGGTACTCGAACAACGTCGACGTACTCGACTGCGTGATCGAAGCTCCGAAGAATTTCAGGCGGTGCGACGGACTTACTCTGAAAAACGTAGTTTTCCCGAACGCCGAAGAAACTCTGTGGCACTGCAAAAACGTCAGACTGAACAACGTCACTGCAAAGGGCAACTACTTTGCGATGGACACCGAGAACATCGAGATCGACGGCTTCACCCTCGACGGCAACTACTCGTTCGACGGCGGACGCAACATAAAGATCTCGAACGCGCGTATGCTCTCTAAGGACTCGTTCTGGAACTGCGAGAACGTCTGCGTCAAGGACTCGTTCATCACGGGAGAATACCTCGGCTGGAACTCGAAAAACCTCGTCCTCGAGAACTGCACCATAGAGAGCCTTCAGGGACTCTGCTACATCGAAGGACTCAAGCTCATCAACTGCAAGCTGATAAACACGACCCTCTGCTTTGAGTACTCCTCCGTGGAAGCCGACGTCAAGGGCGGCATCACGAGCGTGTTCAATCCCAAAGAGGGCAGGATCACCGCCGACTCCATCGGACTTCTGATCCTCGAAAAAGACAGGATCGATCCCGGCAAGACGAAGATCGTCTGCTCCGATATAAAGGAAACGACCGATGTCCCGCGTTTTTGATTTTGACTCCGTCCCGGACCGCCGCGGTACCGCTTCCGTCAAATGGGACGTCAAAGCAAACGAGCTTCCCATGTGGGTCGCCGATATGGACTTCGGGGTCGCTCCCGAGATCACGGAAGCGATAAATTCGCGCGCCGCGCACCCCGTTTTCGGATATACCGATATAAATTCCGAGTGGAGGGACGCGTACGTCCGTTGGTGGCGCGACCGCCATTCGCTCGAAATAGACGGACGCGACCTCGTCTTTGTGACCGGAGTCGTCCCCGCGATCTCGAGCGCGGTCAGAAAGTTCACCTCTCCCGGCGAGAACGTCGTCATAATGACCCCTGTCTACAATATTTTTTACAACTCGATCCTCAACAACGGGCGCAACGTCGTCGAACG
The DNA here is from genome assembly GCA_902785485.1 of uncultured Ruminococcus sp. Classification (GTDB taxonomy): domain Bacteria; phylum Bacillota; class Clostridia; order Oscillospirales; family CAG-272; genus RUG13077. The sequence goes on along the minus strand of CACZZA010000048.1, from coordinate 1,439 downwards.
TCCGCTCCTGCGCAAAGACGGCGGCTATTCCGTCGACTGGGAAGGTTTCGAGCGCGACGTATGCGACCCTCAGACGACGCTCTTCATCCTCTGCAACCCCCACAACCCGGTCGGAAAGATCTGGGACAGGGAAACGCTCGCCCGTATAGGCGAGACGTGCAAGGCGAACGGAGTCACCGTCATTTCCGACGAGATACACTGCGACGTCGTCACCCCGGGCAAAAGCTACGTCCCGTTCGCTTCGGTCTCCGATACCTGCCGCGAGATCAGCGTGACCTGCATAGCTCCGACAAAGGCGTTCAATATCGCGGGGATACAGACAGCGGCGGTCTTTTCACGCAACGGTTTTCTCCGCCATAAGATTTGGAGACAGATAAACACCGACGAATGCGGAGAGCCTAACGTATTCGCCGTCCCCGCGGCGGTGGCGGCTTTCCGATACGGCGGCGACTGGCTCGACTCGATGAACGCCTACGTTTACGAAAACAAAAAGTTCGTCGGCGAATACCTCGCAAAATCCTCTCCGGGGATCGGATACGACATTGCCGACGCGACCTATCTCGCGTGGCTCGACGTATCGCGTTACACCTCCGACAGCCAAAAATTCTGCGACGCCCTCCGCCGCGAGACCGGACTTTTCGTCTCGAACGGAAAACAGTACGGCAAGACCGGCGAGACGTTCATACGCGTCAACCTCGCGACTTCGCGCGCGAACGTCGAAGACGGTATGGAAAGACTCTGCAAATTCGTCAACAAATAATACGAAACTTAAAGGACAGACGCCTGAGGAAAACGCGGGCGTCTGTTTTTATACCGCTTTTCCGCTTGACAAACGCACGCTGTACGGATATAATAGATTTGCGAATGTTTCGCAAATTCAAGGCGTTAAAGAAAGGGGGAGCCTTCCCCGTGTCAAAATATGAAACAAAGCAAAGAAAGCGTCTGACCGACCTTTTCGCGTCCCACGCGGACGAAATGCTGAGCGCGGAGCAGTTATACGCTCTGCTCGACGACAAGTCGGTCAGTATGAGCGCGATCTACCGCAACCTCGCCGAGCTTGAAAGCGAGGGCAAGCTGACGCGGCTCTCGCGTCCGGGAAGCCGGAGCATCCTTTATAGATACACCGAGAACGAAAACTGCCGCGAGAAGATACACCTCTCGTGCAAGCTCTGCGGCAAGACCTTCCATCTGCGTCCGTCCGAGACCGAAAAGCTCGTATCGGAGGTCGAAAAAAACGACGGATTTCTGATCGACCGCGCGAACACCGTGCTGTTCGGCGTCTGCGGATACTGTATGGAGAACGAAAGAAGGACGGGGGTCGCAAAATGACGCTTCTCAAAGCAAAGGACCTGCGCCTCGGGTACGAGGGCAAGGTCATAGCGGACGGTCTGTCCTTTGAGATAGACGAAGGAGATTACCTCTGCATCCTCGGCGAGAAC
>CACZZA010000047.1 GCA_902785485.1 uncultured Ruminococcus sp. | reverse complement strand
CATATTCACACCCGCTCAGCCCGAACGCGGACTTGATCTTTTCAATGACCTCCGGGCCGTCGATACACCGGTCGACGTAGATTATCGCCCGTTCGTTCGTACAGTCCCAAACGACGCGCCCTCTCGGCCAGTCGATATAGTCGCCGTATTTGAAATGCGCGTCCCACAATCTGTCGTGCCCGTACGGATCATCCAGTTTGTCCGCCTGCCGCCGACACTCCGAAAGCGGGAGAGAATGGTAGATAAGAGTGTTTTTTATGTAGAAGAAAGGACCGATGGTTATCATAGACTTGTTAGTTTGTTATTTTTCACTTCAACCTTTCGTTCTGGAAAAAACCTGTCAAATTCATTAATCATTTCCAAAAACGAATTGGTTGCTTTTTTGATGATTTCAATTGCATTATTAAAATCAATCGGTGATTCATTAAAAACACCTAAAGTTACTGTTTTTCCGTAACCAAAACGATGTGGCCTGTCAAAATTGTACCTTTCTGCAAGATTAACGAATTCACCTTTTTCGTTAAGTCCCAGCAAATTTTTCCTTATATCTCCGACTATTTTTTTATCTGATTTGGAACTTGATTTATAACAAATATTTAATCTGCCATTTACATATTCAAGTTGAAGATATAAATCAAAAACACTATCGTTTATTATGCGATAATAGTTATTATAAAACCACATTCCAAAGAAGCCTCCGGACGGATTTGCAATATATCCATAACTGGACTTTAAAGGCGAATCAATTATTGACGGATTCTTTTGCAAATAATCATAGAAACCGTTTATTTGTTGCCAATTCCATTCTTTTACAGGCTTAGTCTTGAACAAGCATATTTGATTTTCTAATGATTCTAGAAAATCAAAATAGTCCAAAAATATACGATTGTCTATCATAGAATAGTACTTTTCCAATGATGATAGTATCATTTTTCGGTCAAAAAGAAGATATCCGTTTTTTAAAACGTTTTCAAGGTTATGTTGAAATCCGATTACCCAAAAAACGCCTTTAAATACCTTTTCCGGAAAGTCATCCATTATTATTTTCTTATATCGCGCTAATTGATCGTCATGCTCTTCAGTATAAGTTTTGTCTTCGATAACAACTAAATAATAATCATTTATGGTAATGAGAACATCGATAGATTTATATTGACGTTGAATATTTGTTACCCAAACTTCCTCAGTAGGATCACATTTAATAAACTGCCTAATTAAATTTTTTGCACATAAGCACAATCCCTCTTCTTTTTTTGCGTTCTTCATCGCAAAAGACATAAGCCAGCAAATAAATGCGTCCTGAGATAATTCTTTGGTTGCATAGTAAAATAGATTGTTTTTCATTTTCTTTTTCTCCTTTGCTATTTTGATTCTTTGATTTCCGGATTAGGAGAAATAATTATCTAATTTCTCGTTATTAAAACCGAATAATAAATGATATATGATCCTATTTTTTATAAATTCTTAAAAAATTTTGTGTTCTATATTTTCGACGAGCGTATCAATTCTGTTCGAGTTTTGCAACGCAAGCATTTCTTTCGCCCAAAGAGATATTCTTTTCCACTGTTTTCTGATCTTACCGGAAGTCAAGACGTGATCGTTAGCCAAATCGCAATCCTCTGAAAAACCGTATGCTTCTTTCAAAACAAACAGAGGCCTGTCGTCAGACTTAAACCATACATCGGGATCCATTACTCCGTCTGTGATAAAAACGGGGGCTTCGTTTTTCAACTGACCGACGCCGCAGGCGGCGTACCTCTTCCATTTTGAAAACAGATCTTCTGTTTCAGTCAAGTATTCTTCTTTAGTGATAAGCGATAATTATCCCGTCTTTTCCGCGAGCTTTAAAGCTTCTTTAAACGACCGCACGTTCTTTCTTATGTCTGTTTTCTCCTGTTTTATTTATATTTCTTCATTCCGTTTTCGAGCGACTCCCTTATCCTCTCGCGCAGGGGCGCGGGAGAAAGGACCTCGACGTGGTCGACGTACTGCGTCGCCCAATGCTCCATCGCGTTCGGGCTGACCCTCACTGCGACCCTGACCTTGCTTTCGTCGTTCGTCTTTGTTATACGCGCGTCACGTCCGAACCAGTCGATTATCTGATCGATCACCGTGACGTCCGCGATAAACTCTACCGGCTCGGGTCTGTCGGTGTACATATACGGCATGGCGTTGGAAAGTTCCTTGTAATCTATACCGTTCTTATATCCCGGAAGCGAGGAGATCGGAGTCGCCGGCTTGTCCACGACCGTCATATTCGTGATCCTGTCGAGTCTGTGGAACACCGTGTTTTTCCAGTACTCGCTGTACGCCATAAGATAATAGCGCTGATTGTGGAGTATCATCAGGTAGGTAGAGACGTACTGCTGGGACGTTTTGTGAAGTTTTTTGTCGATCCCGTACTTATTGTAATCGTAGTGGATCTGCCGCCCCTCCTCGATCGCCGTGTCAATAAGCTCGATATTGTAAAACAACGCCTGATTGTCGGTCTTGCTCCAGTCGTTGACGGAGTGTATGTGCTTGACGCTCGAACGGAAATACCTGTTCGAGAGCGAACAGAGACGTTCGATCAGGTCCTTCGAGTGCCGCGCGGTCACGTGCTTGCTGCTCAGAACGCCGTCGATCAGCATGTGAAGCTCGGAATCCTCAAACTCCCGCGTCTCGAGATAGCTTCCCGCCTTTCGCGAGCCGACGTCCACGCCCGCCTCCTTCAAAAGAGAAAGATTGCGGCTGATCGCCTTTCTTTCTATCGAGATGCCGTACAGACTCCCGAGCTTGTCAGAGATGTCCTCCTGCGTCAGAGGATGATCGTAGTCGCTGTACTCCTTCAGTATCTGCCATATCCTTATGAGGGCAAGCTTTTTGGGTTCAAAACTCTCCATTGCGCGCTCCTTTTGTTTTCGGGACCTGATTTTGGTCCGCACCCTTTTCGGTGCATTGTTTTTTTCATTATAACACTGCGTTTGTTTTTTATCAAGTCTTATCGAAAAATCTGCGAACTTTCGTCACGAGGCGCGGTTTTTCCGATGCGTTTACGGCAAAAGTCCGACGGCGCGCATAGTCTTTACAGGCGATCCCGGCAAGGGGAAAGCCGTTTTCAATCATAACGGGAGAAAACGGCATCCTGTCGCGAGATCGGCTTGGCAAGCTGAAAAACAAAAAAACTTCCCGGAGCCGCGCCGCAATAAAGCGCGTCTCCGGGGAGTATTTTGTTATTATCCGAGTTTGAAATATCTTACGTTCCCGTCGGAGTATTCGAGGAAGGAATCGAAGCGGTTGAAGAACAGCTTTCCGTCGAAAACGGTCTTACTGAAGTCATAGCTGTAAAAATAATCTCTCAAGACAGACTCCTCGCGGAAGAACGGGGTCCCGATCCGGGTCTCTTCCCCGCTGACTATATCCTCGAGGTAGAAAGCGTCCGCGTCGAACGAAACGACCTTTCCGCCGTACACGGTCAGTTCGTCGATATAGCTTCCGAGATAATGCCGGTCAGTATCCTTCGGCTCGTCGCCCGAGGGCGTATCGAACGTCTTTTCGCCGAGGGCGTTCCCACCGAGGTCGTACACCCGGATGACGTTCTCGCGCCTGAGTTCTCCGCCGTCTTCGGGCGTATTCTTTCTGAAATAAACGTACAGCCTGCCGTCGGACAGAGTGAACGCCTCGACTCTTTCATTCTCGCCGGAGCTTATAACGCTCATATCCGTACCGTTCCCTATCCTGCAAACTCCCGTCGAAGGGATGCTGAAAAACAGATCGCCCCCGTATTCGCACAGCGCGAACGCCTCCTCCTCCGAAACGAACAGCGCCTCGATCTCATTCGTTTCGATATCGACGCGTTTCATTGTCCATTTCCAGTCCTGAGGTTCTTTTGAATAGTCGCAGGTCACGTAATATACGTATTTGCCCGCCGTCGCGACGGAAACGACCGCTTCCTCACAATCGACGTACTTTTCGAGCTTCCCGGTCCTGATATCGAATCTGAACAGTCCCCTTTCGGGACCTCCGATGCAACTGAATTCTCCCTCGATATATGCGTACCCGTCGGCGAACGCGTTCGAAAGATACGCCGCCTCGGGCGGGACTGTCCCGGTTTTGGTAAAGACCCCGTTTTCGTATCTGTATAGCGGTCTTCCTTCCAGGAACATCATATATGCCGCGTTTTCAGACTCGAAAAACATGATCTTTTTGCGAATGTCCCTATCCGCGTACCCGATAGGACCCGTGACTTCGACCTTCTTTCCGCCCGCGACACGGTCAGACTCATCCGGGACCGGGGACAGCATCACATGCTCGGTGCGGTCGACCGGCGGGACCGTGTCTGTTTCGGGAGTCCCTTTCCCGGTGTCGTTTATAAGCTCTCCGACGTCGGGGACCTTCGGAGAACGTCTGTTCAGCGCGAACACGCCGCCTAATGCCGCAAGCGCGAGCAGCGCTATCGCCGCGACGGCGATAAGCCGCTTTTTTCTTGCGGAAAACGCCGTTTTTCCCGACGGCTCATCCGACCTTGCGACCTTTCGGCAGATCCTGCGTACCGCGGACTTCGGAGCGCGGGCGTCCTCCGATAAGTCGATCAGACCTTCAAGCTCGGCGGCGTCCGCCCCGCTCAGCAGATCTGTCATATTTTGTTTCATAACTGACCTCCGAATTTTGCTTTCAGCCTTTCAACGGCTCTGTGCGCCCGCGTATCGACCGCCGGCACGCTCATCCCGAGAGAGCGCGCTATCTCCTTAGAGGATTGCAGGAAATAGTATTTCCGCATCAGGATCTCGCGGTCCGGGCTCCCCATCCGCTTTATCTCGTCGAGGACGGAGCGCAGGAGGAGCTTCCGGCAGACCTCCTCCTCGAGGTCGCCCCCGTCGGGGAGTTCGAGAAAGAAGTCGTCGTCGACGGAGTACGTCGGGCATTTGTTCCTTACGCAGTTCAAGGCGGTGTTCCGCGCGATCACGGCAAGATAGTTCTTGACCGACGCCTTCGGCACGAAAGTCGAAAGTCCTCCGCGGAAGCGCAGAAAAACGTCCGTCACGCAGTCTTCGATCTCGGACGAGTCGCATTTTCCCGCAAGGATATTCCTCACGACCGAGTACACGAGACCGGAATATTGCTTTATCAGCGCTTCCGTCCCGGCGTTTTCGTCGCTCCGCAAAAGAGTGAGCAGTTCGTCGTCCTTCACGTCACACCCTCCTTTTGAATCGATTCAAGATTATAAACACAAAAGCTCGGATAATCTTACAAAAAATCATCATCACGGATGAAAATATTTCCGCGCCGCCGCAGATGTTCTGTTTTACCGCGCTCCCCCGCTCCCCTTGTAAAGCGACCGCCCCGGCGAAGTCATGAAGGCGCGCGGGGCGGAAGCTCAATCATTTTCTTTTCTTGAACGGATAAGCTCGCGCAGGGCGTCGCTCTGGGCGATGACGATGGCGGCGAACATGACGGCGCAGCCTACGATCTCACGCGGTGAGAGGGCGTTTTCCTCGACGAACTTGCCGGTGACGGTGGAGATCAGCCAGCCGAGGAGCGCCGCGAACACGGACTCGAGGCTCATCACGAGCGAGGCGATGGCGGGGTGGAGATCCTTCTGCGCGACGATCTGGAGCGTATATCCGACGCCCGCCGAAAGCACGCCTGTATAGAGCATCGGAAGCAGTCCTCCCGTGAAGCCCTCCCACGTCAGCGTTTCGCCGGTCATCAGCATCGCGCCGAAGCCGACAGTTGACGCCACGAAAAACTGGAAGCACGCGAGGAAGGGACCGTCTATATACTGCGCGAAATAGTCGATAAAGAGTATATGTACCGAATAAAGCAACGCGCACGCGAAGAGCCACAGGTCGCCCTTGCCGAGCGAAAAAGAGCCGTCCATACACAGAAGGTACAGACCGAAGGTCGCGGTGACCGCGGCGATCCACACCGTGAACGGCACCTTGCGGCGGAGGAAAAGGCCGAGCAGAGGCACCAATATCATATACAGCGCCGAGATAAATCCCGCCTTGCCCGCCGACGGCTCGTAGAGTATGCCGAGCTGTTGAGTCAGCGACGCGAAGCCGAGCGCGAAGCCGCAAACGAGTCCGCCTACTATCTTCATCCTCTTAGTCGGAGGCTCGAACTCCGGATCGTTATTCAGTTTTTTGCCGCGCAGAAGCGCTACCGGAAGCACGACCGCTCCCGCCATAACGTAGCGTATGCCGTGGAACGCGAACGGTCCTACGTCGTTCATGCCGATCTTTTGCACCAGAAACGCCGCGCCCCATATCATCGAGGTCACCGTCAGGATCAGGCTCGCTCTTATCTGTCTGAGTTTCATTATCCACCTGTCTTCAAAAAGAAAACCGCCGAAAAAAGACGTTTTCCGGCGGGAGTGTCGTTATTATTCCAAAGACGCCGCGATCAGGCGAACTCCGACTCGTCGACTTCGTCGTCGGTCAGTATCTCGACGTCACCCTTGTCTTCCCCGTTTTTCGTCATTTCGATATAGTCTTTTATGAGTTTCTTTTCCTCTTTGACTTTTCTGCGGTACTTACGCAGTAAAATACCGCCGGTGACGCCGCCGCCGAAAGACAGCGCGAGAAAGACCTTCGCGGCGCTTTTTCTCTGAGAAACGAGATAAAAGAACGCGGCGAGGCAGGATATTGCCTGAGAAATGAACAGGATCGCGCATACGAACGTGCTTTTCTTGGTCATTCTTCCCTCTCCTTTGCTTTTTTGTCGGTTTATTTTGCGATATACTTGAGGTACGCGTTGATGAACCCGTCGAGGTCTCCGTCCATAACGGCGATGATATTTCCGCTCTCAAAGTCGGTGCGGTGATCCTTGACGAGGGTGTACGGCATAAAGACGTAGGAGCGTATCTGCGCGCCGAACTCGATGTTCGTCTTGACGCCCTTGATGTCGCCCATCTTTTCGCTCTTTTCGCGCTCCTTTATCTCCATCAGCTTGGCTTTGAGCATCTTCATCGCGGTCTCTTTGTTCTGGAGCTGCGAACGTTCGGTCTGACATCCGACCACGATCCCGGTCGGCTTGTGCAGTATTCTGATAGCCGAGTCGGTCTTGTTGATGTGCTGACCGCCCGCGCCGCTCGAACGGTGCGCGGTGACTTCGATGTCTTCGTCCTTGATCTCGATCTTGCCGTCGTCCTCGAATTCGGGGATGACTTCAACGGAGGCGAAAGACGTCTGCCTGCGTCCCGACGCGTCGAACGGACTGACGCGCACGAGGCGGTGTACGCCGTTCTCGCCCTTGAGGTAGCCGTAGGCGTTCTCGCCCTCTATCGTGATGGTCGCGCTCTTGATGCCCGCGGCGTCGCCGTCGAGCCAGTCGATGAGCTTGACCTTGTACCCCTTGCGCTCGCCCCAGCGTGTGTACATACGGTACAGCATCTGCGCCCAGTCCTGAGCCTCGGTGCCGCCCGCGCCGGGATGGAACGAAAGGATCGCGTTGTTGCGGTCGTATTCGCCCGAAAGGAGCGTTTCGATGCGTTTCGTTTCGATCTCTTTTACGATGGCGTCCTTTTCGGAGACGACCTCCTCGGTCACCGACTCGTCGTTCTCCTCGATGCCCATTTCGGCGAGGAACAGGGCGTCTTCGCATTTCTTGCGGAGTTTTTCGTATGACTCGACAAGGTCCTTTTTGACCTTTATTTTCTGGAGTATCGGACCGCTCCTCGCCTGGTCGTTCCAGAACGACGGGTCGAGCGTCTCTTTTTCAAGCTCCGCTATCTCCTCTTTGTTTTTTTCTATTTTCATCGCGTTGCCGAGCTCTTCTATATTGCCCTCGAGGCGCTGAAGCTCGAGCTTCGCTTCTTCCAGCTGTATTATCAAAGGTAGTTCCTCCCAAAGTATCATTTACTGTATTTTAACACGAAAAGGGCGTTTTGTAAACACCCTTTTTGCAATTATTTACGCGTTTCAGACCGTAAAATGCGGCTTTGACGGGAAATATTCGACGGCAAGACCCGGCGCCGCCTCCTTTATCAGTTCGGCAAGCCGCTCGCAGACCGGGTCCTCGGTCTCGTAATGCCCCGCGACGACGTAGTTTATCCCAGCTTCAGAGGCGTCGGCGTATGTGTTGTGATGCCCTTCTCCCGTGACGAACGTATCGGCTCCGGCGCCTATCGCTTCCGGGATGAGGTCGTCCCCCGAGCCGCCGACGACGGCGACGCGGCGCACGGGTCTGCGGGCGTCCGAAAACCGCACCGAGTCGCACGACAGCATATCGCGGACGAACTCCGAAAACTCACGCAGAGGCGTTTCCTCCGCGAGTTCCCCGACGACTCCGAGCGACGGCAGGGACGCCGTATTTTTAAGTCCGAGCCGCGCGGCGAGGGCGTCGTTTACCCCTCCGCCTACCTTGTCGAGCCTCGTGTGGAACGACATCACGGAGATACCGTTGTTTATGAGGAGCATGACACGGCGCGCGATATTCGAGTCGAGCGTGATCCGCCCGAGCGGACGGAATATCAGCGGATGATGCGTCACGATGCAGTCAAACCCGTTCATCGCGGCGTACTCTATCGCGGGAAGGGTCGCGTCGAGCGTGACGAGGACTTTTTTTATTTCTTTTTCGTTCGCCTCGACCATAAGTCCGTCGTTGTCCCACTCCTCCGAGAGGGAACGCGGGATCGCGGCGTCGAGTTTTTCATACAGTTGTTTTGCGGTCATTGTTTTTACCTTCTTTGATAAGCGTTTCCACGAAAGACAGGACCTCGCAGTCCTCCGGACTTTCCTTTCCGGCGCGGCGCAGTCCCGAGACGCGGCGGGAAAACCGCGCCCTCACCTTTTCGAGGTACCCGTCCGGAAAGCCGTTTTTCTCGATATTCACCCGTCCGAGGATAAGCTCGGGAAGGCTCGCCTCCCTTGTCTTTCCGTCGTACGCGGCGACGATGATCTGATAGAATTTCTCTTTATCTTCAACGACCCGCTCGTCCCGGACGTCGAAGCCGTTTGAGTAAAGAAAGCGCCGGAGGTCGTGTTCGTGCGTGTTCGGCTGAAGGATGAACGTCGCTCCGCGGAAAGACCGCGCGCCGTTCTCCATTATCGACGTTATCAGCTCGCCGCCCATTCCCGCGATGACGATGACGTCCGGAGAAAAGCCTCCGAGTCCCGAAAGTCCGTCCGCAAGGACCGTTACGATGCGGTCCCCGAGTCCGGCTTTCGCGATATTTCTTTTCGCCTTTTCGAGCGGGAGAGGGTTTATATCGCTCGCGACGGCTCGGACCGCCCTGCCCTCGCGCAGGGCGCGGATCGGGAGATACGCGTGATCCGTCCCGACGTCGGCGAGCGTTTGCGCGTTGTTTATAAAACCGAGGATCGCGCCGAGGCGTCTTTCGTTATCCGTGTATTTCATAGCGTGAACCAAAAAGGAGATGCCGAAACAACATCTCCGTTTTGCCGTCCTTTATTTCGATGCGAGGTAAGCGTTGATCTTTTCGACCAGCTCGTCCGCGTCGGTACCGTGTACCGCGCAAGCGTCCTCGATGCTCTCGCCTCTCGATGCCGGGCATCCGAGACAGTGCATCCCGATAGCAAGGAAGAATTCGGCAGTTCCCATATCAGCGTCGAGAACGTCTCCGATAATAGATTGTTTAGTGACCTGCATATTATTACGCCTCCTTTATGACGTCAGGCGCGGGAACGCGCCATGCGCCCCGTATTATCATTCGCCCATTCAAAATGTATTATATACCAAACGCAAAAAAATGTCAAGTCGGTCTATAAATTTCACTTTCACGGATTGACTTTTGTTTTTATATGAATTAAAATAATAACGACGGCAGTATAATCGTAGTGAAATAACATAATATGGAGGAAAATACCATGGATTGCATTTTCTGCAAGATCATTTCCGGAGAGATCCCGTCGAAAAAAGTGTTCGAGAACGAACACGTGCTCGCCTTCAACGACATCGCTCCTCAGGCTCCCGTTCACGCCATCGTGATACCCAAACAGCATATAGCCTCCGCGGATGAGATCAACCGCTTCAACAGCCCCGTCATCGCGTCCATTTTCGAGGCGATCCCCAAGGTCGCGAAGGAATGCGGACTCACGAACGGATACCGCGTCATTACGAACGTCGGCGAAGACGGCTGTCAGTCCGTAAAGCATCTGCATTTCCACGTCCTCGGCGGCAAGAAGCTCCCCGAAAAGCTCAGCTGAGACGTTTCACCGAAAGGAGATATAAAAATGTCATTCTTTACCGAAGAACACGAAAAACGCAAACTGCCCGAGATACTCCGCTTCAAGGACGGGACTCCCCTCACGTCTCCCGACGAATGGGAGAAAAGACGCCTTGAAATGATCGACCTCGTCGGCGAAAATATGTTCGGCAAGATGCCCCCGAAATTCCCGGTGCGCGCCGAGCTTGTCGGCACGAACGACAGAGTCGTGGGCAAAAAGGTCGTGTTCAACGAGTATATTATGTTCATCGACACTCCGAAGGGAACGGCGCACTTCACCTTTTACGAGTACCGCCCCAAGGATAAAACGAACGTCCCGACGTTCGTACATATCGCGTTCAAGCCCGAGGCTCCGCACAGATACACCCCCGTCGAACAGATCATAGACAGAGGCTTCGGCATAGTTTTAGCATATCAGACCGACGTCACCTCCGACGACGGAGATTTCTCGTCGGGCATCGCGAAATACCTCCCGCGCAGTGTGTACAATATCGGCAAAATAACGCTGTGGGCGTACGCGCAGTCCTGCCTCGTCGACCACGTTATGACCCTCGACTGGGTTGATAAAACGAAGATCGCGTCGATAGGACACTCCCGCCTCGGCAAGACCTCGCTCTGGTGCGCCGCGAACGATACGCGTATCACTTATTGCGTATCCAACAACGCCGGCTGCTCCGGCGACGCCGTAACGCGTCAGAAACGCGGCGAGACCTTAAAGCAGATCTACAACCGCTTCCCGTACTGGTTCGTCGAGAAGTACGGCACGTATCAGGACGACGTCGACGCTCTCCCGTTCGATCAGCACTTCGTTCTCGCGGCGATCGCTCCCCGTAAGCTCGCCGTGGGCTCCGCCGACCTCGACGTCTGGGCGGATCCGCACTCCCAGCTCCTCGCTTGCATGGAGGCGACGAAGGCGTATAAGTTTCTCGGAATGAAGGGGCTCGTCTGCGAGGACAGGCTCCCCACTCCCGGCGACGTCTGGCAGGACGGCGATATCTCCTTCCACGAAACCCCCTTCGGACACCTGCTCGGCTCGTACGACTGGGATCGGTACATGGACTTTATAGAGAAATAAAAAAGAATAAAGTTATTGCGAGAGGAACTTGACAAAAGTCCCTCTCGCGTTTTATATGCAAACAAGAATTCAGCGGAGGAGAACGCAAGGGGACCCTTTTAGGGAAAGGTTCCCCTTGACCCCTCTAAACCTTTCAGAGGGAATAGGAAGATAAACAAGAATTCAGCGTACAAACGATAGCCGTTACAAACGGTAGTCACGGACTTCACCTCGAGGCAGCGAGCGACCACTACCCGGTACCTCTCACCATGGGAGAGGTGGCACGGCGTGTTACGCCCGCCGTGACGGAGAGGGTTTTACGAATAGCAACCAACCGCAGGCGTGCCCTCTCAGTCGACTTCGTCGACAGCTCCCCCAGAGGGGTGAGCTATTGACAAAACCGCTCACTCGCCAATTTAAGGTGAAGTTTTCGGCTATCGTTCGTCTTTCAAATCCTTCGTTAAATTCTTGTTTATCTTCTTTCCCTCTGTAAGGTTTCGAGAGGGGTGCGGGGAGGACCTTTCCTTAAAAGGTCCTCCCCGCGCTCTCTCCTCTAATTTCTTGTTTAGTTTTTCCCTGAAAGGTTTGGAAAAGGGTGCGGGAAAAACCTTTCCTTAAAAGGTTTTTCCCGCATAAAAACACCGCTATTCTATCACACACAGGACTTCGCCGGAATGGACGGTTATACTGCCTTCCCGTCCCGTGAAGGAATTGCTGACGCCGAGCGGGAAGGTCCGTTCGAGCGTCGCTTTCTCGACGTCGTATTTCGTGCCGCAGATCGTGACGGAGGCGGCGTCGCCGAGGGCGAAGAGGGAGAGATCTCCGGACGCGCTTTCGTCGAACCGGAACGTTCCGTCGATAATAAACATCCGCGTCATTCCGCAGACGAGAGTCCCGAAGGCTCCGTGGGCACGAAGGAAGGACAGCAGCTGGATATTCGCGAGCGTATGCGAAGTCCGCTTCCCGCCGAGCGAGCCGTATATCACAAACTCCTTATACCCTCTGCGGAGACCTTCTTTGATCGCGTAGCCGACGTCGGTGTCGTCCTTCATCACGGGCAGAACGACGGTCTCGCCCGCAAAATCGGGACGGTCGGTCGAGTCGAAGTCTCCGAATAGCAGGTCGGGGACGATCCCCGCCTTTTCGAGATAAACCAAATAATCAGGCACATTGTTCTTACTGACATGCAACTCAGCGGCGAGGCTATCGGCATTGGGTTTGTAAGGTGCCAATTCCGCAATCACCGCAAGCATCTGTTTCAGTTTTC
>CACZZA010000046.1 GCA_902785485.1 uncultured Ruminococcus sp. | reverse complement strand
CTTACTTGATCTTAATATTGAACTCCATATCGACGTAATAGATCTGCTCGAAAGCGTTCTTGACGGTCAGCATACCGTCTCCCACGCCCGTTACGTTCGTGATGTTCTTGTCCGGGACCTTGTTTCCGTCCTTGCCGAAGCTGAAGAACTGCCCTTCCTCTACGGAGAAGTAAACTCCGCGTTCTCCGTCGAACGCCGCCACGAGGTCGTTGTTGCCGATGTTGACGGGTTCGCTGATGAACTCACCTTTTTTATCGAGCATCACGAGCTTTTTGCCCTCGTCGGTGTAAAGCGACGCAAGGATAGCGTCGTCGGTGTGCAGAAACACCTTCTCGCCGAATACCGAACCGACGTTGTAAACGACAGCGTCTTCAAAATCCTTTACAAGCTCGCCTTCGGACGTATAAAGGTAAAAGTGTCTGTCGTTGTCTATATCGTAGCAGAATACGAGTCCGTCGAAGCATCCGCCCTCAACGTCGCACTTGCCCGGCACGATCAGCGTTCTGCTCTCGTCGGGATCGATGCGGTAAAGTCCGCGTCCCTCTCCCTCGAGCACGCTCTCAAAGCGGGTGTAGTCGTTGTACACAGTGTTCGTCGAAAGGTCGTAATAATAACGGTCGGTCCAGTCAAGGTTGACGCGGATAAGCGCTCCGCCGTAATAGTCGTATCCGTCGGTAAATTTCAGTCCGCCGAGGTTGACGTTCTTTTCCTTATAGATCCTCACGAGGTCGTTGTCGGACGAGAGAGGATACGCCCACGTGCCGTCGGTCTTGAGAATACCTATGGTATAGTTTCCGTCCGCCTTGCCGCGCGCTAAAATATATCCGCCCGCGGAATCGGTCAACAGGGTCTCAAAGCCGTTTCCGGCATCGTATTCGACCTTCTTTCCGGTCTTGTCGTAAATGTTGTTGCCGATAACGATGTACCCGTCCTTGTAGTACCTGTCGCCGACGTACTTGTATTGGAACGTGTCCTTTGTCAGTTCAAAGAGCTTGTTGCCCTCGGTATCCACCGCATAGACGCGGGAATCCTCGTATTCAACAAAAGCGACTCCGTCGGAAAACGCCGTCGCGCTCTTTATCGTCGCGCCCTCGAGCTTATCGGGAGCAACGGGATCGGCGGTCTCGGGCGTGTCTCCGCTCTCCGGAGCGGCAGTCACGGGAGCGGTCTCGGCGGGTTTTTCGTTTCCGCACGCGGAGAACACCGAAACGAGAATAAACACGGCATCTAATAAAATGATCAGTTTTTTCATATCAAAAAACCTCCGTTATGTTTCACGAACCATTCTATCACAAAATTATGAATAATAAAAGAGGAAAAGCAAAATTATTCCCGTCAGGGCGAGATCTTTTTCATCAGACTCCCCGTTTCCTCCGCCCGGACTCGCCCGACACGCAAAAAAAGGACTGTATGCTGCCATACAGTCCTTTTTACTCGGTATATTATTCCTCGTCCTTCTTGGATTCGGCTATGACCTTCTGCGCGTTCATCACCGGTACTTCCTCGTATCTTACGATATGGAAGGTGTACTTGCCGAGACCGGTGGTCAGGGCGCGGAGAGCGATGGCGTAATCAGCCATTTCGGACTTCGGAACTTCCGCCTCTACTATCGAGTAGCCTTTTCTGGTCTCGTCCGCGTTGGTGCCGAGGATACGGCCGCGGCGCTTGTTGATGTCGCCGTACATATCGCCGATCATATCGGACGGGATGCGTGCGCGAAGAAGACCCACAGGCTCGAGGAGTACGGGGTTCGCCTGAACGAGACCCGCTTTGTAAGCGAGGATAGCCGCGAGCTTGAACGAAATTTCGTTCGAGTCGACGGGATGGTAAGAACCGTCGAACAGGTCAGCCGCGAGGTGGACTACCGGGTAGCCCGCGAGGACGCCCTTCTGCATTGCTTCGAGCAGGCCTTTTTCGACCGCGGGATAGAAGTTCTTCGGAACGGTGCCGCCGACGACCGACTGGGTGAAGGTGAGTCCTTCCGCTTCGCCGGGACCGAAGGTGATCTTGACGTGACCGTACTGGCCGCTTCCGCCGGACTGTTTCTTGTGCTTGCCTTCGACCTGGACCTTCTTGCGGATGGTCTCGCGGTATGCGATCTTAGGCTTGGTGAGTTCAACGCCGGTGTTGTATCTGTTCTTCAGCTTGGAAACGACGACGTCGAGGTGCATATCGCCGAGACCGGAGAGGAGCATCTGCTTCGTCTCGCTGTTGTTCTCGTAAGAGAGGGTCATATCCTCTTCAAGGAGTCTGTTGATACCGGTCGAGATCTTATCCTCGTCGCCCTTTGCCTTCGGCGAGATAGCCATCGTGTAGACAGCCTCGGGATATACGGTCGGAGCGAACGCCTTGACGTCGGACTGAGCCAGCGTGTCGTTGGTGACGGTGTCGCTGAGCTTCGGGATAACGCCGATGTCGCCGCACGCGAGGGAGTCGACCTCGGTCTGCTTCTTTCCGCAGATCGTATAGAAATGAGCGAACTTCTCGTTCGAGCCGCTTCTCATGTTTTTGAGGGTCATATCGTTCTTCAGTTCGCCGTTCATGACTCTGAAGAAGGACATCTTTCCTACGAACGGGTCGGAGATCGTCTTGAAGACGAAGATCGAAGCGGGGCCGCTTTCGGAGATCGGCTCTTCGCCGTCAACGGTCTTGTTGGTCTTGCGGCAAACGGGAGTCGGGAACGAATCTACCACGGAATCAAGCAGAGAGGAGATACCCCAGAGCTTGAGAGCGCTGCCCGCGAATACGGGAGCGAGCGCGCCGGAGTTGATGCCGTCTTTGAGAGCGTTCGCCGCTTCTTCCGCGGTGATCTCTTCTTCCGCGAAGAACTTTTCCATCAGCTCTTCGCTGGTCTCCGCGATGGACTCGAGGAGCATATCGTGGAACTCTTTTTCATAATCGCCGAGAGAATCGGGAAGATCGGTCTCTTTGGGTTCGCCCTTCTCGTTGAAGATGATCTCTTTCTGAGTTACGAGGTTGATGAAGGAGCCGTCGTGAGCCTCGGTCGGGATAACGACGGGGCATACGGACATACCGAACGTATTTTTCAGATCTTCAAATACGTTTTTGAAGTTGGCTTCCTTATCGTCGGTCTTGTTTACGAAGAACGCCTTCGGGATGCCCGCGTCGGTCGCGTTGTACCATGCGAGCTGGGTGCCGGGCTGTACGCTGGATTTTGCGTCGACGGTGATGAGAGCGATGTCGCCCACTCTGAGTCCCTGAAGGACTTCGCCTTCAAAATCGAGCGTTCCGGGAGTGTCGATGAAGTTGATCTTGGTGTTTTTCCAGACAACGGGAGCAATCGACGCGGAGATGGAAAAGCCGCGCTTTATCTCTTCGGGATCGTAGTCCGAAGTGGTGTTTCCTTCGGGAGTCTTGCCGAGTCTGTCAATGGCTTTCGTATAGTAAAGGGCAGCTTCCGCTATCGACGTCTTGCCGTTACCTCCGTGTCCGAGCAATACGACGTTGCGAACGTCCTTTGTAGCAAACTTTGCCATAGTGAACATCTCCTTTGATTTATGGTGATATTTTTTTTATTTCGTTTTTTTTACAACACACGCACTAAATATTATAACTGATAATTCCATTTCTTGCAAGTAGTAAATCAAAAATATCGTCGGTTTTTTCCTCTTTTTTTATCGTTTTTCACAAAAATATCCCTGATACGTCCCTCTCCTTGCAAATTCCTTATCTATCTCATTCGCGACGACCGTCTTTTTGAGCGTCCAGAGCGGAGCGACGAGGTCGTCCTTCACTCCGTCTCCCGTGACCCTGCCTATAACGGTGCCACCGGGGATGACTTCGAGCTGATCGACGACGAGAGACGTATATTCCCCGAGAGAAAGGAGAGAAAACTCTCCCCGCTCGTACATTTTGTGTATCGGAGTGTTTTTCAGCACGTACAGCATGTGTATCTTGATCTCGTGAGGGCGGTAAGACGCAAGTTTATGCGCCGTTTCCATCATCTCTTTCCTCCCCTCTCCGGGGAGACCGTTGATGACGTGGATACAGACGTTTATCCCGTCGAGCTTTTCAAGCGTCCTTTCAAAATCGGCGAGCGTATGACCGCGGTTGATGAGCCGCAGAGTTTTTTCGTTCGCGGATTGAAGCCCAAGTTCGAGCGTGAGATACGTCCTTTCCGACAGCTCGCGCAGATACTCGATCTTTTCGTCGTCGAGACAGTCGCACCGGGTCGCGACCGAGAGTCCGACGACGCGGTCGAACGAAAGCGCCTCCTCGAATTTTTCTTTCAGGACGGAAAGGGGCGCGTAAGTATTGCTGTGCGCCTGAAAATACGGGATATAATACGCGTCCCGCCACTTGCCGTTTATAAGCCTCACTCCCTCTTCAAACTGCGTCTTCAAAGGGAGTACGGGACTCGGGGCGAAATCTCCGCTTCCTCGCTCCGAACAGTAGATACACCCGCCGTATCCGACCTTGCCGTCGATATTCGGGCAGGAAAAACCTCCGTCGAGCGAGATCTTCGCGCACTTACGTCCGAAACGGCGTTTGAGATAGCAATCGAACGTATAATATCGCTTGTTCGTGTCGGAGTTGACGAACGGATTTTTTTCTTTTTTCTTCATTTTTCTTCAAACTCCGACGCGCGGGAGTTCTTTTTTCTGCGCCGCGCGCCGCGTATTATCAGCAATACGAGCGAGAGACCGCCTACGGCGCAAGTCGCGATCATTATATTTTCGCGCGTCAGAAGATCTGCAAATCCGCGGCTGCCTCCGGTATTTCCGAGCAATACGGCGATCTCTCCGTCACTGAGCGTAAACGAGCCGACTTCTACGTTTGATACGAGAAACTGAGGCGTACCGAGCGAACTTCCGTCGGCTGATTCAAAGGTGATCCCGATCCTGTCGACGGAAGAAAGACCCGTAAAGGCGGAAAAATCGAAATACAGACTGCTCCATACCGCTCGCGGTATTACTGCCGATGCCTCGCATATATCCGCTCCGGAATACAGTGTCACGCGAACGAGCGCGCTCTCGACGTCGGGAGGCATAGAGACCGCGTCAAACCGCGCCATGATGACCGGCATCAGGGAAAAGTCTTTCGGAGACGGCAAGCGGACGATCGCCCCGCTCCGTCCCGTTCCCGAAGAGTCCGAGGGGCGTATCGTCAGACAGTATTCGACCCCTCCGATATCGCTCTCGCAAGCGAATTCCTCGTCTCCCCTGTAACCGGCAAAAGCTCCTTTTCCGGCTGAAAAATCGAACAGAGTTCCTTTTCCCGTCAGTTCCGGCGAAGACGAAGCCGTAACGCCCTGCCCGATCTCGCGCAAAACGATCTTCGATACTTCAAAACCGCGGATGGCGGTCTTCCAGTCGTTTATACCCAATTCCTCGGGAGCAAAATACGTATTGCGTATCGAAAGGTTCGTGTCGATCAGTTTGAGTACCTCTTCCTCATCGAACACACGGTCCGTAACGTAAAACAGGACCCTTTCCGAGGCAGCCTTATAAAAGCAGAAAATATAGTCGGAAAGCATACGGACTCCCCGGTCCGCAAAAGAAGTGTTTTCGTTTACCGCGACCGCCCTCGGGTCGCCGCGATAGGAAAACAGGTCCGAAGAAAGATAGTCGCAAAGCACTCCGAGGTTGGAAAAACCTACGCGCAGCGTGTCCGGAGAAGCGGTGCATCCCTTGTCGAACAGCGAGACGTAATCGTCTTTCCCTTCCGGATAAGGGTCTATCATCACTCCCCACTCGACGTTTCCGTATTCAGCGACTACGCTGTTGAAGCAGTCGAGAAACGCGCGGCCGTCGAACGCCGTGTAATGGTCGAACGGCAGATCGGAGTCCCAGCGGCAGTCGATACCGACGAAAAAGCGGACCGACGGAGACAGCGACCTGACCGAATTATATACCACGCGGTACGCGCGGGCAAACTCGAAAACGTATTCTCCGAGCGTCGCGCGCCCCATATTGTATTTGTCGTACGCGGCGTCCGCGCCCTCGCAGAACGCGATCCCGCCCGCCTTCATTTTCCCCGTCTGACAGTATCTTTGCGCAATGAATTCCGAGAAAAAGCGCAGATACGACGCCGACTGCGACGCGGTATTGAAGGCGCATTCGCCTCCTGAACGGTCCGAAGACGGATGGATGAGGATCCCGTCGATGGAATCGCTCCCGGTGCGCGAAAGAGTGATGAGCAAAGTGACGTTTATCCCGCGGTCATAGCAGGCGTCGATGCGTTTATCGAGCGACTCGACGTAAGACGCGTTATAGTAGAACACGCCGTATTCCGTCTCGCTTCGCACGCTCGAATAATCCGACGCGCTGAAAAATCTTCCGACGTCGACCTTTATGACGTTTTCGGTTCCGCCGAGTTCAAGCGCCCGAGCCGCGCCGTACGCCGAATATCCCCGGCGGTTGGACGGAGATACCGCCCTGCCGTTTTCCTCGGAGAGCGCCTCGGGGTTGGTAACGTACTTGCCGTCGTCAAGTATATACAGCGTTTCGTCCTTCAGGACCGCGGCGACGTATTTTTTGAAGAGGCCGGAACGGGAGTCGTTCCCGTCTCCGGTCGGAATGCGGAACATAAACTCGGAAGACATAAGGGTCATAGAGACGATCTCTCCGCCGTCTCCGGTCTTCAACTCCTCCGCCCGGCCGTTCGGGTCGAGGGCGTAGAGCGACAGCTTGCCGCCCGAGAGCAGCTCCGCTCCGCGCTGCGAGACCGTCCCTTTTATGATTATTTCTTCTCCGCTCGAGCTTAACGAAACGTTGTCTATACTGCCGTATTCGCGTCCGGACGGGAAAAAGAAGCTGTACGGCTCGATGCCGAATATCCTGACTTCACAGCCGCCCACGCACGAAAAAACGAGGTCGAGCGAAGAAACGTCAGCCTCCGGAACACGCAGATAGGCGGTAGATACGCCGCTTCCGCCCTTGGAAACTCCGCTTTTCCACACGACGTTCCCATTTCCGTCTTCAAGCGATGGAACGACGTCGTTTTCGGCGGAAAAAAGCACCTTGACGGCGTTGGCGCGTTCAAACAGTCCGAACGGGAGACCGCGCAGTCCGAGAGTCTTGTTCTCGCTTTCCCCGGCAAGTCTCAGCGTGTCTTCTTCAAAAATAGCCTCGCATCCCTTCGCCTCAAATGTATCGGCAAGAAAGACGGAGGAACGCCACGCGTTCCCGTTCTCCGAAAGGCAGATGGAGTCCACACAGAACTCAAAGGGAACGTTTTCCGTTCCGTCTTTGATAAAGTACGCGTATATTCGTATCTCCCGGACGCCGTCCCTGCCTTCAAAACCGGAAATATCGGCAAAAATACCGGTCCAGGATTCGGGGGATACGGTCTTTTCCAGCGTAAAATTCCCTCTCTCCGCCGCGATGCGGATACCGACCCTGTATTCGGCGTCTTCCGCAGCGTTCCTGACGTTGACCGGGAAAAACAGGCTTTCGTACCCGCTGACGTCAAGAGGCTCGCGGTAGGTATCCGCGACTTCTACCGCTTCCCCGGACGAAACTCCGTAGCTCCTGACTATAAGACATCCGTCGCCTGTCAGCGACAGATAGGGATATACGTCGGTCTTTTCCGCGACGGTGACTTCATCCGCGTTCGCATAAGGCTCCCAGCCCTCCGGAGTCTCCGAAAAACCGTTCAGCACGCGGTCGGAGAGCGTTTCGACGCGGGTCTGTCCGAGACTCCGCGGTTCTTCCGCCGCGAGAGCCGCGGGACGAGGCAAAAGAAGACCGAAAGTCAAAGACAGTATAAAAACAAATACGGCGCGCGTGTATTTTTTCATTTTCGGTCCTCCTTTTTTTACTTTATACTATATAATAACACAAAATCCCGCGTAAATCAATAGGTGTAAAAATATGTCGGTCCTTGAAATAAACGAAAAAATTTTCACATAATGTCACACAATATATTGACAGATTTTTTCAAAGATTGTATAATATGTTGTGGTTTTTGTAAAAAGGAGAGGGTGTCATGTACCGCATAGGATTTGATAACGACGAATATATCAGAAGGCAGTCCGAGCAGATCGCAAAGAGGATCTCGGAATTCGGAGGCAAGCTCTACCTCGAATTCGGAGGCAAGCTGTTCGACGACTATCACGCGTCGCGCGTACTTCCGGGATTCAAACCCGATTCAAAGCTGCGGATGCTTAAAAATATAACGAACGACGTTGAGATCGTCATCGTCATCAACGCGGGCGACATCGAAAATATCAAGATCCGCCGCGATATAGGCATCTCTTACGACAACGACGTACTGCGCCTCATCGACGCGTTCCGCGAGTTCGGACTCTACGTCGGGAGCGTGGTTATCGCGCAGTTCCGCGAGCAGCCGTCCGCCGTCAAGTTCAAGGAGAGACTCAACGCGCTCGGCGTCAAGACCTACATACACTACCCGATAGAGGGTTATCCGTATAACGTCGAAAAGATCGTAAGTCCCGAAGGCTTCGGCAAGAACGAATACATCGAGACCACACGTCCGCTCGTAGTCATCACCGCTCCCGGTCCGGGAAGCGGCAAGATGGCGACCTGCCTCTCCCAGCTCTATCACGAGAACGAACGCGGCATCAAAGCCGGATACGCGAAGTTCGAGACCTTCCCGATCTGGAACCTGCCCCTCAAACACCCTGTCAACCTCGCTTACGAGGCGGCGACCGCCGACCTCGACGACGTCAATATGATCGACCCATATCACCTCGAGGCGTACGGCAAGACCACCGTCAACTATAACCGCGACGTCGAGGTCTTCCCCGTTCTCAACGCGATATTCGAGCGCATCAAGGGAGAAAGTCCCTACAAATCTCCGACCGATATGGGCGTAAATATGGCAGGCTTCTGCATTGTAGACGACGACGCGGTCTGCGAAGCGTCAAAGCAGGAGATCATCCGCAGATACTTCGCCGCGCTCTGCGATCAGAGATACGGACGCGCCAAGGCGTCGGTGGTCGAAAAGATCGAAAGTCTGATGAATCAGGCAAAGATCTCCGTCGACGACCGCAAGGTAGTCAAAGCGGCGATCGACCGCTCGCTCTCGACCGAAAATCAACCCGCCGTCGCGCTCGAGCTGAATGACGGACGTATCGTGACCGGCAAGACCTCTTCCCTGTTCGGTCCTTCCTCGGCGGTGCTGCTCAACGCCGTCAAAACTCTCGCCGGACTCGATAAGGAAGTCGACCTCATCGAACGCGAGGCGATAGAGCCTATACAGGAGCTTAAGACCAAAGCGCTCGGCAACCATAACCCCCGTCTCCACTCCGACGAGACCCTCATCGCCCTCGCGATAAGCGCGTCAAAGAGCAAAAACGCCTCAAAGGCGCTGTCCCTGCTCGGAGAACTCCGCGGCACGCAGGCTCACTCCACCGTCATCCTGTCTCAGATCGACGCGGATATTTACCGCAAGCTCGGTATAGACCTCACCTGCGAACCGCAGTATTACACGAAAAAACTGTATCATAAATAACGATCACGAGGGGACCTTTTAAGGAAAGGTTCCCCTCGCGCTCCATTCCAACCCTTTCGGAGCGGGAAAAAGAAATAAAAAAAGCCGGAGAACATAACTGTTTTCTTCGGCTTTTTCAATACTGTCTGCAAAAACTCCCCTTTTTAAGTTTTTTGAAAGGGGCGCGGGGAGAACTTTTTTTCAAAAAAGTTCTCCCCGCAAATTATTATTCTCTTTTCTCTTACGCTTCGGCTTTCCACAGACCGTGGAGGTTGCAGTAAGCGTAGGCGGCGACGGGCTCGTCGCCATCGACGAGCGCGAAGACGGCTTCGGGAGCTTCGCCGGCTTTGAGCGCTTTTCTCTGGTTGCCGGTCTTGGTTTCGAGGGCGATCCAGGCGATATTATGCTCGTCGAGCATCGGATGGGCGACGGAGCCGACCTTTACTGTAACGAGGTTTCCTTCCTTCGAGATGACGGGGATATGTTTTTCGGTCGACGCCTCGACGGATCCGGGGATGATCTCGGTCATATTCTGACCGCAGCATTTGACCGGAACGCCGGAATCGTGGACGAAAGCGATGATGTTGCCGCAATGGGCGCAAACGTAAAATTTCATTTCGGTAACTCCTTGTTCGATCAGTATTCAAACTCACACAGCACGATCTTTCCGCTTTCGCGCGTTTTGTTCATATCTATAACGCGCTGATTTTCACTCCCGCGGAAGGTAAGAGTGATGTCCCTCTGTTTGAGGATAAAGGGACCGTCGACGAGGATGTCGGACAGGTCGAGCAGAGCCATACGGTCGGGGTCGTTCTCACTTACGAGCTGTTCGTATGTGTACCCCGTGTAGGTCATAACGCCGAGTCCGAGCTTTTTGACCTCGCGTCCGAGCATCACGAGTTCTTTCGGCTGACAGAAAGGCTCGCCGCCGGAAAAAGTGACGCCCTTCAGATGTCTGTTTGCCGCGATCCCGTCGTACAGGCGCGACAGAGCGACGGTGTATCCGCCGTCGAACGCGTGCGACTGGGGATTGTGGCAGCCTTCGCAGTGATGGGGACATCCCTGAACGAAGATCGCAAAGCGGAACCCGGGACCGTCGACGACAGACTCGGGTTCGACGCCGCACAGACGTATTTCGGTTTGTTCGAGTTCAGTTCTTTTTGTCGAGTCCATGTTTAACTCTGTCGTTTACTTCCGCTCTCTTAGCGTCGTTGAATCTGTCGAGAGT
Source organism: uncultured Ruminococcus sp. (assembly GCA_902785485.1). GTDB lineage: Bacteria > Bacillota > Clostridia > Oscillospirales > CAG-272 > RUG13077. The sequence continues at coordinate 1,915 of CACZZA010000046.1, read as the reverse complement.
GCCGACGAGGTAACCGGTGATGCGGCGGATACGCTCGAATTTGACGCCTTCTCCGACTTTTCCGTTTTCATTCTTGATGGTGGTGTTCATGGTAACGCTCCTTTTCTTATGTCTTATTGTTTATTCTTATCTTGTGCAGTCGCAGGGGACGGGAACGCTCGGATACTTCTTGCGAAGCTCGTTGAGCCGTTCGATCGTGACGGATTCGCCCTCGCGGCGTCCGCATCTCGGGCAGACGTCGCCGATGACGCCGGTGTAGCCGCAGACGGGGTCTCTGTCGACGGGGTGGTTGACCGAGCCGTAGCCGACTCCGCATTCCTTCATGTGGCGGATGATCTCCTCGAACGCCTCGGGGTTCTTGCTGATGTCTCCGTCAAGCTCTACGTAGCTGATGTGTCCGGCGTTCGTAAGCGCGTGGTACGGAGCCTCGATCTCGATCTTCTCGAAAGCGGAGATCGGATAGTAGACCGGTACGTGGAAGGAGTTGGTGTAGTATTCTCTGTCGGTGATGCCGGGGATCTTGCCGTATTTTTCGCGGTCGATACGGACGAAGCGTCCGGACAGACCTTCGGCGGGAGTCGCGAGCAGAGTGAAGTTGAGTCCCGTCTCGTCGGATTTTTTGTCGCAGAACTCTCTCATGTGGCGGATGATCTCAAGACCGAGGTTGCGCGAGTATTCGCTTTCGCCGTGGTGCTTGCCGGTCAGCGCCTTGAGCGTTTCCGCAAGTCCGATGAAGCCTATCGAAAGCGTGCCGTGCTTGAGGATCTCGGCGACGGAGTCGTCGGGACCGATCTTGTCGCTGTCGATCCAGATGCCCTGCCCCATCAGGAACGGGTAGTTGCGGCCGTGCTTCGAGCATTGGATCTTGAAACGGTGGAGCAGCTGACGGGATACGAGTTCGAGCATCGCGTCGAGCTTGGTGTAGAAGACTTCAAGGTCGCGCTTTGACTCTATACCGATCCTCGGCAGGTTGATCGAGGTGAAGCTGAGGTTTCCGCGTCCGCAGGTGATCTCGCGGGTGGGATCGTAGTGGTTGCCTATGACTCTCGTACGGCAGCCCATGTAAGCGACTTCGGTGTTGTAGTCGCCCTTCTTGTAATACTGAAGGTTGAACGGAGCGTCGAGGAAGCTGAAGTTCGGGAACAGGCGCTTGACGCTCGTCTTGATCGCGAGCTTGAACAGATCGTAGTTCGGTTCGCCCTCGTTGTAGTTGATGCCTTCTTTGACCTTGAAGATCTGTACCGGGAAGATCGGAGTCTCGCCGTTGCCGAGACCCGCGTCGGTCGCGAGCAGAAGGTTCTTTACGACCATGCGCCCCTCGGGAGAAGTGTCAGTGCCGTAGTTGACCGAGCTGAACGGGACCTGAGCGCCCGCGCGGGAGTTCATGGTGTTGAGGTTGTGTACCAGGGCTTCCATAGCCTGGTAGGTAGCCTTGTCGGTGTGGATATACGCTTTTTCAGCGGAGATCGCGCAGGCGGAAAGAAGGTCTTCCTTCTTGATCCCGAACTTGTCGGGAGCCTCGTCGTACCACTTCGCAAGCACTTCGGAGTATGCTCCGTTGTCGCTGATGGTCGGAGCGGGAACAGCCTCTTTGATAGCGCCGACGATGCAGGACGCCTTCTCGTACGAGACGTTCATCTTGATCGCCAGAGCCTCTGCGAGCGCTACGAAGAACTCTTTGATATAGGTCTTCGCGACGCCGGGAGCCATCGCGTAGTCGAAGTTCGGTACCGACTGACCGCCGTGCATCTCGTTCTGGTTAGCCTGGATCGCGATGCAGGCGAGAGACGAATAGCTCATTATCGACTGAGGAGCGCGGAGATATCCGTGTCCGGTGCAGAAACCGTTTTTGAACAGCTTTATAAGGTCTATCTGGCAGCAGGTCTCCGTCAGCATATAGAAGTCCTTGTCGTGG
>CACZZA010000045.1 GCA_902785485.1 uncultured Ruminococcus sp. | reverse complement strand
AGCTTAAAGACCTGCCTCTTCGACGCGGGCGAGAAGATCGCTGTCGCGGCGACGTCAAACGCCTCCTACGGGCTTCGCATTCTTGAAAACGGCGGCGCCGAGCAGGACGTCGGGGAATGGTGGCAGGCTGTCTGCAAAACGACAAGAGAGCTTTTTGATAAAACGGATATCAGACCCGAAGAAGTTTCCGGGCTTGCCTTCTGCGCGCAGATGCAGGGCGTCGTTCTCGTCGATGAAAACGGGAAAGCGCTTCGTCCGGCGATGAGCTATATGGACAGCCGCGGCGTGAACGAATACCGCAACTGCATGGGAAAGGGGATCGTCAAGGTCTCGGGCTGCAGCCTTTACAAGCTTCTTCGGAATTTGCGGGTAAACTACGCCGGGTCGACCAGCGCAAAGGATCCGGTATGGAAATACAAATGGGTCGAAAACAACGAGCCGGAGATATTCGCCAAGGTCGATAAATGGCTTGACGTGAGCGACTATCTGGTCTCCCGCTGTACCGGGAAGATCATAAGGACGGCGGATACCGCTTTTGCCACCTTTCTTTACGATACCCGCAAGGGCAAGGAGGGGTGGAACAAGGGCCTTTTGAAAATGTACAAGGTCAAACCGGAGCACATGCCGCCGATCATCGACTGCACCGATCTCGTCGGGGGCCTGACGGCAGAAGCGGCGCGCGATCTCGGATTGAAAGAAGGCACCCCGGTTTTCGGCGGAGGCGGCGACACGACGTTCGTCAACATCGGCGCGGGATGCGTGGAGCCGGGCGAAACGCATATCTACGTCGGGACCTCCGGCTGGGTATCGACCTGTCTCGACTACCAGACGGTCGATATCAACGCGATGATCACCGGCGTGCTGTCGGCAAACCGCGGGTACTTCAACTATTACGCCGAATTGGAAACGGCGGGAAAGTGCTACGAATGGGTCAAAAATCACCTCGCGCTTGACGAGATCAGTATTTACCTTGAGAAAACCGAGGTTACGGACGATTTTGAGAGCAAGTTCACCAGCCTTTACGACTTTATGTCTGCCGAGGTAAGCAAGGTCCCGCCCGGGGCGAACGGGGTCATCTTTACCCCGTGGCTTCACGGCAACCGCTGCCCGTTCGAGGATGCAAACGCCGCAGGAATGTTCTTCAATATCAGGATCGACACCGGCAAACGGGATATGATCCGCGCCGTTCTGGAGGGGATCTGCTATCATCTGCGCTGGCTGCTCGAATGCGAGGCGAAAAAGGTGAAAACCTCCGACGTGATCCGCTTCGTGGGCGGAGGATCGCTGTCTTCCGTCATAAGCCAAATGCTCGCTGATATCACCGGCAGAACGATAGAAACAGTCGATAACGCTCAGGCGGTCGGCGCAATGGGATGCGCGATCGTCGTCGCGGCGGGACTGACCGGAGAGGACGTAAAGGACGTTTCCCGCCGTCTTGTGAAAGTCAGTCAAACCTATTATCCCGATCCGGGGAATAAAGCCGTTTACGAGCGCAACTATAAAGTATTCAAAAATCTTTACAGATCCAACGCCGAAAACTTCAGACGCCTGAACGGTTGACGTCCGGCGGCAAACGCGATCCGTATTGTATATGATGCTTCAGATCAATTAACAGGAGGAATGATAAAATGGCACTGAATCTGACGACAAAAAAAGAAGGCTCCGCCCTCGCGGTGGCTCTGGAGGGAGAACTCAACACAACGACCGCGCCCGAACTCAAAGACCTGCTCGATAAGAGCATCCCGGAGACAGACGCTCTGACTCTCGATTTCGCGGGGTGCGACTTCGTTTCGTCCGCGGGTCTTCGTGTCCTGCTCAACACTTACAAGAGCATGAAGGCGAAAAAAGGCTCGATGGAACTGACGAGCGTCGGTCCGAGCTTCAAAGAGGTCCTGAATATCACCGGGCTCGACGCCGTGTTCGACGTTAAGTGAGAAGCGTTTAACTGAAGGTAAGGATATGAACGTATATGATTTTGACGGCACGATCTATTACCCGGATTGCGCCATCAGTTTTGCGCTTTGGTGCATGAACAGACACCCCTCTTTGTGGTTCACGTTTTTCCCGAAGGCCCTCAAAAGTATGATCGGGCACAAGCTCGGCAAGGTGCCGCGCTATGTGATGGAACGCACGTTTTTCAGTTTTCTCTGCAAGGTCGACGATTTCGACGAACAGATCGAAAAATTCTGGGACAAGCACGAAAAACGCGTCTCCGCCTGGTATCTCGCCCAGAAAAAGCCGGACGATCTCATCATCAGCGCCTCTCCGAAGTGCATCATCGAGCCGATCGCCAAACGGCTCGGCGTGAACTGTATGGCGTCCGACTACGACCGGGATGTCGGCGCATTCGTCGACAACCTGATGTACGCGCGGGAAAAAGCGGCGTATATCTTCGACCAGGGCTTCCCGGAGATCGAGAACTTTTATTCTGATTCTCTCGCGGACACGCCGATGGCGCTCTGCGCGGAAAAGGCGCATCTTATCACCGACAAGGCGCAAAAGGTGAACGATTGGCCGAAGCTCGACGTCGAAACGCTCAAGAAAGTGCATGAAAAGATCGACTCCGGCTGGTCGGTACACCTTTGATCCGCCCGGAAAACCGAAACGCGCAGCAGACGCATAAGCGCCGATCCGTTTTTTCGCAGTCCTTAATTCGCAGTCCTTAAACAGAAAACTCTTTTTTCGTTGATTTATTCTCCTCGTTATGCTATAATGAGAAAAACCGATCCGTCGCGGGGATACCGAGGCGGAATTATACACAGAATAAAACAAGGAGAAAAAATATGAAACAAACCGTTCTTCGCAGTTACGCGCGGCTCATTGCGCGTTCGGGAGTCAATATTCAGAAGGGACAGGACGTCATCATCGTCTGCGGTCTCGATCAGCCCAAATTCATCGAACTGCTCGTCGACGAGTGCTACAAGGCGGGCGCGCGCAAGGTCAAGGTCGAGTTTGAGTATCAGCCGCTGAACAAGCTGCACGTCCGTCACCAGTCCGTTACGACGATGTCGAAGGTCGAGGAGTGGGAAAAAGCGCGTCTCGCTCACTACGTCGACACTCTTCCCTGCCGCATCTATATCGACTCGGACGATCCCGACGGACTGCGCGGTATAAATCAGGAAAAAGTCGCGAAGGCAAACCAAAAAAGATACCCGATCGTCAAACCCTACCGCGACAAGATGGAGAACAAATATCAATGGTGCATAGCCGCCGTTCCCGGAGTCGCTTGGGCGAAAAAGCTTTTTCCCGGACTCGCGAAAGGACAGGCGATCGAAAAGCTGTGGGAAGCCATCCTCTTCACCTCGCGCGTGACCGACGATCCCGTCGCGGCGTGGGAAGAACACAACAAGGATCTGCACGACAGATGCGCCTATCTGAACAAACTCGGCATCACCGAGCTTCATTACAAGGGCGACAACGGCACCGATCTCCGGGTCGGGATGATCCCCGAGGCGGAGTTCAAGGGCGGCGGAGACACGAGCCTTCAAGGCATATTCTTCAATCCCAACATTCCGACCGAGGAGTGCTTCATCTCCCCGATGCGCGGCAAAGCCGAAGGCGTCGTCTACGCGACGAAGCCGCTCTCGTATCAGGGCGAACTGATCGAGGACTTCTCCGTCCGTTTTGAAAACGGCAAGGCGGTCGAGGTCAAAGCCGCGAAAAATCAGGCTCTGCTCGAGCGTATGATCTCGATGGACGAGGGCGCCGCCTACCTCGGCGAGTGCGCGCTCGTTCCGGTCAACTCTCCGATCTCCGAATCCGGTCTGCTGTTCTTCAATACCCTCTTCGACGAGAACGCCGCCTGCCATCTCGCGCTCGGAATGGGGTTCGCCGACACTATCAAGGGATTTGAGAACAAGACTCTCGAGGAGTGCCGCAAGCTCGGGATCAACGATTCGATGATCCACGTCGATTTTATGATCGGCTACGAAGGGCTCGATATCGACGGAGTCACAAGCAAAGGAAAGACCGTACCGATCTTCCGAAAAGGCAAATGGGCGTTTTGAAATAATTAAAAAAACGGGAGGAGTTTTCAGGAAAGCTCCTCCCGTTTTCCATTCGTTTTTATTTCCGAGACATCCGGATCGCAGAAAAACGCGTTTTCTTTTTCAAACTAAACGGCTCGCGTTCAATTAACTTCCCCGCCCGGAGATCCCAAGGTTCTTTTTTCAACGTGCGCGAAAAACACTTTGCCGCCCCAGCCTCCCGTCAGTAATTTCATCGGAACGTAAAATCCCTCTACGGTGATCCTTCCGCCCCGCGAAAAGCGCGATCCGACAAAGGAGCCGAAGAGAGGTAAAAACTCAATTTCGTTTATCACGCAGCCATACTCATAAGTTACGATATAGTATTTTCCGTCTTCTGAGTGATGATAACAAAACGTTCCGTCTATTTTCGCAAATACCGGTTCCTCTATATCGTCGAGATCAAAAGGGTTGCTTGAGTTGACCTCGACGACCTTGAGTCCCTCGGTTTTGCCGCAGGAAAACAGCGAAAAACACAACATCAGAGCAAACAGAAGACATACTTTTTTCATTGTTTTTCCTCCTTCGCTATTCTCCGCTCTTTTCAAGCCGGTAATCTATCATATCATTCACTGCAGGCTCAACCGTATTATATTGTCTGATTTGTAAACTTTTATAATACCTGCCGCTCCTTTAACCCTGTCGGTCTTCCCCGTTCCGGCTCTCGCCGTCCTTGTCGGAGTTGTCCGCGATTTTTTTCGGCTCGGTCTCCTCCGCGCCCGCGTCGGACGTATCTTCCGACTTCTTTTCGCCGTGACGGCGGCGCATCGCTTCGAGGATCTTTTTATACAGTATCACGAACACGAGCGAGATCGCGCCGACGACCGCGAACAGAATGACTGCGGCGAGGTAGCGTTTCTCGTGGATCAGGTGTCCTCCTATCGTCGAGGTGATGACGGACGGGACCCTCGCTATCGACGAGATGATGACAAAATCGAGCGCGCCTATTTTCGTCAGTCCGAAGAAGAAAATGAGCGGATCCTTCGGCGTGCCGGGGAGCAGATAGAGGATGAACACCATCCGTTCGAGTTTTTCCTCGCTGTTAAGGAAGCGCAGTTCGTTTATCTTCTCGACCGGGACGAACAACTCTACGAACTTCACCCCGAACCGTCTTACGAACAGTATTATGAAGAACGCCGCGACTCCCGCCCCGAGGAGGCAGAGAACAGCGCCCCAAAACCAGCCAAACGCAAGTCCCATCCCGATCTCAACGACTTCGCCCGGGATCGGGGATACTATGACCTGCAGGACCTGGATCCCGAAAGCGACTATCCAGCCCCACGCGCCGTAGCTCTTTATCATGTTTTTGAAACGGATCGCCGCGTCTCCGAGGCTCTCGCCCTCTTCGAGCGAGAATATCGTCTTCGTCAGTACGACGCTGAGCCAGACTAAAAGCGCGATCGCGATGACGAGCGACACTATGGCGATGATCCGTTTTTTGCGCAAAGTCAGCCTGTCGGAGTGCCCGACGAGGGTCTGACCGTGGTATTCGTGTTTTTTCTTCTCTCTGTTTTTCATATTCCCGAGTTGTTATCCTGATCAACGTCCGATTTTCTCTTTTACCTTATCGCTTTATCGCTTCCTGCATCTCTTTTATGAACTCGCGTCCCGCGAGCGAAAGGAAGCGGTTTTTCATATATCCTATCCCGATGGAGTTCTGCGTACTGACGTCCTTGAGCTTGACCGCGTATAGTCCCTCGAACTTTCTCGCCTGAGAGTAGGTCTGGAGCGTGTGCGGATAGAACGTTATCCCCATCCCCTTGCGGCAAAGCTCGAGCAGAGTCTCGATGTTCTCGACCTCGAGCAGTATCTGCGGCTTGATCTTATTCGCCTCGAAAATGCCGTCGGCGATGCCGCGCACTCTGTTCTCGGTGTGCATCAGCAAAAACGGGCAGGTCTTGAGCGGACTTATGTCGCCTGTCTTTTCCATTTTTGCGATAGCGGAGTCGACGTTCTCCCCGAACAGGATCTTTGCGATCACGTCGGGGATGAGAAGGAGTATTTCCTCTCTGCACAGTTCGACCGCCTCGATATTCTCGTTCTGGAACGGGACGAGGCTTATCATCAGGTCGATCTCGCCGTCGGACAGCGCCTTATCGAGGACGGCGGTCGCGCCCTCCGTGATCTCAAGCTTGACGTACGGATGCTTTTCGTGGAAGCGCGGCAGACACAGCGGCAGGAACACGAGTCCGCGCGTGTGCGAGATGCCGATGGACAGTCTTCCCTTTTCGGGGTCGGTGATGTCGCGCAGTTCGTTCAGCGTCTGATTGCGCTTGTCGAGGATCTCCTGCCCCCTGCTGACGAGGATCTCGCCCGCGTAGGTGAGGCGCATCGGGTGATCGCGGTAAAAAAGTTCGGTCCCGAGTTCGTTTTCGAGTTTTGATATGTGCGTGCTCAGCGATTGCGGAGAGATATAAAGTTTTTCCGCCGCCTTTGTGAAATTAAGTTCTTTCGCCGCCGCGAGAAAATACTCGATGTTGAGAAAATTCATGCTTGCCTCCGTCTGTGCGCATTTTTCCAAACATATTTTACTATGATTATTCAAAAAAAGCAAGCGTTCTATTGCGTTATTTGAAAATTAGTGTTAAAATGATACTAACGCAAAAACGTCGAGGAGGATGAGCTTTGAAAATATACGACGTTACGGGAAAGATAAAAAACGGGATGTGGTGCTACGGCGACCCTTTTCCGGAATACGACTGTACTCCGCTCGTCCAGCCCGAGTGGGTAAAGGCTAAGGTATGGTGCGAGGTCTTCGGCGGGATGAACAGCCAGACGGGGACCTATCTCGAAACTCCCGCGCATTATCTCGGACCGGAAAAAAGCTATCTGCTCGAGGATCTGCCGATAGAAAAACTGATCGACGTCCGGGTGTCGCTCATAAAGCTCGATCCCGCTCTTTTCGGCGGAAAACGCATCGCGATAACCGATGAAATGCTGAAAGAAGCCGCAAAAGGACTTGATATACGCCCGGGGGACGCGCTTCTCTTTTCCTGCGGATGGGGCGGACGGTGGTTCGACAGCTCATACCTCGCGGAGTCGCCGTATCTCACTTATTCCGCCGTCGAATGGCTGACGGAGAAAAAGCCCTTTATCCTCGGCTCGGACATCGCGAGATGGGACACCGTTCCCGTCAGTCAGGGTTTTTGGGATCTTTTCTATAACTCAAATATACTTATGCTCGCTCCGCTCGTCGGACTTGAAAACGTCGGGACAAAAGGACTGAAACTCACGGTCCTGCCTATAAACGTCGCAGACACGAGCTGCGCGCCGTGCAGAGCGTTCATCAAGGAGGAATAATATGCTGAACAAACAAGACATAGTGTCGTCCCTGCGGCTTATGGATATAAAGGCGGGAGACACGCTCCTGCTCCACAGCTCGCTGACGTCGATAGGCGGAGTCGAGGGCGGAGCGGATACCGTTATTGACGCGTTCCTCGAGGCGATAGGAACGGAAGGCACGCTCGTCATGTCGACTCTGACCGGCTGGGCAAAGCCGTTCGACGCCGACACCACGCCGTCCGCGGTCGGGTATCTTTCCGAACGCTTCCGTCAGAGAGAGGGCGTACTGCGCTCGCTCCATCCGGTCCATTCGGTAGCGGCGTACGGAAAGAACGCGAAATACATCACCGAGGACCACGACAAGGCGCCGACCGGCTGCGGCGAGGGAACGCCGTATCTCAAGATAGCCGAACTCGGCGGAAAGGCGCTCCTGCTCGGTGTCGATATGGACCGCAATACCACGATGCACTCGATGGAGGAGGCGATAAACGCGCTCTATCTCCACGAGCTTGACATCCCCGCTCCGACGTATATCGAGGGCTACGCGAACAAAAAATTCACCCTGCGCAAGTTCCCGCCCGGACACCGTGACTTTCTCGCCATGACTCCGATATTGCGCAAAAAAGAACTGATGATCGAGGGCAAGATCGGAAACGCGGTAGTCAAGGTGATCGACGTACGCGGGATGTTCGAGACGGGGCGGAAGCTGCTCGAAAAGGACCCCCTGCTGTTTATCTGCGACAACGAGAACTGCAACTCGTGCCACTGGTCGAGAAAACTGTACGACGGAACGCCCATCGATTTTGCGAGATACAAAAAACACGCGTGCTGCGATCCCACCTGCGAGATCTGCGTTGTGGAGGGTTGAATTATGTTTGATTACAGTATAAGAACACCCGAATTCGGCTTGTTTGAAAAAGAACTCGAGTTTGCGGACGAGCTGCGCATAAACAATATCGAAACGTCGGACGTCTTTTTCGGCAAGCGTCTTTGCGCTCTTGACGGCGAGGAAACGGAAAAGCTCCGCGACCTGCTCATCGACTCCGGCAAAAAAATAGTCCTGCTCGAATGTTCTCTTCCGCTCTCCGACGAGGATGGCTGGAAAATGACCTTCCGCAAGGCGCTGACGCTGAACGTCAAGGGTATCGGCATCGTATTGGGCGAAAAGGACGACCCGTCGTTCGTATGCTTCCTGTCAAAGTCCTATTCGATACCGCTCTATATAAAGAATACGGCGGGATCGTTCGTCGAGGACGAGAACAGGATGAAGGAGCTGACGGACGCATACCAGGAAATACGCCTTATATTCGATCCGTACGAGTTCGTCTGCAAGGAACGCCATCCGTTCTTCCACGCGTACTACGCGAGCAAGATCAAGGACCGGATCGACTTTCTGCGGATAAACGACGGACTTTACGGCACGCACGAGAGAGTGATGCTCCACTCCGGCTGCTGCGAGATAAAAGAGCTTGCCTCGATAATGCTCTCGCGCTCGTATAAGGGATATTTCTCGTTCACGCCCTACCTCGACAAAAACGGCCTTGACACATACAAGGAAACGATAAAAATTTTCAAAAACGAACTTAAAAATATGTAAGAGAAAAAAGCCGTCGAAAGTCGGAGGGGACCTTTCATTTGAAAGGTCCCCTCAGTCTTTTTTATTTCAGATAATTCAGCGTATAAGCCGCGATGATCTTGGCGAATTCGAGGAACTCGTCGCAGGAAAGCGCCTCGTTGTTCTGGTGGCTTCCTCCCTCGTCGGAAAACCCGCCGCCGATGCCGAGTCCGAAAGAGTCCGGCGAGCCGTATTTGAGTATAACGGACAGATCGGAAAGCGCGCTTCCGGACGGGATAAGCTCGCGTCCCGAAACGCGGGATGCCGCCGCCTTCATCTCCCTGACGGAGTCGCCGTCTGGATCGGAATATTTATAATGGAAGTGCCGCGTCACTCGTTTCCACGAGTCGCAGACGCCGCCGAGAGGACGGAGTTTTTCGTTTATCCGCTCGACCGTTTTGTCGAGAGCCTTGTCCATCTCTTCGCGAGTGCGGTCGGTGAAATACTCGAACTTGACCCTTCCGCGTTCGAGGTCCATTCCGTTGTTGCCGAGGTGGATATCGAGGTACATAAGTCCGTATCCGCCGCCCGAAGCGTCGCCGAACTTGGGATTTGCGGCAAGCTCCGCGTCGCGGTCTCTCCCGAACTCGTCGATACAGTCGAGAACGTACGGGAGCATCCGAGCGACGCCGGACGCAGAACTGATGTTGCCCTCCTCGTGGAAATCGACCTCTATGTCGCCGCCGCCCGACGCCGCGGTCCAGTAGTTGAAGCGCGAGCCGTCGAGGTTGACGATACGTTCGGACGGAGAAGTCATACAGCACGCCATGGCGCCGTGGCTGCCGCCCTCCTCCTCGTCGCCGTACGCGCCGAACACGAGGTTGGCGCGCGGGACGAAGCCTTTTTCCTTGAATATTTTGAGCAGGAACATTATCGTCGCGAGTCCGTACTTGTCATCGCACGCTCCGCGTCCGTAGATCTTGCCGTTTTCGATCTCGCCGCAGAACGGATCTTTTCTCCAGTTCGCGGGATCGCCCACCGCGACCGTATCGAGGTGCGCCATCAGCATAAGTCCGTTGCGGTCCTCTTTTCCTTTGAGAACGGAGGTCACGCAACGCCGCGTTTCGAGCGTACGCCCCGGAAAATAGTCGTCGCTTTCGCGCAGTCCCGGCACGTCGAGCGGAGAATATACCTTCGTTTCGAGTCCGAGCGAACGGCAGTAGTCGCCGATGAAGTCCGCGACCTCGATCTCGTTGCCGTAGGACGAGAAGTTCTGTGAGTCGATCTTTATCAAAGACGAAAGCAGTCCGAAAAGCTCCTGCTTTCTGTCTTCGATGATATTGAGAAGTTCTTGTTCGGTCATTCAATCAGCCTCCTCCAAAATGACCTTGACGTAATCGCAGCTTCCGTTGAAGCCGGTGGACGCGTCCTTGAAGCGTCCGAACATCGTGTCTACCGTAAACGAGAATTCGGGGAGCGTTACCGAGTTGACCTCGACGTAGACTCCGTCGAGCAGAAGTTCAAACGTCAGCTTGTCGGTCTTGCAGTCGTAGCGCAGTCTCCAGGTGTTCCACTGCGACGCGTAGGACTTGTAGTCACCGTAAGGCAGGTACGCGGCGACCTTGCTGTCGTTCGCGTAACTGACCTTGAGCGAATAGTTGCTATTTCCGCCGAAGGCGGCGGTATAGGCAAGATAGATATACTGTTGTACCGTCGCCTCGCCCGCGGGAGTGTCGCATCCGAACAGCACGGACGAACTTATGAGCTTGGTGCGCCATTCAATAGTCCAGTTCCGGGTCGAGTCGAACGTGATCGGTTTTTCGAGCTTGAAGTCGGGTCTGTTTCCGCTCGTCGCGCCGCTCGCGACCGAGTAGATGCCGTCTTTTATCGTGTAATTATGATCGGTGCCCTTTTCCACGCAGTAGTCGGAGACCGTGAGGTCGTTGCTGCCGTCGAAGGACTTGAGGTTTGCGAAGTTCCAGAGGTAGACCGTGGGGTCTCCCTTTTCCGCGTCGGTGTGTACCCTGACGTAATCGACGTCGCCGTTGATGCCCATCGTACCGCCCTTGAAGCGTCCGAACAGACATTCCATACTGAGGTCGAACTCGCCGCAGGTCGCGGAGCCTATCGGGGTAAAGGCTCCGTCTTCTTCAATTAAGAGCGTGACCTGATTAGTCGCCGCCGAGTAGGAAAGCCTCCAGGTGTTCATCGAAAGGTTGGCGCTCTTATAGTCGCCGTACTGTATGCTGACGGTTTTTTTGCCGGTGAGGAAGCGGAAAGGATAACTCGGAGCGTCCGTCGTTCCGAAATTGACGTCGTAAGCAAGATAGATGTATCCCGGGATCGTCGACGAGGCGTCGTCGGGAGTCGGCTGACCGATCAGGACAGACGAACGCGTGAGCTTGGCGCGCCATTCGATATACCAGTCGGACGCCGAAGTCAGTTCGACCGGCTTTTCCATTATAAAGTCGGGGTGTTTCTTTGCGGAGAGCGATCTTGCCTGCGTCATAAGCCCGTCGTGGAGCGTGTAGTTGCCGGAGGCGCCCTGAGCTATCGTGTAATCGGAAACGGAGAGGTCGTTCTTGTCGAGCGACGAACTGAGGTCGTTGAAGTCCCACAGATAGTCTGTCCCGCTTCTCATCGGTCTTTCGGTGACCGAAACGTTGAAATACGAGCTCATCCCGTTTTCAAACGTGATAATGATCCGGGCGCTTCCCGCGCCGACCGCCGTCACCTTGCCGAACTTCGTCACCGTCGCGACCGCTTCGTCGCTCGATGACCAGGTCCCGACGAGCGACGCCGCTATCGGCTCCGCTATGGCTCCCGTGCGGTAAACGTCTCCCGTCTGCATTTCTATCGTATCCGACGGACCGAGCCTGTCGCGACCGTTCGTCGCAAGCAGGTCGATATAAGCGGATGAAAGATCGTAAGTACCGAAAATGTTTTGGAATATACTGATACCCGAGGTCCGTCCGACCTCGTTGTGTCCTATCTGAGTCGAGTGGACGTTGTCTTCTCCGATAAATCCGTAGCCGTAGGTCTCGGTATCGGTCGAAGTCGCCATACGCGACCACTCCGACACCCTCGATACGAGGATGACGTTCTGCCCGTTCTGCGTCAGCGCGAGCTGAGATTCCTTGACGGGAACAAGGTCGGTAAGGCGCTGGAGCGCTATACTTTCCGCCGAAGCGGCGCCCGTAATGACGCGGTTGAGGATTATATAGTTGCGTTCAACGCCGAAGTCTTCGATCATATCGGCGTTTATCATCATGAAGCGGTCGTAATACTGCTGATCGGTGATGAGCTGCGACGCGTCGAAAGCCGCATTTCCCGAGTTTATCCAATTGCTCGACGCATAGTCGTAAACGCTCGCCATTCCCGTACCGCCCTGATACCAGATGTTGCAGGTGCGGACGATCTCGAAATTATCTCCGAGCTGAGAGAGCATCTCGGGATAATACTCTTTGGTTTTTGCGTAGAAATTGTATTTGCTCGAGGTGTACGTCCCCGCTTCGGTATGCCTTTCGGGATCGAGCCACGCCTCGATCGGAGCGCCGGTATATGCGGACTGATAGAACAGCACTTTTTCTCCGCAGGAATCGTAGAACTCCTTGCCGAGCGCGGGTTCCCAGCCCTGCTTTGCGTGTTCGTTCAAATCGTAAAGGTTGTAACGAAGTCCGTAGACCTGTTTGTTTTCGCTTCTCGGGAACACGTCGAAGCCGTAGACCGCGCCCGTAGTGCCGATCTCGGGGATCAGCGCGTGCTGTTCGGCGGCCTTCGCGTCTTTTTCCTCGGCGGCCCAGGCTCCCGTCGCGTAGCATCCCTGAGCGGTCGACTGCCCGGTGACGAGGAAAATATTGAGTCTCGCTTTTTCTACGCGGTCAACGGTCTTAT
>CACZZA010000044.1 GCA_902785485.1 uncultured Ruminococcus sp. | reverse complement strand
TTGTTTTGAGGCTGTTTTATCTTTTTTATTGAACAAAAAAGCGAGACACACCTTTTTTGATGTGTCTCGCTTTTTTCACGACTGTTTTTTTACAGCCTCTTTTGGTTTAGTCCGGGTAATACCGATCTCTTTTCACGTCTCCGGACAAAAGGAGCGCCCGGCGCGCCGAAACGGTCGCGTCGATCTTTTCCTTTGCCTCTTTTTCAAGCTCCGGGCAGGCGGAGGGAAACGAGAGCGTTGAAGCAAGATGCTCCGCATAAGCGGCGCAGGTCGGAAATCCGCAGCTTCCGCAATCCTTCCCGGGGAGCGCGGACGCGATCTTTTCCGAATCCTCGGAAATAAATCGCGCTTTTGCCTTTTTCCCTTTCTTTATGATGACAAATCCCATTACCGCCGCAACGGCAACGATGAACGCGAAAACTCCGAGTATGAGACAGAGTATCACAAGCCAATTCTGCATATCTTTTCCATAACACAAAGGCGGGACTTTTGCGTCTTTATCTTTCGGTATGGTTAGCCGGATCCTGCCAGTATGCGTTCCAGTACATACGGTACCAGCTCTCGTTGTTGAGTTCAAGCTTATCGTTCATGGCGTATCCCATTACAGTCTGAGAAACGATGATGACAGGAACTTCCTCGACCATCAGCTTATCAAGCTCCGCCCAATAAGCGAGGCTTTCCGGAGAATTCATCGCGACGCTTCCGAGCAGGTTGACGAGCTCCGCCGCTCGGTCGTTGTTCCAGGTCTTGTACATTGTGGAATGAATGTCGGCGGGAGAAGTGATCGCGAGCGGGTTGGTTCGGTATATGACATCCCAATCCTGCTCAGGATCGTTCGCGTATGACACCATCGTCGAGTTGTCGGGTGTGCTGTAATTGGCATTGATGCCGATCTTTTTCATCGCCTCTACGACGATGCTGAGATAGCTGTTGCCTATGAGTTTGAGTTCACTTCCGTCATAGGACGACGCGTCAAGATATTTCTTCGCGAGGTCAAGGTCGTTCTTCCCGTAGTAGTCAGAGCCTTCAAATGTCGAAACGTAAGCGTCACCGCAGAGAAGCGGACTGGAATACGCCTTGCCGAGACTGCCGTACGACGCGTTGATAAGCTCGGCGTAGTCAAAGCACGCGGCTATCGCTTTGCGCAGATTGACGTCGTTGACCTGTCTTCCCTTTGAGGACGTAAGGTTAAAGAAGAAGTACGCGCAGGAGTTGGAGGTGGTAGTCTCCATCTTGTAGGTCCCTTTTTCTTTAAGCGCCTCGTTGAAGGTATCCTCGTTGTTACACTCAATGACATCGAGCTTGTTGCCCATCAGGGACATAAGGCGGCTGTTGCTGTTTTCGACCGGATAGAAAACGAGCGCGTCGAGATACTGATATTTCGGAGAGGCGACGCCGTTTCCTTCGGGACTTTCTCTGCATACCGTATATTTAGGGTTGCGAACGAACGTCATACGGCTGCCGAGCTCGCATTCGGCGGCGTCAACTTTATAAGGGCCTGTACCGATGAGGTCGTTCGGGTCGTCAATGAGCTTGGTGCCGTACTTTTCGCAGATATCCTTTTTCATTATTCCGCAGTATGGGCGGGACTGCGCAAAGACGTTGTTCATGGTGTTGACGTTGAACTCCTTCATGACGAAGGTCAGAGTCGTGCCGTCGTTGTCAACGTGATCAAGCATATCGAACAGGTACTGTTTCGTTCCCGCGATCATATCTCCGCTGCGTTTGAGAGAAGCGAGTACGTCGTCGACCGTAACGGGAGTCCCGTCGGAGAATGTCACGCCGTCGCGGACCTTGAGAGTGATCGTCTTACCGTCGTCGCTGACTTCATAATTGCAGACGAGCGGATAAACCTTACCGTCGTCCCCGAGAGCGAGGGGAGATTCGAACACGTTGGCCGCCCAGACGTAGGTAGTCCAGGAGGATTGACCATACGGATCGAAAGTGCTGCCCATTCCGATGTAGCTGAAGCGCAGGACTCCGCCGTAACGCTCCGGATGCGACGCATCGGTCTTTACATAGTCTTCGACCTCGGTCGAAGTGTTTCCGCCTCCGCCGCAGGCGAACAGCGACAGAGTCATTATCAGGGCGATAAAGATGGCAAAATAGCGTTTCATCTCTTTTTTCCTTTCTCATTGTTTTCGTCATATTTATGGCAGGCGACCAGTCTGCCGTCGTATTCTTTCAGTTCCGGAACTTCCGCTTTGCACCTTTCGGTCGCATATCTGCACCGTGTATGGAACACGCATCCCGAGGGCTGGTCTACCGGACTCGGGATATCTCCTTCGAGTACAATGCGTTTTTCGGGAGGGACGTCCTCGTTCGCCGAGGGAACGGCGGAAAGAAGCGCCTGAGTGTACGGATGAGCCGGCGAGTCGAAAACCCGTCTTTTCACGCCGATTTCCATGATCCTGCCGAGATACATTATGGCTACTCTGTCGCAAATATGCTCTATAACCGACATATCGTGCGACACGAACATATAGGTCAGTCCGAATTTTCTCTGAAGATCGGCAAACAGGTTCAGCACCTGCGCTCTGACAGATACGTCCAGGGCGGAGACCGCCTCGTCGCACATCAGTATATCCGGAGAAGTCGCGAGCGCGCAGGCTATGGCGATACGCTGTCTCTGTCCTCCGGAAAACTCGTGCGGAAAACGTCCGAGATATTCGGGACTCAAACCTACCGCCTGCATCAGCTCTTTCGCGCGGGACGTACGTTCCGCTTTGGTCTTATAAAGCTTGTTGACCTTCATCGGCTCTTCGATGAGCCGTCCGACGGTCCATCGGTTGTCAAGGCTGCTGTAAGGATCCTGGAAAATGACCTGCGTCTTTCTCCGCAGGGGTCTGAGGGCTCTGTTCGAAAGGTGAGTTATATCCCGTCCGTCAAGAAGGATCTTGCCGTCGGTCGGCTCGTTGAGTCTTACACAGGCACGAAGGAGCGTCGACTTTCCGCAACCCGATTCTCCCGCGATACCGAGCGTTTCGCCTCTGAAAAGGTCGAACGACACGCCGTTCACCGCCTTGATGTATTTCTGCTTCTGAAAAATGAGCTTCGATATCGGGAAATACACCTTCAGCCCGCGAACTTGGAGGATGATTTCGTTCTTTTCCATCATTCTCCCTCCTTTTTTGCGGCGTAAAAGCACCGAACGAAGTGTCCGTCTCCGATTTCGACCCTATCCGGCTTGCTCTCTCTGCACTTATCCGTCGCGTTCGGGCAGCGCGGAGCGAACACACATCCCGAAGGAAACTTACCCGCGGGAGGCACCATACCGGGAATGGTCTGAAGTTCTCCCTCCTGCCCGTATTTGGGCAGAGTTCCGAGAAGACCTTTCGTATACGGATGGGTCGGGGAAGCGAATAATTCTTTGGTCGGAGCTTCCTCCATTATCTCGCCGCAGTACATCACAATGACCCTGTCGCACATCTCGCGGATAACGCCGAGGTCGTGCGTGATGAACATTATAGCGGTGCCGAGATTGCGCTGCAGCTCGCGCATAAGCTTGAGTACCTGCGCCTGGATTGTCACATCGAGCGCCGTCGTAGGCTCGTCGGCTATCAGCAGTTCGGGGTTGCACGCGAGCGCCATCGCTATCATCACCCTCTGCCGCATACCGCCGGAAAGCTGGAACGGATACTCGTCGATACGCTTTTCGGGGAGAGCGACGTGTACCGAGCGGAGCATTTCGATCGATCGCTCTCTTGCCTCTTTTTTTGAAAGCCCCTGATGCAGACGGAACACCTCGGAAAGCTGATAGCCTATTTTGAAAAGCGGATTGAGGCTCGTCATCGGCTCCTGGAATATCATGGTGATGCGATTTCCGCGGATCTTTCGCATTTCCTTCATCGGCAAACTGAGCAGATCGGTGCCGCGAAACTCTATTCTTCCTTTGAGTCTCGCGGGAGGACTTTTGAGCAGACGAAGCACCGACAGAGAAGTCACGGATTTGCCGCAGCCCGATTCGCCCGCGATACCGAGCGTCTCGCCCTTATGAACTTCGAACGAAACTTTGTTGAGTATCTGCGGCGAGGAGTAGTCTCCGTCAAACCACAGGTCGAGGTCTTTTACCGAGAGAATGATCTCACGCTCTTCCATAAAAGCCTCCTTATCTCGTCTCGGGACTGAGCCAGTCTCGCAGACCGTCGCCGAGCATCGAAAAACCGTAGACCGAGACCGCTATCGCGATCATCGGGAAAAATACTTTTTCGGGATATACCATCATTTTGCCCGCCGCATTCGCTATATCGGCACCCCACGTTGGAGTTCCGCCGGGGAGTCCTACTCCGAGAAATGACAAGGTCGCGAGCGAGATTATGCTCCCGCCGAGTCCCGAACCGAAACGCACGAGCAGGTACGACGAGCAGTGCGGCAGAACGTGCAGGACCATCGTGCGGAATGTGCCCGCTCCGATCGCGATCTCCCGCTCGACGAATTCTTTTTGCCTGAGCGACATCACCTGTGCGCGCACGTATCTCGCGACGCCCGACATCGAACCTATGACCATGGCGGAAATAAGACTGACGTATCCGCTTCCCATTATCATCACGAGGACGTAAACGAGCAGTATCGTAGGAAGCGACGAAATCGCCTCAAGGATACGCATTATTATCAGATCGGCTTTTGGGAAATAGCCGCAGACAAGCCCGATAAGCGAACCGACGGCGATCGTGATCAGCTGTACCGTGACAGCGATGAGGAGAGAAGTCCGCGCTCCGTAGAGGATGCGCGACCACACGTCGCGCCCTTGCGCATCCGTACCAAGCAAGTGTCCCTCCTGACCTGACCTGAGATTGACCTGGTATCCGTTAGTCGCGATCGGGTCAAAGTCGGTCAGAAGCGGTGCAAAAACGCCGAGCAGGACGATGACGAGAATGAGGAATCCTCCTATCATTATCCTTCCGTGGTGTTTTGAAAAAACGAGGAGCTTCCTGCCAAATGATATTTTTTGTTTCATACGCCCCTCCCTTCTAATCGAGCTTGATCCTGGGATCGAGCAGTTTGTAAACTATATCGAGCATAATGTTCATAAACACGAACAGCGCCGCGAAGAACAAAAGTATCGCCTGCTCCTGAGGATAGTCGAAATTCGTCAGCGAGTCATAGGCAAGGAGCCCGACTCCCTGAACAGAGAACACCTTTTCAAGGACGGTGGAGCCTCCGAGGTGGCTGAGTACCGTGCCCGAGACGAGCGTTATGAGGACGGAAAGCACGTTTTTGAGCGCGTGACGGTAGTTTATGACCCCTTCGGACATACCCTTGCTCCGAGCTGTGCGGATATAGTCCTGCCCGAGCACGTCGAGCATCTGCGAACGGGTGTGCCGCGCGAAGGAAGCCGTGCCGGAAAGTCCGATAGCTACCGACGGCAGAGTCAGAGACTTTATCGCACGCCAGAGTCCGTATTTAGCCACGCTTTCGTAGCCGATTATAGGGAAAAGCTGAAGCTTGTAAGCAAAAACATACAACACCCCGAGACCGAGACAGAACGACGGGATGCAGGTCACAAGCATTGAACACGACGACAGGAAATAGTCGAGGAAGCTGTTGCGGTGAGTAGCAGCGTAAACTCCGATCGGTATACCAAGCAGAAGGGTTATCAGCGTCGAATAGAAAGTGATTATGAGCGTTGCGTCCATCCGGTCGAAAATATTGCCGAACACAGGCTTACCGTTGAACAACGAGTCTCCGAAGTCGCCTTTGACTATGTTGCGCAGATATTTGCCGTATTGCTCGAAGACCGTGCCGTTGAGACCGTATTTTTCGTTGAAAAACTCCATCTGCTCGGGAGTGAGATTGGCGTCCTCCTGAAGACTGTATATCGGGTTGCCGGGAACTATCCTCATCAGGATAAAGACGAGAGTCAGGATGGCAAAAAGCACGGGGATCGCAAGCAGAAAGCGTTTCAGTATGAATTTGCCCATATGCCCCGGTCACTCCTTTCGTTTTGTTTTTAACTCATTTGTTTTTGTCCGCCTTCAGCGGGAAACGCGCGATCAGCTTAAGCGAATCCTTATACGCGTTGTTGTTGCCCGCGACGGTCTTGTCGCTGAAAAGTCTTATTTCATAGTAGTTGCACACGTCGTTGCTGTTGCCGTGGAGCACGTAAACAACGTCGTCCGCGCGGCGTTCGATGCAAATGCCGACGTGAGTGATATTCATAAAATAGTCTTCGTTGATTTGATTCGTGCTGAAGAACAGTATGTCCCCCGGCTGCATATTAGTCGCGTCCTCGTTCGGATAGAAGGCAAAGTCGTTGTCGAACGCATAGTGTGCGAGCTGATTTGCAAGATATCTTTTCGGACCGAATGTGTTGTCATACATGTTATCCGGCAGTTTAAATCCGAAATCGTACTTAGCGGTGTTCGTATCATCGTCCGTCGCATAACGCGAGGTCTCGTAGGGAATGCCGTAAAGCACGAGCTGGGTAAAGCTCGAGCAGTCGATGTGGTTCGTCGTCAGCTCGTTGAAAGGCGTGTAATAATTGCCGTATTTAAGGTCCGCGGCGTGTACTTTGTACGTTTCTCCTACGTCTACCATCTGCGCGAGAAGCTTTTGCGTGACACGGCTGACGTAAGCGGCGTCAATGTCGGAACAGTTTATCTTCGTTCCGTCCTTTGCTTCGATATAGGCGTTGCCCTCTCTCGTCAGGCGGACGGTATTCTCGGCGTCGCATTCGTAGAAAAGTTCGGTAAGAGCATCGTTGTCGACTCTTCCCCCGTTCGCCGCTTTCAGTTTTTCATTCTCGCTTTTGATATATGTAAGCAGTTCCTGTCCGGACTCGGGTATGTTCTTTCCGGTTTTCACAGGCGTTTCCTCCGAAGCTGTGCTTCCGTCCGGCTCGCGCGCAAGGTCAAGGCAGACCGCCGTCACTGCCAGAGCAATGACAACGATCATAAGGACCGTGAGTAGGACGAGCAGTATTTTTTTCTTTTTGTCTGTCATTTTTTCGCCTCCGGCTCATCCTTGCCGGCTTTTTTGCCGTACCTGACCACAACGACTATAGCTGTGACGATCGAAACGACGGCAACGCACGACAGGCATAGGTTGACTACGGTAATGGGTTTCAGACTCTTCTGAATGACGTTTTCTTCCGTTTTTTCACTTTCCGGCGCGCCGTCGGATGGTCCTGTCTTACCGTTTCCGTCGGTCTCTGCATTATTGTTTATAAGCGTCGCGAGCTCGGCCTCGTAGTCTTTCTCTGACGTGCCGCATACGGTGCAAACGCCGTCTTTGAAGTAGTGATGTCTCGCCCAGACGAGGTTGCCCTGAAACACCTTGATATTAGCGGCGGAGACCTCGGGAGCGTCGCACGGGTAAAGCAGAAGCGCTTCGAGTCCGTCCGCCATAAGGTCGCCGATGTCGTCCGGGATGGGACCGTTCAGAATTATTTTTTCAAGTCCGGATTCCGCGAACGCCTGACTCCCGATCTCGTTTAGTCCGCGCGGGAGAGATATCTCCTTCAGCGACGTACAGCCCTTGAACGCGCCGTAGTTCACGGCAAAAACGGTCGAAGGGATCGTGACCTCTGAAAGGTTTTCACAGCGGTAGAAGGCGTAGTTGTTTATCCTCGTGATACCTGGATTGACGACGACCTCTTTGATGTCGTTTCTCCACTCGAACCACTCGGAATTGATCTTGTCAATATCGGGATTGCGGGTATATTTATCCATCTCCCCCGTTCCTTCGATAACAAGCAGACCATCCTTGAAATGCCATTCCGCCGAGCTTCCGCACTTACCGCTCTTTTCGGGTGATTGTATCGAAACAGGTTCCGCGTCGGTCTCTGCGGTTTTCATCGACGGTTCGGTTTCGGGAGCGTTGGTCTCGGGAACTGACGCTATCCACGTAAAGTCGCCTCCGAATCCGACCGAGAGAAATGCGCTGTCGCCGTTATAGGTCACGTTGGCGGTGATCCCCGTAAACGGAGCGGTCGACGATACCTTGGGCGCTTTACCGGTGAACGTTATCTCTTTGATCCCGGAGTCCACGAACGCTTCATATCCTAAATAAGCAAGTTTTTCGGGAAAGACGATCTGTGACAGAGAACTGCATTTGGCAAAGACGCGTGTCTCGATGCGCGCAACGGTCGACGAAAGAGAGACAGACGTCAGATTTTCGCAGCGGTAGAATAAGTAGTTGTCAAGTACGGTCACCCCCTCTTCAACGACTATCGAAGTGATCTCGTTACGGGATCCCCACCACGGAACACCCGTCGTATCGCTCGAGCCGTCACGCTCAAATCTCGTTGTAGCTCCGTTTCCCGAAAGAGTCAGCTTACCTCCTTCGAGCGTCCACGACACATTCTCTCCGCATACTCCGCTTTCAGCCGAGGTGGTCAGAGTGAACGCGGACGCAGCGAGCAACACCGCAAACACAGCGGCCAAAACAACGTGGAATCTTTTCATTTACTTTTCCTCCTGTCTTTCGGTCGATACTGATCTGTTCCTATCCGGTAACTCATACTTGTACTGATGTCCATACAAGTTATACTACAATATAGAATCATCTTGCGATATCAGTTCAAAAAAATGTTTTAACACCGTTTGATGATTCTTTTTGATCATATTCCTATTATATCACTGTGTTTTTGTTTTGTCAAGTTATATCACTGCGTTTTTGTTTTGTCAAGTTTTTTGGGGATAGACATAAAAAACGGGAGGAGCATCCCCTTGAATACTCCTCCCGTATGTTTTTTCAGCTGCGAAGGGTGATACCGAGTTCGCGTTCAAGGAGAGTAAGTATCTTCTTAGTGACCTTGTCCGCTTCCTCGTCGGTGAGAGTATGATCCGGACTGCGCATCGAAACGTTGAACGCGAGCGACTTCATCCCTTCGGGGACCTGCTCGCCGCGGTAAACGTCGAAGAGCTTGACGGACTCGACGGTCTTGCCGCCCGCCTTCTTCATCACGTTTTCGATCGCTCCGACTTCGATCTCGTCGGATACGACGAACGCGAAGTCGCGGGTCGTCGCCGGGTACTTCGGCAGAGGAGTATAGTGCGTATCGAAGTTGCTGAGCGCGAACAGGGTGTTGAGATCAAGCTCCGCGGCGTAGACGGGAGAGCCTATACCGTAGGTCTTCTGTACGGACGGATGTATCTCGCCGAACACGCCTATCGCGCGCCCGTCCGCCGAACTGACGACGGCGCAGCGGCCGGGATGGTACGACGGATCGTCCGGGCAGGCGGAGTAAACGGCGTCCTTGATCCCGGACTCGGCGAGGACCGACTCGACGACGCCCTTCATACGGTAGAAGTCACCCTCTCCGTAGAAGCCTATCATCACCTTGAACTTTTCCTCGGGAAGCGCCTCGGCGTCGTCGGAGGGCAGATAGACCTTAGCCATCTCGTAGAGCGAAACGCCGTGGGTATGGTGATTGTCGTTGTGAGAAAGGACCTCGAGCAGGGACGGCAGAGCCGTGGTACGCATAACGCTCGTGTCTTCGCCGAGCGGGTTCGAGATCACGACCGAGCGGCGGAGAGGAGAGTTCTCCGGGAGCGCTATACGGTCGTAGTATTTCGGACTGATGAATGAGAACGTATAGATCTCGTCGAAGCCGAGCGCGCAGAGGTAGTCGCAGAGTCTTCTGCGGTACGCCTGTTCGCGAGTCGGCAGACCGATCTTGACGCCGGACTTGAACAGAGTCGACTCGATGGAATTGTAGCCGTGGATGCGGATGACCTCCTCGGCGACGTCGTTCATGTATTCGATGTCCGAACGGAAGTGCGGAACTTGTATGATCCCGTTCTCGACCTTGAATTCGAGTTTTTCGAGGATCTTTATCATATATTCTTCGGAAAGATCCGTTCCGAGGAACGCGTTGATCCTGTCGGCCTCGAGCGGAAGTGTGACCTCCGTCTTTTTCTTGCCGTAGACGTCGATATATCCGTCGACGACCTCTCCCGCGCCGAGCAGTTCGACCAGCTCGCAGGCGCGTTCGAGCGCGGGGAGCGTGTTTTCGGGATCGAGTCCCTTTTCAAAGCGTGACGAGCTTTCGGTCCTCATCGCGTTGTCGCGCGCGGCTATACGGACGGAGGCTCCGTCGAAGTTCGCGGACTCGAATACCACGTTGACGGTGGTGTCCTTGATCTCGCTGTTCGCGCCGCCCATTACTCCGGCGAGCGCGACGGCTTTTTCGTCGTCGGCTATGACGAGCATATCCGAACGGAGAACGTGATCCTTGTCGTCGAGCGACTTGAACTTCTCGCCCTCCGCGGCGCGGCGGACGGTTATCTTACTGCCGGACAGACACGACGCGTCGAACGCGTGCATCGGCTGACCGTATTCGAGCATGACGTAGTTCGTGATGTCGACGATGTTGTTTATCGGACGGACTCCCGATGCGCGCAGACGCATACGCATCCAGAGCGGCGAGGGAGCTATTCTGACGTTCTTTACGTATCTCGCGGTGTAGCGCGGGCACTTGTCGACGTCCTTCACTTCGACTGAGAGAAAGTCGCCGTAGGTCGCGGCGGTCTCGCGCGCGAGTCCTATTACCGAGAGGCAGTCGGGGCGGTTCGACGTGATCTCGAACTCGACCGCGACGTCGCGGAGTTTGAGCGCGTCGGCGACGTCGTCGCCCTCTTTGCACTCGTCGTTCAGGATGAGGATACCGTCTTCGACGGCTGACGGCATATCGTTTAGAGTCAGACCGAGCTCCGCTATCGAGCAGAACATACCCTCGGACTCTATTCCGCGCATTTTGGTCTTTTTGATCTCGAGCCCGCCGTTCAGCGTCGCGGGTGCGAGCGCCACGGGGACGAGCGCGCCTTCGTAAACGTTTGTCGCCGCGGTGACGATCTGTACGCTCCTGTCTCCGACGTTCACCTGACAAACGACGAGTCTGTCGGCGTCGGGATGCTTTTCGATCTTGGTGATGCGTCCCGCTTTCACGTTGACTATGTCCTTGCCGAGCTCGTCGAAGCCTTCGACCTTCGAGCCGGTGTCGGTCATTTTATCGGAATATTCGTGCGGCGTCGTTTCAAGCGCCGGAGTGAATTCTTTTAACCATTCAAGCGATAAATTCATTTTCCATACTCCTTTCGTTCAGAACTGTTCGAGGAAGCGCACGTCGTTTTCGTAGAGCAGGCGCATATCGTCGATGCCGTATTTACACATGACTATCCTCTCGATACCCATACCGAACGCAAAACCGGAATAGACATCCGGGTCGATGCCGCAGTTGCGCAGTACGTTCGGGTGTACCATGCCCGCGCCGAGAATTTCGATCCAGCCCTCGCCCTTGCAGACGCGGCATCCCTTGCCGCCGCAGACGAAGCAGCTGACGTCGACCTCGGCCGACGGCTCGGTGAACGGGAAGTGGTGCGGACGGAAACGTATCCTCGTCTTTTCGCCGAACATCTTCTGAGCGAAAAGCTCGAGCGTTCCCTTGAGGTCGCCCATCGTGATCCCCTTGTCGACGACGAGTCCCTCGAGCTGATGGAACATCGGGGAGTGGGTCGCGTCGACTTCGTCGGAGCGGTAGACGCGTCCGGGCGAGATTATGCGTATCGGCGGCTTCTGTTTTTCCATGACCCTCGCCTGAACGGGAGAGGTCTGGCTCCTGAGCAGGATCTTGGGCGTGACGTAGAATGTGTCCTGCGTGTCGCGCGCCGGATGGTTCTCGGGGATGTTCAGCGCCTGGAAGCGGTAGTAGTCGTACTCGACCTCCGGTCCTTCGGCGATGTCAAAGCCCATTCCGAGGAAGATGTCCCACATCTCCATCTCGACTTTGGCGAGCGGATGACGCTTGCCGACCTTCGGAGCGTTTCCCGGCATCGTGACGTCGAGTCTTTCTTTTTTGAGCTTGCTTTTCAGCAGTTCTTTTTTCAGCTCCTCGCCCTTTTCGGCGATAGCCTTTTCGATATACGCGCGCACCTCGTTCGCCATCTGACCGATGACCGGTCTCTCCTCGGGAGTGAGAGCGCCCATACCGCGCAAAACGGACGTCAGTTCGCCCTTTTTGCCGAGAAAACGGATGCGTAATTCTTCAAGGTCGACGTTCTGCGCCTTGAGTCTTTCCTCCGCCTCTCTCCTTATCTGTTCGAGTTTTTCTTTCATAGCATATCTCCTGAAAGTAATTTAATAATATTCAAAATTAAAACGCTTTCCGCCCCGAATAAGGGACGAAAAGCGTTTATCTTTCCGCGGTACCACCCGTGTTTTCCGCATAAAAGCGGACTCTCTTTTTCGCGTGTAACGGCGCGACACCCGCGGCGGACTACTGCGTTTTTCACCCGCCGCGCTCCGGAGCGAAACGGCGCCGACGCGTCCCGCGAGGCTCTCCCAGCGTATCGGGCCTCTCTCTGGCGGGGGACTTTTCCGTCTTGCCTGACTCCATCACAGCGTTTATATAATTACGGAAGTAAGTATATCACAGTTTGAAAAATAATTCAAGTGGTTTTTTGCGATATTTTTCAAAGTCCCGTAACCAACGTATCCTTCGGAAGCGCGTCGGGATTGCTTCTGAGCCACCGGGCGAACTCGTACTGCTTGACTTCAAGGTCGAGGTAAGTCCCATCCTTCATGAAAAACCTGACGTTGTCCTCACGCATCGACATTTCCTTTGACAAAAGGAACGGAAGAAAAATAATGAGGCTCGAAAACAAGAAGAACAGAACGGTCACGATCTTTCCGGGCGAGTCTGTCGCGAGAACTTCTTTTACGTCGTCAAGCGGGATCACTACGCCGGGCTTCTGCTGGAATATGACGTCCTTGTTCGCCGAAAAGGTCCCGTTCGACAACACGACGAGATCCGAACTGATCTTGTCAATGACGTCCATTCTGTTATGCTTTTTAAGATACCTCTCCGATTTAGCCGTACTTTTGAATTTGAACGAAAAAACCGTCAGAACGATAAGCGGGATCAGAGTGAAAATAAAGATTATCGCTCCCACGATCGAATTGCTGAACATCAATCCGACCAATAGGATCCACAGCGCAGTCCTGAACCAACGTACCGCTTTTGCGAATCTGAACGCCTTGTTGACTTCTTTCCGGTAAAAAGCCTTGTCATTCAACGACTCCTTCGAACAGTATTCTCCGCACTTCGGGCAGATCGTTTCATTCTCTTTCAAAGCAGTCCCGCAGTTGTTGCATATCCTCAATCCAAACGCCCCCCTTTGATAAAGTTCAATTGATTATATCACAGGTTCTCTTGACTGTCAATATTTTTTCAAAAAAATCCCGCCCCGAAAAAACGGGGCGGAAAACAGTTTAACCTATCACAATGTCAATCGAAGCGACCTCGCACCCTCCGCGCGCGATCCCCGCGCGGATATTGAGCTTGTAGCTTCCCTTTGCGAGAGAGGAGAAAAGCTCGTTCTTTTTTGCGGAAACGTCGTAGGAATAAGTCGCCACCCAGTCGAAGCCGATAGTCCGCGCGCGCACGTTTCCGCCGGCGTCGACGACTTCGCAGATCACGTAATCGAGCGGGAAGTTCGACGCGACTTCTCCGTTGAGCGTGTCAACGACCTTCGTCGGGTCGGAGTTTTTGCCGTCGAACGTGATATACGCGTCCTGCGGGACCTTGCCGTTGTTGTAAATGCAGAGCGTGACCGGCATAAAGTCGGTATCGTAAAGCGCGCGGAAGCTGTATGCGTGGTCGATCCACCACGTCGTCTGCACTCCGTCATTGCGCGTCTTGTCGAACTGGTTGGTCTGCTCGATGGTATATACGACCGAACGGGAAGCGTTGATGCTTCCGTCGAGGTTGCGTACGACGTTCACCTTGTCGACGAGACGGGTATGTCCGTTCGTCCTCACCGATTTATAGAGGATGTCTCCCGGTCCGAGGCGTGAATACGCCTTGTAGAACGCTTCTTCGGAGTTGATCTGCTTGAGTTCGGGAGTGTACCAGTTGTCGCCGTACCCTCTGTCCGTCGGGTTGACGAGCGTTTCTTTGCCCTCTTCGTCGAGCGGGAACATAAGCAGCTGTCTTCTCGGGGAGTTCGGCTTCAGCGTTCCCTGAAGCGGAAGATTCACGACCTGCTGGAACGCGAGGACCATCGACTGCGAGCAGTTGTTGCCGACGATGGACTTATAGTCTACCGCTCCGGGCGGGGTGAAACGTCCGCCGCTCATGAAGTACTCGAACATATCGAGAGTACAGATCGTATCGGAATAGGTGAGGCCCCTGTACGTCGTACCCGCCTTGAAAGGCAGGTTGACCGCGAACGATCCGCCCGGGTAGGTGATGGTGAAATCCTTCGACGGAGTCCACTCGACCTTCGCCATATCGAGCATATAGTTGACGACCGTATCGCGTACGTTTCCTTTGGGCGCTTCAAACTTTTCAATGAACGTGTAATCAGCCGGATCCGGAACGAACGGAGGATCAGCCGGCTCGCCCGTGGACGGCACGGAGAACTCCGGTCCGAGCCTTACGTAAGAGCGTCCGAGATAAGTGTCGTACATTGCAAAATACCTCTTTAATCTTACTATGTCAAGTGATGAGATCTTTCCGTCGCCGTTCACGTCCGCTCCGGAAGTCACGCCGACCGTCGACTCGCCGGATGTGTAGTCGTACTCGGAAAAATACCGTTTGAGCCTGACTATGTCGATCGTGTCGATGACGCCGTCTCCGGTCGCGTCGCCGTAGCTTCCCGGCGAGATTCCGGGATCAACGGTCCCACCCTGATCTCCCCACCACGAGGGGAATATTATCTCTTGCGCCGAAAACTCCGCGATATGCGAATAAAGCGCTTCAAAACTCGTTCTCATCTCCTCCGGGAATTCCGAAAGGTCGAGTTTTTTGTTAACAGGACTGTTGCCCGACGCGCCGGCGACGAGGGGACTCAGCGACTTCAGCGAATTGAAGTTTCCGCCTCTGATCTTTATAATTACCGAGGCGTCGGTATTCGTGAACGAGGTCGGTCCGCCGCCGTCGATGTCACATTCGTAAGTGCCCCCGTTTACGGTGATATTGACGTATCCGCCGAACGGCGAGGTCTTCGGTATGCTTCCGACGACCTGCCCGAGGACTCTCGTCGTTCCCTCAAGCGTGAGGTTCGTCGTAACGTTGCTCGACGCGAGAGAAGCGAGCGTACCCCAGCCGGCGCCCGCGATTATATTATAAGTCCCGGAGCGGATGGTTAGGTCGAGAACGCGATTTGAAAGGGCGCTGTACCTGTGTCCCGCCGAA
Source organism: uncultured Ruminococcus sp. (assembly GCA_902785485.1). Classification (GTDB taxonomy): domain Bacteria; phylum Bacillota; class Clostridia; order Oscillospirales; family CAG-272; genus RUG13077. The sequence continues at coordinate 19,309 of CACZZA010000044.1, read as the reverse complement.
AGCGAGATATAGTTTTTCGCCGTGCCTCTGTCGGAATAATTCTTCGGATAGCAGTTTATCCCGTTTCCGAACAGAGTCTTATACACGTTGAACGAAATACATCTGTCGGTCCCGTCCGTCACGATGTCGATGTTTTCCCATACTGATTCGCCGTTGATGCAAAGCTCTGCGGGCGTTTTGATCAGCAGACGCGCGCCGTTCGTCTTGCGGTAATCTACGCCGCCATAGACAGATGTGAATTTTATCGGTTTTGTGAAATAAGGCGTGATGAGGTCGCGGGTGGTAGAGCTTCCGTTGTCCTCGGTCTCGTCTATCCCTATCATGACCTCGCCGCAGATGACGACCGTTCCGCCTTCGTTTTTGAGCGCGTCAATCGCCTGATAGAAAGAGGTGTTCAGGTACTTTTTGATCCCGGCGTTCGGATTTACCGTCGCTTTGAGCGGACTTGAAGCGGATTTTCCGTTGCCTGTCGCGCCGTCCGCGATAAATATCACGCGTCCGGAGTCGTCGACGACGACCGGATCCTCGGAGATCTCGCCGGAATAATACCACTCGGGAAGAACGACGTTTTCCGAGCCGAAGCCGTAGACGGCATTGTATAACGAATAAAAAGAGGCGGCGTCGCTCTGTTTGAAAGACGAAAGATCGAGTTGTGTGTCGGCGGGAGCGTACCCCTTGGCTCCGCTCACCTGCGGAGTCACGGATCTGACTCTCGTAAAATCTCCGCCCGTTATCACGAAATACGCGGTAGCGGAATTATTGATGAACGACACCTCGCTTCCGCCGATTATATCGCCCTCGTAAGTTCCGCCCGTGATGCGTATGACGACAGCTCCTCCGAACGCTGTGCTTTTATCCGTCGAACCGACGACGCGTTCAAGGACTCTCGTCGTACCTCCGAGACAGAGATACGTCGACACGTTTTGACAGGTATTGGTGTAACTTGAAGGAGTCTTGCCGTTCCATTGGGTCGTCGTGGTACCCCACTGTCCTCCGACGATCTTGTTGTACGTCCCGGAATTTACGTACATCTCGACGTGTCTGTTCGACGCGCCCGCGTATCTGTGCCCCGCGGCGAGCGAGATATAATGCTCGGGTTGTCCCGCCCTCGCCGGATCGATCGGGTAGCAGTTGACTCCCTCTCCGACGTATCCCGTGTGGTAGTTGAAGCAGATCGAGCGGTCCGTCCCCGCCGTCACGACGTCCATGTTTTCCATTATGACGTCGCTTCCGAAGATGATATGCGCTCCCTCGGTAACGTACAGAAAGGCGCTTTTAGTCTTACGGTAGTCGACTCCGTTATATACGGACGTCAGGCGAAGCGTGTGAGCGCTGTTCGGAAACACAAAATCATGGTAACTGTACTGCGAACCGCAGGTATTGGCGTTGTTGAGCGTAAAGCGCCCGCAGATGACTATCGTTCCGCCCGTATCGGCGAGCATTTTCGCCGCCTGATACAAAGACGTCGTCATATAATTTTTCGGATACTGCACCGTCGGATCGTACCCTTCCGGAGCCGGATCCGCCTTGAGCGGACTTTGCGGCGAGCTTCCGTCTCCCGTGCCTCCGTCCGAGACGAATATGACTTTATCCGAGGGAGGCAGTTCGACCGGAGAACCTCCGTCAGCCGAGGCGGGCAGACTTAGAAGCGCCGCGGACAGGAGCGCAAGACACAGCGCAAATATCAAAAGCTTTGCCTTTTTCATATTCTTTCCCCTTACGGTATTGTTATCTCAAAGGTTTCGACGTCGCATCCGCCGCGCGCGATGCCCGCGCGGATGTTGAAAGTGTAGGTGCCGGAGGGGACTCCCTCGAACAGCGCCGCCCGGTATTCGTTGACAGACACCGAGTAGCAGGCACGATTTGCCGAAACGTCAAGATACATCTTAGACTCGGAAACGACTTTTCCCGTACTGTCTGAAAGCGTCAGACGCACGTAGTTGAGCGGGAAGTTCGACTTGACTTCTCCGTAAAGGATCTTCGACGCGTTCGCGGCGGTGTTGTTGCCGTTGTAGAGTATCCACGCGTCGTGCAGAGGCTCGTTGTTGTGGTAAGCGCAGAGCGTGACCGGCATGAATCTAGTGGAAAAGAGCGCGCTGAAGCTGTACGCGTGGTCGATCCACCAGGTGGTATTGACTCCGTCCTTGCGAGTCTTGTCGAACGCGTTGGTCTGTTCAATCGTATAAACGAACGATTTAGCCGGATCTATTTTGCCGTCGTCGTCCGTTACCGTCTCCACGTAGTCGACCATACGGGTATGTCCGGTCCCCGGGATATTCTTATACAGGATGTCGCCCGTATCGAGCAGCGAATAAGCCTTGTAGACGTTCTCCTCGCCGTTTATCTCGAACACGGTCGAAGAATACCAGGTGCTGTATCCTTTGTCCGTCGGATTGACGAGGACCTCGTTTCCGTCCTCGTCAACGGGGAACATCAGAAGTCCCTTGCGGACGGGAGCGGGCTTGAGGCTGCCGTTCATCGGAAGGTCGATCAGCTGTTCGTACGCCATGACCATCGAGGCGGAGCAGTGATTTCCCACGACTTCTTCATAATAATATGTGTTTTCCTTGAATTTGCCGTCGGACAGGTACTGCTCGAACAGGTCGAGATCGGCGCAGGTCTGCGAATAGACCATTCCCTTGTACGTCGTTCCGGCGGTGTATTTGAGATTGACTCCGAAGTCGCCGGTGTTTTTCCATCCCACCGTGAAGGTCTCTGCGGGAGTCCACTCGAAGTCGTACATCGACAGCATATAGTTCTTGACTACCTCGCGGCGGTCGCCCGTCGGAGCCGGGAACTTCTGAGTGAAGGTATATTTAGAGGGATCGAAGACGTAGTCGTCTATACTCGGGATCTCCGGAGTCGGGTCGGACGTGCCCTGCCCTCCGTTTTCGGGTCCGAGTACCACGGCAGAAACGCGCGTCGCATAGTCATACGCGGCAAAATATTTTTTAAGACGGATAACGTCGAGCAAAGAATACTTCCCGTCGCCGTTCGCGTCCGCTCCTTTGCCGAGCGGAATGCCGGACGTTCCGGACGAGTAGTCGAATTCGGCAAAGAACCTTTTCAACCTTACCATATCGGCAACGGTGACGAGTCCGTCGCCGTTCGCGTCTCCGTAAACAAATGCTTCTCCGGCAAGCTCGGCTTTTCGCCAGGCGGGAAGAAATACGTCTTTTTCGGCAAATCCTTCGAGCTTGGCGCAAACGTCCGTCACGACATTACTGTCCGCTTTGGAAACGAGCGACAGATCCACGGTCGGTTTTTTGACCTTGTATTCCGCATCAGCCTCAGGATCGAGCGGAGCGATGCTCTCTATCCCGGAGAAATCGCCGCCGTTGACAGTCAGGTTGAATTCTGCGTTGGAGTTGATGAAGGCGGTCGGGCCTCCGCCGTAGATATATCCGTTGTATTTGCCGCCGTTTATCGTAAGGAAGACGCTTCCTCCGAACGGGGTCTTCTGATAAGACGTTCCGACCACTCTGTTGAGAACGGTCGTCTCTCCCTCGAGGGTCAGATACACGTTCACGCTACGGAGCGAAGTGTTTGTAAGCACTCCCCAGACTCCGCCCGCTATGCAGTTGTAGGTCCCGCTGCGGACGATGAGGTGAAAATCCTTGCCCTCCGCCGCGGAGTATCTGTGTCCCGCGGAGATCGAAACGTACTGTTGCGGGTCTCCCGCTTTTTCGGGATCGAGCGGACGGCAGTTGATACCCTCGCCGAATACGGTCCTGTATCCGTTGCAGGAGATCACGCGGTCGGCTCCCGACGTCACGATGTCGATGTTTTCCCAGACCGATTCGCCGTTCATCCCGATCTCGGCGGGATAATCGATGACTATCCGCGCTCCGTTCGTCTCTCTGTAATCGACCCCGTTATATACGGAAGTGATCTTGATCGGCTTTTTCAGGGTCGCTGTAAACACATCGCGCGTGGAACTGCCCGAGCCGTAGGACTCGTTTATCCCGAGGAACACCTCTCCGCAGACGACGATGGTGCCTCCCGTGTTTTTCAGGGCGTCCGTCGCCTGATAAAACGCGGTGTGGAGATAGTGTTTGGGATTTTTATCGTTCGCGTTGAATCCCGACGGTTTGGGATTTGCTTTGAGCGGACTTGAAGCGGAGCTTCCGTCGCCCTCGGCGCCGTCGGCGATGAATATGACTCTGTCGCTGCCCGGCGCGATCTCAAAGCTTTCCGCGGAAACTCCCGCCGTAAACAGCGAGAGCATAACGGCGAACACTATCGCCGCGAAAACAATGCCCGTTGCAGAAAAGACCGATTTTTTCATATCTTTTTCCTTTCATACGCTCCGGCAAAACCGGAAAAAGCATTTATTATCAGATTGATTATGTACAGGATCAAACGATCAGCCGCGTTTAAGAGCGAACGACACGCCGTACTCGTAGGGATCGTCCTTCTTCGCGTCCGCCGCCCTCTCTTTGGCGGAAAGCGCCGACACGAGCGTCGCCTCTCCTTTTTTGATTTCATAGCCGTTGAAAGACGCGAGTTTTTCGTCGCCCGGCTGTTCTTTCAGACTCAGCACGTATTCCTGACCGATCCCGGGGACGTTTGCGTCCGCGGATAAAAATTCGAACGCCTTGTCAATATCGTCGAATTCGAGCTTCGCGTCTTGGCTTAAAGTCGCTTCGGGAAGATCGGTCTTATTCACGACGGGATCGCGGTTTTCGCCCTCAGCAAAATACTCTACTCCCACGCGGAAGGTATCAATACACTTTTTCAGTGTCTCGTCGTCGGTACGGAACACCAACCCAAGCACGCGGTCGTAGGTGATCGGGAAGAACACCGGCTTGACCGAGGTCTCGCCTCCGTCGGAATAGTAAACGTAAGCCTCTCCCGACGCGCTGGTCTCGGGGTATGGAGTCAGCGTCCCCGCGTAGGAGGCGAAAGCGGGATCGGCGTATATGACGTTGGGACTGATGTTGACTCCGCCCTCCACGTAATAGACCGTACCTATGTCGCACACGCGAGCGTAGACACCCGCGGCGTCGGAGGCTTTTTCAAAATAATCTCCTTCGGTCAGGAACGATTTCGAGGCGGTGAGTCCGCCGAGAGACGCGTCCGTCGCGAACCATTCGTTCGGGAAGCACGCGCTGACGGTGATCTTGTGGGACTCCTCGCGGCGTTCGCCGTTTGCGCTGTCGAACATCACGGTATCGGTGAGCGGACGGATGATATATTCCCTCATCCCCTCGGGGACCGGCGCTTTTTCGAGCGGAGCCAGGACTATATCCTCGTGGTCGTACGGTTCCGCGGTCGCGGGTACGTATTCCTCCGTCTGACTCTCCGTCTCGGGAGAAGGCTCCTCCGTCTTTCCGCACGACGCGAACGCCGCGCAAAGGAGAGTCAAAGCGCAAAAGAACGCAATATAAACAAGTTTGTTGTGTTTCATGATCAAAAGTCCTTTCGATAAACGGTTTCCGTTCGTATATTTTAACATATAAAGATAGAAAATTAAAGAGGTAAACGCATTTTCTCCATGTCCGTCACAAAAAATTAACATTTTTTCGTAAAAAATCGCGTTTTCCTATTGAAAAATGAAAACCGCTGTGCTATAATAAGGAGCAATTCTGAAAAAATAAATCGAAAAAGAGGTACGATAAAATGAAAACTGCTATCCAGCCCGCATATAAAGAGTGTACGATCAAATGCGCTTGCGGCGCAGAGGTCAAGACCCGTTCCACCAAGGGCGATATGAAAGTTGAAATTTGCTCGAAATGCCATCCCTTCTTCACCGGCAAACAGAAGTTTGTCGACGCGGGCGGCAGAGTTGATAAGTTCAATCAGCGTCTGAGCAAGGCGAACAAACTCGCCGGCAAGGCGGAGTGATCTCCATTTTGTCATGAACAGGGTAAGACGCGTCCCAAAGCGCAGGGGCGTATCTTACCCTTTTCTCATTTTCAAGATCAAGACCGAAAGGCAATCAGTTTATGCAAAACACAGTGTTCAGATCCGCGTCCGACGCGGAGAAGACGAGAGCGGTACTCGTTTCCGCCGTTTTTGACGGAGAAGACCGTCATCAAAGCGAAATATCTCTGTCCGAGCTCGAGCGTCTGCTCGAGACCGCGGGCGGAGAATGTGCGGCAAAGCTCGTGCAATATAAGGAAAATCCCGATCCGAGGAGCTATATAGGCAGCGGAAAGCTCGAAGAACTCCGCGGACTGTGCAAAAACACCGAAAGCACCCTCGCCGTGTTCGACGCCGAGCTCACCCCCTCGCAGATACGCAATATCGAGAAAGAGTTGAACACCGGCAAAAAAGACAAAGGCGAAAAAACGGATAAAAACGAAGAAAAAGATCCGTCGGACGAAGGATACGTTCTCGTCATTGACAGAAGTATGCTCATTCTCGACATCTTCGCGCTCCACGCGAAGAGCGGCGAAGGCAAGCTCCAGGTCGAGCTTGCGCTCCTCAAATACACGACTCCCCGTCTGACGGGCAAGGGACTTCCCCGTCTGAGGGGCTATGGACTTCAGCTCTCGCGTCAGGGCGGCGGTATCGGAACGCGCGGACCGGGCGAAAGTAAACGCGAGAGCGACAGACGCCACGTCAAGAGACGCATGGACGCGCTCGAAAACGAGCTGAAAAATCTCGAACGCACCCGCGAGACACAGAGAAAAGCCCGCGACCGCGCCGGGATATACAAGATCGCCGTCGCGGGTTACACGAACGCGGGAAAATCCACCCTGCTCAACTACCTCACGGGAGCCGGGATCCTCGCCGAAGACAAGCTGTTCGCGACCCTCGACACGACGACGCGCCTCTACGCCCTCCCCGACGGCAACGAGGTGCTTCTGACCGACACCGTCGGATTTATACGCAATCTTCCGCACCACCTGATAAAAGCGTTCAAGTCGACGCTCGACGAAGTCAGATATTCCGACGCGGTACTCGTACTCATAGACGCGTCCGAGAGCGAATGTCATCTCCAGCTCGAAGTGACCGAAGGACTGCTCGAGGAGCTCGGGGCGGGCGACAAACCCGTCCTTTACGTCTACAACAAATGCGACCTCGAGGCGGAGGTCGCCCCGGTGATCAAGCAGGACGCGGGGGATAACAACGTATTCTTCATCTCCGCTAAAACGGGCGAGGGAGTCGATGCGCTCATAGAGCGGATCCAAAAACTCGTCGGCGAGGGAAAAGCGACGAAGACCTATCTGTTCCGCCACTCGGATATGGGCAGGGCGGGGGCGCTGTACGACCGCGCGGTCATCGTTGAAAAGGAATACGTTCCCGAGGGACTGAAGATCAAAGCGATCGTCGACAAGCGCACCGCGGGCGCTCTGCGGGACTACGAGACGAAAGAGGAAAGCGATGGCTGATCCCATATACACCACACTTGAAAAAGAGGGACGGGCGGAATACACGGTCGAGCGGTCGGTATTTATCGGCTCGGCTATACGCGTTACGAACGAGAGCGACGCCGTCGAGTATATCAAAAAGATCCGCAAGGAGTTTTCCGACGCGCGGCACAACGTGTACGCCTACCTTATAAAAGATACCAACGTCACCCGCTATTCGGACGACGGCGAGCCGCAGGGGACGGCGGGACTGCCCGTGCTCGATTATCTGCGTAAAAGCGGAGTTTCCGACGTCTGCGTCGTAGTGACGCGGTATTTCGGCGGGATCCTGCTCGGCAAGGGAGGACTCGTCCGAGCCTATACCGAATGTGCCAAACGCGCGGCGGAGGCGGCGGGGATAGTGAGCCTCGTTAAATACACCGAATTCAAGGTTGGCGTTCCTTATCCTCTGCTTGAAAAACTGCGCTACGAGCTTTCTTTTCTCGGGGTCGTCGAAGACGGCGCGGATTACGGAAACGGCGTGACGCTCCGCCTTGCCGTCAAGGAAGACGGCTACGGCGAAGTGAGCAAAAAAATATCCGAACTGACGTCGGGCGGCTGCGCGCCCGTGGTCACCGGAAGCAGATACGATAAAATCTGAAAAGGGGTAAACAGTTATGAAAAAAGAATACAAGCTGACGATCTTCGGCGACGTGATGTGCGAGCCTCCGCTCCTTGCCAAAGTGAAAAAGGGCGGAAAATACGACTTCAAGAGCGCGCTTGAACCGCTCGGGAGCATCACGGAACGCTCCGATTACGTCATCGCCAACCTCGAATCGCCTCTTGCGGGCGAGAGCGCGGGATATTCCGACACGCTGTTCTCGTTCAACACTCCCGACTCCGTCGTCGGCGCTCTGCAGAATATCGGAGTAAAACTCGTCACCACGTCGAACAATCACTGCCTCGACAGAGGGATAGACGGAATGATCCGCACCCTTGACGCGCTCGACTCATACGGCATGGCGCACACCGGCACGGTACGCCCCGGAGAAAGCGCTCCGTATTACGTATTCAAGCTCGGAAAGACCGCGGTCTCGATCTACAACGCGACCTACGGCACGAACTACGGCAAGAAACAACCCCTGCTCGGCAAAAAATACGGTCCCTGCGTCAATATGATACGCGAGCAGACCGCGCCTACCATGCGTCCGCCTTACGATCCGATATATTACGCGGCGCGCGATTATATCAAGGCGCTCGTCTCGCGCGAACTGGGACGTGAATACATCTTCCGCGACGGGATCGGACTCAACCGCGCGCTCGGACTCGACGTTTCCTACGCGGACGACAACTATGACGAAAAAGATTCGCGCGCGCCCCTCAAACGCGTAGCGCAAGACGCAAAGCTCGCCAAAGCGAACTCCGACATCGCCCTCTTCCTGCCCCACGTCGGCGGTCAGTTCAACACCCGCCCCGGCAAATTTTCGGAATTTATCGTGGACAAGGCGCTTTCGTTCGGCTTCGACGGAGTCGTCGCCGCGCACTCCCATACCACGCAAAAAGCCGAACTTATCGACGGCAGGCCCGTTTTCTGGTCGCTCGGCAACGTCACGATGTCCCCGAAGACCGAATACGCCTGCCTCGAAACGCTCCCCGAGTACGGCGTCGCCGCGCACTTGTACATTTCTGATAAAAAGATCGCGCGCACCGCGTTCTCCGTCTACAAAATAGTCGAGGACGAAAAGAAAATGCGCGTCGTCCCTGTCGACGTCCTCTACGACAGGCTCAAGACCGGAAAGGAGAAAGCTCTCCTCCTCTCCGACGTCATTTCGATAGTCACCCGCCTCACCGGCGAGCCGGACGTCATAAAGAGCGAGTACGAGGTCAAGTAAATAATAACGCTCAGGCGGGGGAGGACTTTTTTGAAAAAAAGTCCTCCCCCGCGCCCCCTTTCAAAAAACTTACAAAGAGGAAAAGAAAAACCTTTGTTTCATTGACAAAGGTTTTTTCTCTTATTGGCAACGTTTGAAAACCGGCGCCGCGCTCCCAAGCGCACGGACCGTGTACCGCACGGAGTGGATCAATATAAGAACGGAGGACCTTTTGATAAAGGTCCTCCACGCCTCTTTTCTTATTTTCCGTTGAGTCTTTCGAGCCAGATGAGACCGATGTCAAGCGCGTCGTAAAGACCGGTGCGGTCGAACTGCTTGACGACGCGTTCCATAGGCGACTTCGTCGTGTCGGTGCTGAGGATCTGGACGATCATCTTGTCGGGGACTTCGACTTCGTTCCCGTCGGAATCGGCGACCTTTCTGCTGCTGAGCGCCATCATAAAGAGGATGTATTTATCCGCCATCGTGCCGTAGCAGAACGTGTTTCCGTCGCGGATGAGGGGTTTGCCCCTGAACATTATATGCTGTCCGTCTATTATCTTTTTTTCTTCAGCCATGATATACCTCCAACGTAAAGTTTTCGATCAACACGAATATAATACTATATTTTTTCGCGTATGTCAAGTTTTCGCCCGATCAAAGCCTGCGAAGGGAGTATTTTTCTTCGTGTGTGACGGTGTCTCCGGGCTTTATATCGTGGAAAAGACCGAGCGTTTCGATCTCGAGGATGCGGGGGTTCGTATATATCTCGCTCGAAACGTTGCCGTCGGGATACTCGCCCTCTCCGTGCCTCGGAGTATAGGAAAGCGTCAGCTCCTGCCCCTTGTTGCGGCAGACTATCCTTCCTTCTTCGTCATTGACGCCGATCTTGAGCGCGCCGTTGCCGTTAGGATCCTGGCGGACAGTGATCCTGTCGTTTTCGATCGTGAGACGGGGATCGTCAAGATGAGTATAAGGCCAGAGGTTTATCCGTCTGTTATGGAGAAGTCCGGTGTCTTTCGTCGGGAGTCCGACCTCGGCGACCCCTCCGACGTCGGTGACGGTGATGCCCCAGATCGCGCGGCGCTTGGTCTCGTTCGAGTCGTTTTTGAGTTTGTTGGTGAGGAATACCTCGTTGCCCTCGATACGCACGGTGAGAGTATGAGTCATCCCGGTCACTCTCTGTGTAGGCGGATAGAACTCCGCGCCGCCGTCGACGAGCTTATATTCCACCGGATCGTGATCGGGATAGTAGGTCTCCGGGCGCGCCTCGGGAGCGATCCACGTTCTGTGTCCGCCGTAGGTGCGCCATTTTTCATCCTTGCCGTACATTTCTGACACGTCGACTCCGCCCGTCATATCACCGGAATTGTAAAACATATTTTCCATTCCGAGCAGGTTGAGCCTGATGACTCTGGGACCGACGTCGAGAGTGACGAAAGCCTCGAGGACGTCGTTCGCGATCCTCAGCGCCTTTCCGTAAACTCCGTATTCAACAACTTCTGTCTTTACCATAATAGTACCTCCATATCATAACACGAAAGGTGTTTTTTTCAAAAATTCTCCGTCAGGCAAGATCCCGTCTCCGAGCAGGGCGTAAAGCGCGTCCGCGCGGGAAGAGAGTTTTGCGGCTTCTCCGCCGTTTTTTATCATATCGGACGGTTTTGTATAAAGGGATATACTTCCGTTTTGCTTGCAAGTCCGGAGTATCTCCCGTCCTTTTTTGCCGACCGCGAGGACGAGAGAAGACGTCAGGTCTTCGGGTCTGATCCCCTTTTTCATACCGCAGACAGCCGAAACAACGGCGCGGCGTATCCTTGCGTTAGTGTAGCTGCCGCTCGACGCGAGGGAGAAAAACTCCGCCAGCGAACGGGCGTCCTTCGCGCGCCGGACGAGCCTTGCGGCAAGGTCGGAATTCATTTCTTCAAAAGAGGACAGCTCGCGCGGTCCGCTTTCGCGAAAGAAACGCAGTATCGCCCTTTCTCCGTTTTCAAGAGAGTATTTCCCGCTTTTTTCAAATACCGGTATCACTTTCTCCGGGACGGATGAAAAAACGTTTTCTTTCAGCTCCGCGCGGGCGTCCGTCGCGGAAAACCCTTTTTCGCGTTTATAAGTCAGTATTTCGATCGACGGCGCGTATTTCTTTGCCGCGCGCAGATATTCGGCTCCCAATATGTCGTTGGCTTTTGTAGGATAAAATCCGCCGAACAGCCGTTCGTACACCGTCTGACGGAGCTTGGCGGGAGGAAGGGTCTCGCTCTCGCGCGCTTTTTTGTACTCGTCCTTGAATTCCCTGCTCTCGACGCGTTTGACGTAAGTTTCCAAAACTCCGGCGTCCCCGCATTCGCTCCCGAAGACCAGCCCGTCGATCGCTCCGAGTCGGGACGCGAGATAAACTCCGCCCGAGGCGAACCGGTCCGCGGGGGCGCAGGCGAACGGGAAAGGAAGCTCGATCACAAGGTCGAAGCCGCTCGTCACCGCCGCCGCAGCGCGCGTGTATTTATCGTACAGAGCGGCGTCTCCGCGTTGTACGAACGGTCCGCTCATAAGCGCGACGACCGAGTCGAAACCGTATCCGCGCGCCCGTTCGAGCGCCGTTATATGTCCCTTGTGAAGGGGATTGAGTTCGCAGATGATCGCCGCAGTTTTCATAAAAGACTCCGTAATAATGGAAAAATATTGAAAATCCTATTGCATTTTGCTTTTATTTAAGTTAAAATGAAATGATTGATAACGGGACTGACTCGAGTCGGTCTCTCCGCTCCGTTTTGAGTATATCACATATCGCAAAAAATTAAAAGAGAGTTTCATAAATTTTGGAGGTAAAAAATGAACGTACTCGTCGTCAACGCAGGAAGCTCCTCACTCAAGTATCAGCTTTTCGACACTGCGACAGACAAAGTTTTGGCAAAAGGAATCTGCGAAAGGATCGGTATCGACGGAAAGATCGAGCATAAGATCAACGGTCAGAAGCACGTCAAAGAGATCCCGATGCCCAACCACGCGGTAGCGACTAGGATAGTAGTCCAGTACCTCACCGATCCCGAACTCGGCTGCATCAAGTCGATGGATGAGATCGAGGCGGTCGGACACAGGATAGTCCACGGCGGAGAATATTTCTCCGAGTCCGTGCTTCTCACCGACGAAGTGCTGGCGAAGCTCGAGCTTTGCCGCGACCTCGCTCCCCTTCACACCGGAGCGCACATCATGGGTATCAAAGGCTGCCTCGAGGCTATGCCGGGCAAACCCCAGGTACTCGTATTCGACACCGCTTTCCATCAGACGATGCCCGAAAAGGCTTACATATACGGAGTTCCGTACGAAATGTACGAGAAGTACCACATCCGCCGCTACGGCGCGCACGGCACCAGCCACAGATTCGTCACCGGCGAGATGCTGAAGCTCCTCGACAAACCCGTTGAAGAGACCAAGATCGTCACCTGCCACATCGGAAACGGCTCGTCCATCTCCGCTGTCAAGGGCGGAAAAGTCATCGATACCTCGATGGGCTTCACTCCCCTCGCGGGCGTTATCATGGGCACCCGCTGCGGCGACATCGACCCCGCCATCGTAACCTTCATCATGAAGCACGAGGGTCTCGATCCCGACCAGATGAGCGACTTTATGAACAAGCAGTGCGGATTCCTCGGTCTGTCCGGCATTTCGTCCGACAGCCGCGACATCGAAGCCGCTATCCTGAAGGGCAATCACAGAGCCGAGATCGCGGCTACCTGCCTCGCATATCAGGTCAAGAAGTACATCGGCGCGTACGCCGCCGCGATGAACGGACTTGACGCCGTCGTCTTCACCGCCGGTATGGGTGAGAACAACCCCGAGCTTCGTGAACGCGCCTGCACCGATATGGAATACTACGGCATCAAGCTCGATATCGAAAAGAACGCGAAAGCGCATCATCAGTCCGACATCGTCGAGCTGTCGACTCCCGACTCCAAGGTCAAAGTCATGCTCATCCCGACGAACGAAGAGCTTGTCATCGCGTCCGATACCGAGAACATCGTCCGCGGACTCAAAAAATAAAAATACGTGACCGGATGACCGTGCGAAAACCGCACGGTCATTCTTTTTTCGCCGGTTTTGCGGCGCTTTTGTCGCGCTTTGCCGCCGGGAAAATTATTTTTGACATTTTGCCGCCGCTATGTTATACTATATAAGTAAAATAATAAAAAACTTTTGAGGTTTAAGGATATGACTACTACCAAACTCAAAGAAATGATATCTAAAAACGAACTCGACGCGAAGTTCGCCGCCCTTTACGGAGAGGAAAAAGTCGCTTATCAACGCGAAAGATACCTCTCGGCGGTCAGGTCGTTCGAGAAAGACTACGGAGTACGCGACGCGTCCCTGTTCTCGGTCTCGGGAAGAAGCGAGATCGCCGGCAACCACACCGACCACAACAGAGGCAAAGTCATCGCGGGCTCCATTGACCTCGACATCATCGCGATCGCTTCACGCTCGGGCGGCGACGTTATAAATCTCCACAGCGAAGGCTTCCGTCCCAACCGCGTTTCTCTCGACGAGCTCACCCCCGCACCCGAGCGCAGATTTTCGTCGAACGCGCTGATAGCGGGAATGTGCGACGGCTTCTGCAAAAACGGATACAGGATCGGCGGATTTGACGCCTATACTACGAGCAGCGTGCTGAAAGGCTCGGGACTTTCTTCCTCGGCGGCGTTCGAGGTGATGGTCGGCAACGTCCTCAACCATCTTTACAACGACGGCAAGGTATCGAACGTCGAGATCGCGAAGATCTCGCAATACTCCGAAAACGTGTTCTTCGGCAAGGCGTCGGGACTTATGGATCAGATGGCGTGCGCCGTCGGCGGATTTATCTACATCGACTTCGAGTCGACGAAGGATCCCGTCATCGAAAAGCTCGACTTTGACCTCAACAAATACGGATACACCCTGTTCATCGTCAACACCGGCGGCAACCACGCCGACCTGAACGAAGACTATTCCTCCGTTCCCAAAGAAATGAAAAAGATAGCGTCCCTCCTCGGCAAAGAAGTCCTGCGCGAGTGCAGTTACGAAGAACTTATCAAAAACGCATCGATGCTCCGCGAGAAAGCGGGCGACAGAGCTATCCTTCGCGCGATACACTTCTTCAACGAGAACCGCCGCGTGGAAGAAATGAGAGCGGCACTCGGGCGCGACGACCTCGACGCTTTCCTTTCGCTCGTCATCGAGTCGGGCAACTCGTCGTTCCGCTATCTGCAGAACGTCTACACGACAAAAAACGTGGAGGAGCAGGGACTTTCGCTCGCGCTCGCTCTGTCGGAAAACCTGCTCAAGGGCAAGCGCGCGGCGTGGAGAGTCCACGGCGGCGGATTTGCCGGAACGATCCAGGCGTTCGTACCTCACGACATGGCGGCGGAGTATAAGACCGAGATCGAAAAGGTGTTCGGCGAAGGCTCCTGCATACCGCTTCGCGTCCGCAAAGAAGGCGCGGCAAAGCTCGCGTGATGAAAAACAAAAAGAAAGCCGCGCGGGAAAACGTGCCCGCCGTCAAAGAAAAGAAAAAAGTCGACAAAAAGCTCGTGATAAAGCTCCTCATATCGTTCTTCGTGATCTTCTCGGTCTATTTTACCTTGATGAAGGTCGCCGAGATATACGGGATACTGCTGATACAGAAGATAACTTTCTTCGTCTATATCGGCGCGATAACTCTGCTCGGCTCGCTGTACGTGATATTCAATAAGGGCGTGTCGCGCGACGTCCCGACCGAAAGCGACCTGCCCGACACGATGAGCAGAGAGGAAAAAGAGGAGTTTATCGAAATGCGTCTGCGCGACAGGGAAAAGGCGAAAAAAGTGCTTGTTTTCCTGCTTCCGTTCGTCATTACGCTGCTCGTCGACGTGATAAACGTATTCTATTTTTGAAACATGGATAACAAAATAAACGTCGTCTCCCTGGCGTCCGGGTCGAGCGGCAACGCGACCTACGTAAGATGCGGGGAGACGGAAATACTCATAGACGCCGGCATATCGTGCAAGCGCCTCTGCGCCTCCCTTGGAGAGATAGGCACCGATATAAAAAACATCTCAGCGGTACTCGTCACGCACGAGCATATAGACCACGTCAAAGGTCTCGACGTGCTTTCGCGCAAGATCGGGACTCCCGTACATATCGTCGACGCGAGCTGTACCGAATACGCGCGGAAATACAAGTGCGACACCTCCTCTTTCAACGTACATACGCTCGGATACGAGCTTGATATAGGCTCGCTCCATATCGCCTCGTTTTACTCGCCTCACGATTCCGCCGCCTGCGTGGGATACAGGATCGAGTCGGAAAGCGACTCGTTCGGGTTTGCGACCGACCTCGGATACGTCGACAGGGAGGCGGTCGATCATCTGCTCGGGTGCAGAAAGGTCGTCCTCGAATCGAATTACGACGAAAAAATGCTGTTGAACGGGCCCTATCCTCCGTCCCTCAAGCAGAGGATCATGTCCGAAAAAGGGCACTTATCAAACTACGATTGCGCCGCTCTCGCGCTCTTTCTGGCGGAGAGAGGAACCGGCTCGTTCCTGCTGGCGCACCTGAGCGAAGAAAACAACACTCCGGAGATCGCTTTCAACGTGTCGTCGAGAGCGCTCGCGGGACGCGGCGTTTCCTTGAACGTGGCTGACAGATATTCCCCTACCTACCTTATTTAGAGCAAGATCATTTTATAAAATCATCAAGGAGGACTTTGACATGTCTGACTTCAAGGATCTGCGCATAGTCGACAACTTTTACCAGACGTCGCTGTTCTTTCCGATGCCTGCGGTGCTTATAAGCACCATAGCGGACAACGGCGAGACCAACTGCGGTCCATACTCGCTTGTACAGCCGTACTACGTGGCGGGCAAGGACTACTACGCGATGCTCCTGTCCTGCAGAAATTCGTCGAACACCGCGCAGAACATCATCAAGCGCAAAAAATGCGCCATCAACTTTTTCCCCGACGGCAAAAAATATTTCAAAGAGGCGGTACGCCTCAGCTGGCCCGGCGACACCACTTCGGAGAAGATGAAAGGCTTCGGTCTGACGCTCGAAGACGGACTCCGCGCGAAGGAAGATCCGGACGGAAAGTATCCCAAGATCGTCGGAGAGTCGGTGCAGGTCATCGAATGCACGTGGGTCGACACGCTTGACGGCGCGGAGAACGACGGTCCCATGCCCGAGGGAGAGGATCACTACACTCTGCCGAAGTACCACGACTTCAACGGCATCACGTCTCCCTACGGAGCGCACTTCATCCTCAAGGTCGACAAGATCATGATGAAGGAAAAATACTACAACGCCATCGTCAACGGCGTCAAAAAAGGCGATTTCCCGCCCCTTCCCGTCGACTACGGCTACCGCGATTCCAAGAATTTCTGGTATCACCGCGCCCGCCGTATGATAACCGAGCTTCTTCCGGTCCGCAAAACGACTCTCCAGTCGGTGCGCTACGCCGCGGACAGGATCGATCCGGAAATCAAATTCACCGACGACGCGCTGGAAATGATCGTCAACGTTCCGCGCATCTTCCTGCCCACCGTGCTTCGCGGATGCGTCTCGTGGGCAAAGGAAAACGGCGTCACGACGATCACCTCTGCGGAAATGAAGATCATAAACGACAAACGCAGCAAAGAAAAAAAGAAATAATGAGAGGGGTATGGAATAATGAAAGTATTACTTGCGGGCGCGTTCGGCAAACTCGGATCTGACGTTCTGAGATCGCTCGTTCGCGCGGGACACGACGTCACTGCTATTGATATGGTGGTGCGCGATATTGAAGAGATCGAAGGAAAATATATCAAAAAACAGGTCGACGTGACCAAACCCGAGTCCCTCAAAGGACTTTGCGACGGAGTTGACACCGTAGTCACGACCGTCGGTCTCACCATAGGCGGAGTCGGCGTCACGAACTACGACATCGACTATCAGGGCAATCTCAATCTGCTCAACGAGGCGAAGAGCGCCGGAGTCAAAAACTTCGCATACGTTTCGGTCCTCAAGGCGGACGACCCGAGAGCGAAAAAGATCCCGATGCTCGACTCGAAAGCGATGCTCGAAAAAGAGCTCAAGGCGAGCGGCATCACCTATACTATCTTCCGTCCGACCGGATATTTCTACGACATCGTCAAGGTGTTCAAGCCCATGATCGAAAAAGGCTCGGTCACCCTGCTCGGTAAAGAAGACGTATCGTGCAACGTCATCGACACATCCGACCTCGCAGACTTCATGGTCGAGCACATGAACGACGAGAACAAGACCTACGACATCGGCGGCACCGAAACTTATACTTACGAAGAGATCGCGAAAATGATGTTCGAGGTCAACGGCAAAACGCCCGTCATCAAACGCACTTCTCCCAAAGTGTTCGATCTGATAATCTTCGTGAACAAACTGAAAAAGACCGGAAAAGACGGACTCATCCGCTTCTCGAAATGGACTCTGACCGAGTCAATGGTCGCATCCGTAAAATACGGCAAGCTCAGCTTCAAAGAGTACATCAAAGAACACGGAAAGATAGGAGAGTAAGACTATGTGGCCTCTCCTTGCGATACTGTTCGGAGTGGCGCTCGCCGCCTGCTCCGTCGGCTTCAAAAAATACGTCTGGTTCCTGTCGGTCGGCTACGGCTTCGCGATAGCCGCGCTCGGCGTCGCTCTGATGATCATGTTCGCGTCGGAGCTTTCCCTCGTAACGGTCCTTTTGTGCATCGTCTTCATCCTCTACGGAGCGAGACTTTCCGGCTTTCTGCTCTACCGCGAGATAAAGAGCGGCAGCTATAAGAAAAATATGGAAGGCGAATACGCGAAAAAGCTGCCGATCTTCGTTATGATCACGATGTGGATCGCGGTCGGTGCGCTTTACGTCCTCCAGGTCAGCCCCGCCTTCTCGCGGCTTTACAACAAATCCTCGGATCTCGTCCTTCCCCTCGTCGGAGTGTGCGTGTCCCTTGTCGGAGTCGTTATCGAAATGCTCGCCGACCTGCAAAAGAACGCGCAGAAAAAGGCCGCTCCCGACAAACCCGCCACGAAGGGTCTCTACCGTATGGTGCGCTGCCCTAACTATTTCGGAGAGATAGTCATGTGGACCGGCGTTTTCATCGGAGGTCTTTCGACCTACACCGGATTTTTCCAGTGGTTCGCCGCGATATTCAGCTTTGTCGCGATCGTCTACATCATGCTCGACGGCGCGAAAAGGCTTGAGGGCCGCCAGATGAAGAGATACGGAAACGACGAAAGCTACCGCGAGTACGTCAGAAAAACTCCCGTTATTCTGCCTCTCATCCCGCTCTACCGTCTGACGAAGGATACGGAGGACAAAAAATGAGCGTCCCGATGGCCCTGTTCGATCTCATCCCGGTGATACTGTTCTTACTCTCGTCGCTGATCATCATGCGCGGTATCTACCACATGGCGTCGAAGGGCGCGTTCGCGCTCGCCTCGGGAGGAATGATAGTAATATTCATCGCGGGAACGCTGAAAGCTCTGTATAAACTGCTTGTCGCGTTCGATATATGCGAATACACCGTTCTCAACGACGCGTTCTTCCCGATGCAGACGACCGGTTTTATGATGGCGGCGCTCGGACTTTGCTCGATGCTCCTTTTCAGTCAAAAAGAAAAGGCGGCGTTCGCCGCGGTCCCGTTCACGAGCAAAATGCCGTTCGTCGCGCTCCTCATCCTCGGCACGGCGGGATTTTCGATCTCGCTTTGCGTCCTCGCGTTCAGGATGAAAAAACGTCTCGCCGGCGTACTGCTTATCGTCTACCTCGCGGCGATGCTTGGTATGGGGTACCTCTCGTCGCGCGACTTTTCCGATCCCGGGATGAACTGGATCGGCGAGGGCGTAAACGTATTCGGTCAGCTCCTGCTGCTCATCTCGGTACGCTCGCTCGACAAAGCCGGACTCGAAAAATTCGAGCTGTAGGCAGGCGGCGCGAATTTGAACACGCCTGAAAGCGCGTCTTTTCGGCTGCTTTCGGCTTGTCGTCCTTGCCAAACGCTTGTAAGGCGGCGTCCTCCGCACCAAAAACGACTCGAAAATCCATCGCTTTCGGGTCGAAGAGTTTTGACGGAGCAGAGAGCTGTTCAGCCGAAGAAAACAGTGAAGGGAATACTTTGTGTATTTCCGAGATGTTTT